>NZ_JBDPLT010000012.1:0-192711 GCF_039871775.1 Plantactinospora sp. B5E13
AGCTCAGGGTGCGGACCAGCCAGATGTACGGCACCGGCTGCGGGGCGTTCCACTCCGCCTCCTGCTCCGGGCTGACCCGGGTGAACCGGGCGGCCGCGTAGCAGCGCAGCGCGGCGTGGTTGTCGGGGTGGACCCGCAGCAGGACGCTCGGGTACGTCGACCGGGCGGTCAGCTCCGCCACCAGGCGCTGGCCGACGCCCTGCCCCCGGCGACGGGGGTCGACGATCAGGCGGGCGAGTTCCGACTCCGCCTCCTCCTTGTCCGACCACAACTCGCCGTACGCGACGAGGTCGTCCCCGTCGTACAGCCCGAACGTCTGTACGTCGTCCCCGACCGCCCACCCGGCGACCTTCTCGGCGGGCACCGGGCCGTCGGTGTGCCCGCACCACATGGCGGCCTCCTTCGGCGAGGTGGCCCAGGCGGCCACGGTGGCGGCGAGGTCGACCGGGAACGGACGGAGCTGCATGACATCCTCGACAGACGCGGAAAGGGGCGGTTCGGTCCGGCGATGTTACCCGGGCCGGTTGACCGTGGCGTCGTCGGTGACCGCTGACGTGCCCGCCGCCTCGTCCACGGCCGTCCGTGCCGGCGGTGCCGCCGGCTCCGGAGCCGCTGCCGCCGGTGGCGGCGGTTCGGGCCGGGTGGCGTCGACCACGTCCACCGCCACCCGGAACAACAGGGTGCCCAGGGACAGCACCAGCCCCGCGACCAGGACCGTCCGGAGCACCGTCGAGTCGGGCAGGGCCCCCGCCAGGACGAAGACCACGACCGCCAACTCGACCACGATGACCGAGGCGATGGTCAGCGAGTACGCCCGTACCCGGGGCTTGGTCCAGAAGTAGCCGCCCGCCGGGTCGACCCGACGCGACGGGCGCTGCTGGCGGCGTACCTGGTCCAGGTAGCGGGAGTCCCAGATCAGGGCCAGCAACAGGACGGGGAGGACCTGGGCGAGCGTGGTGTAGAAGTCCCGGTACACATCGCCTCCGCATCGGTGACCGCGGCCGTGGTGGAGAACATCGACGGTAGTGCGAACGTCAACCCCGGGTGGCGTTGTGACCGGTCCGGGATCGGGCCATACTGGCAGCCCTTCGAGGAAGATCGCGATGAGCAGGAGGTAGTGCCATCAACCCCCGCAAGATTCTGTTCATCGGCGGCACCGGGATCATCAGCTCCGCCTGTTCCCAGCTCGCCGTCGAGCGTGGCTTCGACCTGTACGTCCTCAACCGGGGCGGCACCGCCGACAAGCGTCCGCTGCCGGCCGGCGCGACCGTGCTCCGGGCCGACATCCGGGACCCGGAATCGGTCCGCGCCGCGCTCGGCGACCTCGAGTTCGACGCCGTGGTCGACTGGATCGCCTTCACCCCGGAACACGTCCGGACCAGCATGGACCTGTTCCGGGGCCGGACCGGACAGTACGTCTTCATCAGCTCGGCGTCGGCGTACCAGACCCCGCCGTCCCGGCTGCCGATCGTCGAGTCGACACCGCTGCGCAACCCGTTCTGGCGCTACTCCCGCGACAAGATCGCCTGCGAGGAGCTGCTGGTCGAGGCGTACCGGGAGGAGAACTTCCCGGCCACCATCATCCGCCCCTCGCACACCTACGACCGGACCCTGGTGCCGTTCGACGGCGGCTGGACGGTGCTGGACCGGATGCGGCGGGGCAGGGAGATCGTGGTGCACGGCGACGGCACCTCGCTCTGGACCCTCACCCACCACACCGACTTCGCCAAGGGACTGGTCCCGCTGCTCGGCCACCCGGCCGCGGTCGGCGACGTCTTCCACATCACCTCCGACGAGGCGCTGACCTGGAACCAGATCGCCGAGGCGCTGGCCGCCGCCGCCGGCACCACGGCCCGGATCGTGCACGTGCCGTCGGCCGCCATCGCGGCGCACGACGCCGACTGGGGCGCCGGGCTGCTCGGCGACAAGACTCACTCGATGGTCTTCGACAACACCAAGCTGCGCCGGCTGGTCCCGGACTTCGTGGCGACCGTGCCGTTCAGCCAGGGCGCCCGGGAGATCGTCGCCTGGTACGACGCCGACCCGACCCGGCAGCGGGTCGACGCCCGGCTCGACGCGATCATGGACAAGCTGGTGGAGACGTACCGGGTACCGTCGCCAGCCTGACCCGGACCAGCAGGTCGTGCAGGGCGGCCGCGGCGTCCGGCTGCTCGGGCAGCCGGGAGTCCCGCTGCGCCCGGTCCAGCGTCTCGTGCAGCGCCGCCAGGTCGGCGTCGAGCCGCTCCGCCGCCGGGGCGTCCGGCAGCTCCGCCAGCCGGCGGTGCTCGCCGGCCGCCTTGGCCGCGACCAGCGCCCCGAGGTACGCCGGCGCCCCGGGCACCCGGTCGACCAGGGTCGGCAGGTGGGCCAGCAGCTCACCGGTGCGCATCAGGTGGATGCCGGTGAGCAGGGTCCGGAACGTGTACAGCAGCGGCTTCAGTTCGCCGCTGCCGGCGTACAACCGCTGCTGGGTGCGGGCGAAGCCCCGGTAGTGGTGCGCGTGGTGGCGGGTCAGACAGCCGGGAGCCAGCGCGATGAGTTCGGCGTGCACCACCCCGGTGACCACGACCAGCGGGGAGAGCAGCTGCTCCAGGACGTACCCGTTGCGGCGCAGCAGCAGCTGGACGAACTTCGCCACGTCGTGGGTGACCAGGTCGATCTCCACCCCGTCCCGGATCCAGGTGCGGTCCAGGGTGGCCGGGCCCTGCCGCAACCCGACCACCTCGGCCGCCGGCAGCAGGTGGGCGCCGCGCAGGTCGACGTCGGAGTCCCGGGACGGGAAGCCGTACAGGTGGGCGCCGGAGACGGTGGCGAAGAGCAGCGGGTACGGCTGCTCCGCGACCACACCACCCAGCTCCGCCGGGTCGAGCCGGGTCAGGTCCGGGGCCGCGCCGCCGTTCACCACGCCTCCCCGTCCGCTCCGGTCCCGCCGGACAGCAGGGTCTGTCGGGCGCTGCGGGCCCGGACCGAACGGAGCCAGGCGTCGACCCGGGTCGTGTCCGGCCCGGCCGGCAACACGGTGTCCCGCAGCGCGTCGTCGAGCCCGGCGTGCAGGGTCAGCCGCCAGGACTCCACCTCCGGCCAGCCCAGTTCGCCCCGCCGGACCGCCAGCAGCCGGTCGCGGTGCTCGCCGACGTCGAGGACCAGCCGGCCGTGCCGCAGCAGGTCCCGGCCGTTCAGCAACAGCCGGAGCAGGTGCATGACGTGTTTCCACCGGGGCTGGCCGTGCTGTCGCAGGTCGGCCTCCAGCTTCCTGAACTGGCTGAGCACGTACCCGGAGTAGGTCTGGAAGACCAGCTGGGACAGGAAGGCCGGCCGCAGCTCCAGCAACTCCTCACCGACCGGGGTGAGCACCCGTACGTCGCCGGAGTGCAGCACCTCCAGCAGGTTCGGGTTGGCTTTCAACGCCAGCTCGCAGAAGCGTTCGACCTCCCAGGAGAACTGCTCCGGCTCCGGGCCGTCGACGTGCGGCGGCGGTTTGACCAGCGACCAGAACGCCGACGCCGGGGCGGCGTAGACACCGCGCAGGTCGGTGTCGGACTCCTCGGTCGCCAGCCCGAAGGCGCGGGAGCCGACCACCGCCGCGTAGATCGTGTGCCGGGCCACCAGCTCCGGCCCGTCCAGCGCCGGCTGGTCCGCACCGACCGCCACCTGCTGCTGGTACGCCTTGCGCAGCGCCAGCCGCCCGCGCGGGCTGCGCAGCCGCCGGCCGTCGGTGAGGTCGACCAGGTAGTCGTCGGCAGCCGCGTCGTAGCCGACGACCCGGCCGGTGGCGCCGCGCTGCACCCGTACGCCGGTCAGGTCGGCGCCGGTCTCGCGCAGCACGACCTGGGTGCCGACCGGCAGCTGGGGCGGACCGAACGATCCTTGCGACGACATGGCGGACATCGTGCCGTACCGCTGGTCCCATCCGCACCCGGGTTCACAGCCGGCGTCCCCGGTCACCGCCGGCACTCCTGTCATACCCGGCCAGCAGAATCGGGTGATGTTGCTCGCCACGCGGACCGGTCCGGCCGGAGGCTCCCGGAAGCTGATCACCGGAGTGGGTACGCTCGCTACCGGCGTGGGGCCCGGCGCCCGACCGCCAGTGGCGCCGACCCGCGACACACCACCGGCACATCCTGGGAGTTCAGCTCGTTGACTGCACAGCCTGAAATTCTGTACGGGGCCGACGACCTCACCCACCTGGAGGGTCTGGACGCGGTCCGGAAGCGGCCCGGCATGTACATCGGGTCGACCGACAGCCGTGGCGTGGGTCACCTGCTGAACGAGATCCTGGACAACGCCACCGACGAGGGTGTCGCCGGTCACGCCACCCGGGTCGAGGTCACCCTGCACGCCGACGGTTCGGTGCAGGTCGACGACGACGGCCGGGGCATCCCGACCGACGTGCACGCCAAGTCCGGGCTCTCCGGGGTCGAGCTGGTGCTGACCCGGCTGCACGCCGGCGGCAAGTTCGGCGGCTCCGGCTACAAGACCTCCGGCGGCCTGCACGGCGTCGGCGCCTCGGCGGTCAACGCCCTCTCCCGGCGGTTCGACGTGACCGTACGCCGGGACGGCAAGACCCACCAGATGTCGTTCCAGCACGGCACCCCGGGGACCTTCGACGGCGCCGGACCAACCGCGACGTTCACCCCGCACCCCGGGCTGCGGCTGGCCGGCAAACTCAAGCGGGGCGAGTCGACCGGCACCTCGGTGCGCTACTGGCACGACGCCCGCTACTTCGAGAACGGCGCCGCCCTGGACGTCGAGGCGGTCCGGACCAAACTGCGGCACACCGCGTTCCTGGTGCCCGGGGTGACGTACGTGCTGCGCGACGCGACCGGCGGGTCGATAAGCGCGGAGACGTTCCACTTCCCGAACGGCCTGGCCGACATGGTCGACTTCCTCGCCCCGGCCGGCGACAAGCCGGTCTCCGGCACGCTGCTGGTCACCGGCACGGGCACCTACCGGGAGAACGCCGCCGACTCCAACGGCGTGATGCGCAGCAACGTCGAGCGGCGGGCCGAGATCGAGATCGCCTTCCGCTGGGGCACCGGCTACGACCGCACCGTGGAGTGCTTCACCAACACCATCCGCAACGTGCACGGCGGTACCCACCGCAAGGGCTTCGAGCGCGGCGCGGTACGCGCACTGACCGAGGCGATCCGCAACGCCCGCGGCCTGCTCCGGCCGAAGGAGGACCCGCCGGTCCTGGACGACGTGCTGGAGGGGCTCACCGCCGTCGTGCACGTCCGGATCCCGGAACCGCAGTTCACCTCGCAGACCAAGGACGAACTCTCCACCGCGCCGGTCACCAAGGTCGTGCAGACCCTGGTGGAGCAGCACATCAAGGCCTGGCTGGAGGACCGGAAGACCAAGTCCGAGGCGCGGACCGTACTGCAGAAGATCGTCGACGCGTCCCGGGTCCGGCTGACCCAGAAGCAGCAGAAGGACGCCGCCCGGCGCAAGACCGCCCTGGAGGGCGCGTCGATGCCGCCGAAGCTGGTCGACTGCCGCTCCACCGGCGTCGAGCGCAGCGAACTCTTCATCGTCGAGGGGGACAGCGCGCTCGGTACCGCGCGGCTGGCCCGTACCTCGGAGTACCAGGCGCTGCTGCCGATCCGGGGCAAGATCCTCAACGTGCAGAAGGCGAACCTGCAGCAGGTGCTGGACAACGCCGAGTGCTCGGCGATCGTCCAGGTCCTCGGGGCCGGCTCGGGGCGTACCTTCGACCTGGCCTCGCTGCGCTACGGCCGGATCCTGATCATGGCGGACGCCGATGTCGACGGCTCGCACATCCGGACCCTGCTGATCACCCTCTTCGCCAAGTACATGCGGCCGGTGATCGAGGCCGGGCGGCTGTACGCGGCGGTGCCGCCACTGCACAAGATCGTGACCAGGGGCAAGAACCCGGAGACCGTCTACACCTACACCCAGGCCGAGATGCTCGGCACCATCGCCCGGCTGGAGCAGGCCGGCAAACAGGTGGTCACCCCGGTGCCCCGGTTCAAGGGTCTCGGCGAGATGGACGCCGACGAGCTCTGGGAGACCACCATGAACCCGGCCACCCGAGCGGTCCGGCGGATCACGCTGGACGACGCGGAGGCCGCCGAGGAGGTCCTCGAGCTGCTGATGGGCGAGAAGGTCGAGCCCCGGAAGAACTGGCTGATCGAGTCGGCGAACCGGGTCGACCGGGAGGCGATCGACGCCTGATCCCGGCGGACGGGTCAACAGGGACGTGACGGCGCCGGTGTCACCGGCGACAGGCGAGGGAAGCGAGCACGAAGTCATGGCACGCCGTACGGGCAACCGGTCGAAGGTCGACCTCTCCGCCTTCGACCGGGCGGGGGCGCGGATCGTCGACAACCCGCTGGCCACCGAGGTCGAGGACTCCTACCTGGAGTACGCCTTCTCGGTGATCCACTCCCGTGCGTTGCCGGACGCCCGGGACGGCCTGAAGCCGGTGCACCGGCGGATCCTCTTCTCGATGAGCGAGCAGGGCCACCGCCCGGACCGGTCGCACGTCAAGTCGGCCCGGGTGGTCGGTGACGTGATGGGTCGCTACCACCCGCACGGCGACACCGCGATCTACGACGCGATGGTCCGGCTCGCCCAGGACTTCTCGCTGAACGCCCCACTCATCGACGGACATGGAAACTTTGGCTCCCCGGACGACGGACCGGCCGCCGCGCGTTACTGCGTCGTGGGGGAGACCCGGATTCGTCTCGCCGACGGCTCCAGTCCCCGCATCGGAGACCTGGTCGGCCTGCCCGCCGATGCGGAGCGGGACGTTGACTTTGAGGTTCTGGACAAGGACGGCAAGTCGGTCCGGGTCAACCGGGTCTTCAACTCCGGCGTACACCCGACCATCCAGATCACCACGACTTCCGGATATTCGTTGCGGGGCAGCGAGAACCATTTGGTGCTCTGCCTGGAGAACCCGATGGGCGTACCGCTGTTCCAGTGGCGGCGGCTTGACGAGGTCCAGCCGGGGACGGTGGTCTGCATCGCCCGCAACGCGTGGTCCGAGGTCGTGCCGACGGCCCGGGAGTACAACCTCGGGGTACTGGCTGGCGCCTGGGTCTCCGAGGGCTGGGCGAGCGACAACCGGGCAGGCTTCAACAACACCGACGAACACTTCTTCTCTGAGGTTCTGCACGCGTACGACGAGGTCGTCGGGGGCGCCCGCTACGTATCGGACCGGCACACCCGGCGCGACCGGAAGCGCATCCTGGAGTTGGACGTCCAGGAGTTCTCCGGGGGGATGGACGCGTTCCGGGCCAGTCCGCTGGCGGAGCTGATCGGGCACCAGGCGCGCGAGAAGTTCGTTCCGGAGTTCGTCTGGTCGGGCGGCTGGGGTGTCAAACGCGCCTTCCTCATGGCGATCTTCGAGGGCGACGGCGGCGTGCGGGTCGCCAACGACAGCTTCACCATCCAGTACACGACCTACAGCGAGCGGCTGGGCCGGGAACTCCAGGAGCTGCTGGCCGAGTTCGGGGTGGTCGCCTGCCGGCGCCAGTACACCCGACCCAGTGGCTCGATCGAACACCGTCTGGTGATCTCCGGCCTCCGTAACATCAAGGCGTATGCGCAACGGGTCGGTTTCCTCCGCACCAAGCAGGCGGTGCTGCAGAAGCTGCTGCGTCACGCACCGCTGCGCCCGCACCGCCTCTCGCGCGACCACGCCCCCTTCGTCGCCGACTACGTGCGTGGTGCGCTCGAGTTCGACCGCCGGGGGAGCGGGCGGAAGTGGCTCACCGTCCACAACTTCGACCGGATGGAGCGGTGGGAGACGGAACGGCTGCGGATCATCGACCGGGTGAAGGACCCGGAGGTCCTCGCCACGATTCTGCCGATCATGGATTCCGGGTACCGCTTCGAGACGGTCGCCGAGGCTGTTCCGGCCGAGCCGGCCGAGGTGTACTCCGTCCGGGTGGAGTCCGAAGACCATTCCTTCCTGGCCGGCGCCTTCATCAACCACAACACCGAGGCGCGGATGTCGCGGGAGGCGATGCTGCTCGTCGGTGAGCTGGGCGAGGGGACCGTCGACTTCCGGCCCAACTACGACGGCTCGCTGACCGAGCCGGCCGTGCTGCCGGCCGCCTTCCCGAACCTGCTGGTCAACGGCACCTCGGGGATCGCGGTCGGGATGGCGACCAACATGATCCCGCACAATCTCGCCGAGGTGGTGGCGGCGGCCCGGTGGCTGATCGACCACCCGGACGCCGATCTCGACAGGCTGATGGAGTTCGTGCCCGGTCCGGACCTGCCGACCGGTGGCCAGCTGCTCGGCCTGGACGAGGTGCGCAAGGCGTACGAGACCGGCCGGGGCGTGGTCCGGATGCGGGCCCGGGTCGAGATCGGGCTGCTGGAGGGGAGCCGGGGCCGGCAGGCGATCACCGTTGTCGAGCTGCCGTACGGGGTGGGCGCCGAGAAGATCATCGAGGCGATCACCGACGAGGTGCGCGGCAAGCTGATCACCTCCGGGCCGCGCAAGGGCCAGCGGCAGCCGGCCCGGCTGCAGGGCATCGCCGACGTCAAGGACCTCACCGACCGGGAGAACGGCACCCGGCTGGTCATCGAGTGCAAGGTCGGGGTCAACCCGCAGGCGCTGCTCGCCGACCTCTACCGGCTCACCCCGATGGAGCAGTCGTTCGGGGTCAACAACCTGGTCCTGGTGGACGGCCAGCCGCAGACCCTCGGGCTCAAGCGGCTGCTGGAGGTCTTCCTCGCCCACCGGTACGACGTGGTGACCCGGCGGACGACGTTCCGGCGTACCAAGCGCCAGGACCGGCTGCACCTGGTTGACGGCCTGCTGATGGCACTGCTCGACATCGACGAGGTGGTCCGGCTGATCCGGGCCAGCGAGAACGCCCAGGCCGCCAAGGAAGCCCTGATGAACCAGTTCGGGCTCTCCGAGATCCAGGCCGGTTACATCCTGGACACCCCGCTGCGCCGGCTCACCAAGTTCGACCGGATCGAGCTGGAGGTCGAGCGGGAGCGGCTGCGCGAGGAGATCGCCGCGCTGACCGAGATCCTGGAGGACGACCGGGTGCTCCGGAAGGTGGTCTCGGACGAGCTCGCCGTGGTCGGCGAGGAGTTCGGCCGGTCCCGCCGCACCACGCTGATCGACGGCGACCTGAAGGAGGTGCTGGCCGCCTCGGCGCCGGCCGGTCCGCTGGAGGTCGCCGACGACCCGTGCCAGGTGATCCTCTCCGCGACCGGGCTGGTCGCCCGGACCGCCGCCGAGTCGGAGGAGAGCGCCGAGGGACGCCGACGCAACGGGCGGACCAAGCACGACGCGGTCCGGGCGGTCGTCCAGGCCACCGCGCGGGGTCAGGTGCTGCTGGTCACCAGCGCGGGACGGGCGTTCAAGACCGACGTGCTGCCGCTGCCGGTGCTGCCGGAACAGTCCGGCACGGTGTCGCTCAGCGGCGGCATGTCCACCGCCGAGCTGGTGCCGTTGGAGCCGGGGGAGCAGGTGGTCGGCCTGGCGCCACTCGGCGACCGGGGGACCGGCTCGCCCGGCCTGGCGCTCGGCACCCGGCAGGGTGTGGTGAAGGTCTGCGCCCCGGAGTGGCCGGTCCGCTCCGACGAGTTCGAGGTGATCGGGCTGCGGGACGGCGACGAGGTGGTCGGGGCGACCTGGCTGGTCGACGGCACCGAGACCCTCGCCTTCGTCTCCTCGGACGCCTCGCTGCTGCGGTTCCCGGCCAAGCTGGTCCGCCCCCAGGGGCTCAAGGGCGGCGGGATGGCCGGGATCACCCTCGGCACCGACGCCCAGGTGGTCTTCTTCGGCGCGATCCGTACCGACGGCGACGACCACGGTGAGGCGATGGTGGTCACCTCCACCGGCAGCGGTGTGAAGGTCACCCCGTTCGCGCTCTACCCGGCGAAGGGGCGGGCCACTGGCGGGGTCCGCGCGCAGCGCTTCCTCAAGGGGGAGTCCCGGCTGGTCGTCGCCTGGATCGGCCCGCGTCCGGTCGGCTCGTCGAAGCGAGGCGAGCCGGTGAAGCTGCCCGACGTCGACCAGCGCCGGGACGGTTCGGGTGCCGCCGTCTTCGGCCCGGACCTGGTCGGCCACCTGATCGAACGGGACTGACCCGTCCCGCCACCCCGAGGGAGGAACCGTGCCGCGCTGGCCGCTGGTCATCGCCGTGGCCCAACCGCCGACCACGACGTACGACGTGGTCGCGAACGTGGCCGCGCACGCCGACGCGGTCCGGGCCGCAGCCGCCCGGGTGGTGGTATTCCCCGAACTGTCGCTGACCGGGTACGAGTTGGACGCGGCCCCGGTCGACGCCGACGACCCACGGTTGGCGCCGCTGGTCGGGGCCTGCGCCGTGACCGGGACGACCGCGCTGGTCGGCGCCCCGGTCCGGGGTGAGTCGGGTCGTGAGCACATCGGGATGCTGGCCGTCGACGGCGGCGGCGCCCGGGTGGTGTACCGGAAGGTGCACGTGCACGAGTCCGAGGCGCGGTTCAGCCCGGGCGACGGGCCCGTGGTACTCGACGTGGACGGTTGGCGGCTGGGCCTGGCGATCTGCCGCGACACCCGGTTCGCCGGGCACGACGCGGCCACCGCCGCGCTCGGCATGGATGTCTACGTCGCGGCCGTCCTCGACCACGCCCGGGACGCCCACGTGCCGGCGGAGCGGGCCCGGCGGGTGGTCGGCGACCACCGGGTGTGGGTCGCCACCGCGAGTTTCGCCGGCGGCACCGGTGGCGGCTTCGACCCGGCGGCCGGCGGGTCGGCGATCTGGGGACCGGACGGTGGCCTGCTCGGGCAGGCCGGATCGGAGCCGGGAGAGAT
This sequence comes from Plantactinospora sp. B5E13, assembly GCF_039871775.1. Classification (NCBI taxonomy): domain Bacteria; kingdom Bacillati; phylum Actinomycetota; class Actinomycetes; order Micromonosporales; family Micromonosporaceae; genus Plantactinospora; species Plantactinospora sp. B5E13. The sequence continues at coordinate 10,796 of NZ_JBDPLT010000012.1, forward strand.
CGTCCGGGTCACCCTCACCGTCCCCGCCTGAGCCGTTGGTTTCCGGCCGGCCCCCGGCGGGCGGGACGTCGGGCGCTCCGGAGTGACCGGCTGCCGACCGGGTCGGAGTGGGGGCCACGGGAGCGGCCGGGGCACTGGCACACTTCGGGCGTAACCCGACGGCCGGTGCGAATTGGTGGGCGCGGTGGACGCACGACAGCTGGAGTACTTTCTCGCCGTCGTCGATCACGGCGGGATCAGCCGGGCGGCCAAGGCGATGTTCGTGGCCCAGCCGTCGCTGTCCCAGGCGATCCGGGCCCTGGAGCGGGACCTGGGAAGTGAACTGTTCCACCGGATCGGCCGGCGGGTGGTGCTCACCGGAGCCGGTCGGGCGTTGATCGAACCGGCCCGGCAGGTCGTACGCGGGTTGGAACTGGCCCGGGCGACGGTGGCGTCGGTGCAGGACCTGCGGTCGGGCCGGGTGGAGATCGCCGCGATGCCCTCGGCCACCGTCGAGCCGCTCTCCACCGTGGTACGACGGTTCACCGCCCGCTATCCGGGAGTCTCGGTGCGGATCCGGTCGGCGCCCCGGGCGCACACCGTGCTGGAGATGGTCCGGACCGGTTTTGCCGAGGTCGGTCTGCTGGCCAGCCGGGAGCGGCTCGCCACCGAGCACCTGGCGACCTATCCGGCCGGCCGGCACCGGCTGGTCCTGCTGACCCCGGCCGACGGTCCGTTCCCGCCGGACCTGCCGGTCCACCACGAGCAGCTCGCCGGCCGCCGGTTGATCGTCGGCGAGTCCGGGACCGGGATGCGTGACCTGGTGGAGGAGATCCGGTCCGCCGGGGTCGACGTGGTCGTCGCGGTGGAGTCGGAGAACCGGGAGGCGTTTCTGCCGCTGGTGCTCGGCGGGGTGGGGCTGGCCGTGGTCGCCGACTCCTGGTCGCGGCTGGCCCGGCGGTCCGGGGCCCTGGTGCTGGACCTGGAGCCGGCGGCGTACCTGGAGGTCGCGTTCGTGACCCGCCGGGCGCCGCTCACCCCGGCCGCCGACGCCTTCCTCACCTGCGCCTGCGTCGGACCGACCGACCGACGTGGGTAGCCGGCGGACCGGCGCGGACCGTCGGCAGACACACCTCGCTGACGAGCACAGATAGGCAGCGCCTATAAGGGTTGTCGTGATCTCGTCTTGGACCGTCGAGCATCGGGGCTGGTGAAGTCACTGTTAGCTGCGTCACTGCGGCGCCCGTCCCGGCACAGTGAACCCGATGGAGGTTGTCGTGGCCATCACCAGCGACACCGGCGGCACTCCGGCCAGAACCGATGTGGAGAAGGCCCTACTCGGCGGCAGCACCTACCGCAGTCTCGGGGAACAGCGGCTCTCCCCGGCCGAGGAACGGTTCGAACGCGGGCGACGAACGGTCGGACTCTGGCTCGCCCCGCTGGTCTCGATCGTCTTCCTGGCCCTGCCGCTCGACCTGCCCGGCAACCAGCAGACCCTGGCCGGGATCCTGCTCGGCGTCATCGTGCTCTGGGTCACCGAGCCGGTGCCGATCCCGGTCGGCGGCCTGCTCGGGGTCGCCGCGATCGTGATCCTCGCCGTGGCGCCGGCCGGCGAGGTGCTCGCGCCGTTCGGGTCGTCCACGGTCTTCACCTTCATCGGCGCCTTCATCCTCGCCCAGGCGATGCTCAAGCACGGGCTGGCCCGCCGGTTCGCGTTCCGGATGCTCTCGCTGCCCGGTGTCGGCCGGACCACCGGCCGGGTCATCATCACCTTCGGACTGATCACCTGCGCGCTCTCCGCCTTCGTTTCCAACACCGCCACCGTGGCGATGCTGCTGCCGACCGCGCTCGGCATCCTCACCGTGATCGCGAAGCTGATGCAGGAACGGGGCATCGCCACCGCCGACTTCGACCCGACCCGGCTGCGGGTCGGCATCGCGCTGATGCTGATGCTGGCGTACGGGGCCAGCGTCGGTGGCCTGCTGACCCCGGTCGGCACCCCACCGAACCTGATCGGCCGGGACCTGATCGCCGAGGCGACCGGGACCCGGATCTCGTTCGCCGAGTGGATGGTCATGGCGTTCCCGATCTGCGCGCTGATGTTCGTCGCGCTCGCCACCGTGCTGCTGCTGCTCAACAAGCCGGAGATCCGGCGGATCGAGGGCGTCGCCGAGTACGTCGCCAGCGAGCGGGCCAAGCTCGGTCCGCTGTCCCGGGCCGAACGCAACACCCTGGTCGCGTTCACCGTGACCGTGGTGCTCTGGATCACCCCGGGTGTGGTCGCGCTGGTCTTCGGCAGCGACTCCACCCAGTACGACTGGATCAGTGCCCGGCTCAACGAGGGGATCGTGGCGGTGCTCGGCGCCTCCCTGCTCTTCCTGCTCCCCACCGACTGGAGTGCCCGGCAGTACACCCTGAACTGGAGCGACGCCGCCCGGATCGACTGGGGCACGATCCTGCTCTTCGGCACCGGCATCATCTTCGGGTCGCTGCTCGAGGACAGCGGGCTGGCCAGGACGATCGGCGACGGCAGCGCCGACCTGCTCGGGCTTACCAGCGTCTTCGCGATCACCGCGTTCGCCGTGCTGCTGGCGATCGTCATCTCGGAGACGACCAGCAACACGGCGGCCGCCGCGGTGGTCGTACCGATCATCATCCCGGTCGCCGTCGCGGCCGGGATCAACCCGTTCGTTCCCGCGCTGGCGGCGACCTTCGCGGCCTCGTTCGGGTTCATGCTCCCGGTCTCGACCCCGCAGAACGCGGTGGTCTACGGCTCCGGCGTGGTCCCGATCACCAAGATGATCCGCTCCGGCTTCTCCTTCGACATCCTGGGCGCCATCCTGATCCTGCTGCTCCTGCCGGTGATGGTCGCCGTCGTCGGGTTGGGTGGCTGATGGCGGCCATGGATGGCGCGACGGCCACGGCTGGCCCGACGGCTGGGGAGGGCGCGACGTCGCGGGCCGGTGCGCAGGGCCCCGGCGGCCGCCACCGGATCGCGGTCGTCCCCGGCGACGGCATCGGGGTCGAGGTGGTCGCCGCCGCCCGCCAGGTCCTGGCCGCGGTCGCCAACCGGCATGGCATCCGGCTCGACTACACCGAGTACGACTGGTCCTGTCGGCGCTACCTCAGCCAGGGGTCGATGATGCCGACCGACGGCCTCGACCGGCTCCGGGACGCGGACGCGATCCTGCTCGGCGCCGTCGGTTGGCCCGGTGTGCCGGACCACGTCTCGCTCTGGGGACTGCTCATCCCGATCCGCCGCACCTTCCGGCAGTACGTCAACCTGCGCCCGATCCGGGTCTTCGAGGGTGTGCCGAGCCCGGTCCGGGGCGCCCGACCGGGCGAGGTCGACCTGGTGGTGGTCCGGGAGAACGTCGAGGGGGAGTACAGCGAGGTCGGCGGACGGTTCGGCCGGGGCTTCCCGGAGGAACAGGCGGTGCAGGAGGCGATCTTCACCCGCTCCGGGGTGACCCGGATCGTCGACTACGCCTTCGACCTGGCCCGGACCCGTCGGTCGTACGTCACCTCGGCGACGAAGTCCAACGGGATCGTGCACACCATGCCGTTCTGGGACGAGGTCGTCGCCGAGCGGGCGGCCGGTCATCCGGACGTACGCTGGGACGCCGAGCACATCGACGCGCTCGCCGCCAAGCTGGTGCTCGAGCCGGAGCGGTTCGACGTGATCGTCGGCTCCAACCTGTTCGGCGACATCCTCAGTGACCTGGCGGCGGCGGTGGCCGGCAGCATCGGCATCGCCCCGTCGGCCAACCTGGACCCGACCGGCACCTTTCCGTCCATGTTCGAGCCGGTGCACGGTTCGGCGCCGGACATCGCCGGGCGGGGAGTCGCGAACCCGCTCGGCGCGGTCTGGTCGGCGGCGATGATGCTCGACCACCTGGGCCATCCGGCGGCCGCCAGCCAGATCGTCACCGCGATCGAGGCCAGTCTCCTCGACCCGGCCACCCGTACCCGCGATCTCGGTGGTACCGCCGACACTCGGACGGTGACCGACACCCTGCTCACCCGCCTGTGAGGAAGGGCCCTTCCTGTCGTCCGGGCGGCAGCCGGCGGTGCGGAAGGGCCCCCTCCCCACATCTGTGCGGGGTCAGCGGGGACGGTCCGGGTCGGTGATGTCGGCGACGGTGGCGGCCAGGGCCCGGACCGCCTCGTCGGCGTCCAGGACGGCCGCCACGCCGTGCGCACCTGCGCCCAGGCTGATGCTCCGGCCCAGGATCCGTTCGTCGGCGACGACCGGCCAGCTCGTGGTGGCGCCGAACGGGGTGATGGTGCCCCGCTCGTAGCCGGTCACCGCCTTCGCCTCCGCCGCGTCCGGTAGCGAGAGCCGGTTGACCCCGAGCAGCCCGCGCAGTTTCGGCCAGGAGATCACCCGGTCCCCGGGCACCAGGACGAACACGAAGTCGCCCTCGCCCCGGCGTACGACGATGGTTTTCACCACGTCCGGCACGGCGACGCCGATCGCCTCGGCGGCCTCGGCGAGGCTGCGTACCGGTTCGTGCCGGACCACCCGGTGCGGGACTCCGGTCGAGGTCAGGGCGTCGACGGCTGCGGTAGCGGACATGGCTGCACGGTACCCCGGGCACCCGTCGGGCCGGCGGTGGGCGCTGGAACGCCCGGACATCAGCCCGGACATCAGCCCGGACGTCGGACCCGAGGATCCGGCGGTGACGTGAAATGAATCGGCAATATTCTCTGTTTGACTGCCGTAACAGATCGCTAACAGACTCAGCCTCCCACGGATCTTCGAAGGGGGCGGCATGAGTCAGTACGACCAGTCCACCGTCAGCCGGCGGGGCTTCCTACGTGCGGTCGGGGTCAGCGGCGGCGCGGGCGCGATGCTCGCCACGATGGGCGCCCTCGGGCTCGCTCCGACCGCGAGCTCGGCGACACCGCCGTTCCGGGCACCGAGTCGCGCCGACTTCTCCCTGACCGGCCGCTCCAGCTCCCGGGTGGTGATCCTCGGCGGTGGTGTCGCCGGGCTCGCCGTCGCGTACGAGCTGGGCAAGGCCGGGTACGACTGCACCGTGCTGGAGGCGCGGGCCCGGGCCGGTGGCCGGAACCTGACGATCCGGGGCGGCGACGTCGAGACCGACCTCGACGGGCGCAGCCAGCGGGCGAGGTTCTCCGACGGTGTCTACTTCAACGCCGGACCGGGCCGGATCGCGCAGTGGATGGTCACCATGGACTACTGCCGGGAACTCGGGGTGCCGGTCGAGGTTTTCACCAACGCGAACGCGGACGCCTGGATCTACAACGAGTCGGCCGGGATGACCGCGCCGGTCCGCTACCGTACCGCCAAGGCCGACGTCTACGGCTACGTCTCGGAGCTGCTGGCGAAGGCGACCGACCAGGGGGCGTTGGACGACCGGCTGACCGCCACCGACAAGGAGCGGCTGCTGTCGTTCCTGCAGAGCTACGGCGCGATCGGCGGTCGGACCAGCGGTTACGCGTACACCGGTGGTAGCCGGCGGGGTTATCTCAGCTATCCCGGCGCGGGCGTCGACACCGGCGTACCGCTCGGCGCGCCGCCGCCGCTCGCGGACGTCTTCGCCAGCAACGTCGGCCGGTACTTCTCCTTCGAGTTCGGCTACGACCAGGCCATGCTCATGTTCCAGCCGGTCGGCGGCATGGACCAGATCCCGAAGGCGCTGGGCAGGGCGGTCGGCACACATCGGATCAAGCTCGGCGCCGAGGTGACCGGGGTGACCGACCGGGGCGGCACGGTCGAGGTGACATACCGGCAGGGCGGCCGGGACCGCAGGGTGACCGCCGACTACTGCGTCGCGACGCTGCCGCCGCACCTGATGGCCCGGGTGCCGCACAACCTCGGCGCCGACGTCACCTCGGCACTCGCCGAGTTCCCGGTCACCGCCGCCGGGAAGATCGGTCTGGAGTACCGGAGCCGCTGGTGGGAGTTGGACCAGCGGATCTACGGCGGGATCACCGAGACCGACCTCGACCTCGCGCACATCTGGTATCCGTCGCACGGCTTCCACGCACCCCGGGGCCTGATCGTCGGGTACTACAACACCGGCGCGAACGCCCGGGCGTACAGCGCGCTGACCCCGGCCCAGCGGGAGGAGCGGGCGGTCGCCCAGGGCGTGAAGATCCACGGCGAGAAGTACCGGACCGAGTTGGCCACCTCGTACTCCCACGCCTGGGACCGGACCCGCTACCTGGAGGCGGCCTGGACCTCGCCCCGGTACTCCTCGCCCGGGTACGGCCTGCTGCTGAAGCCGGCGGGTCGGTGCTATTTCGCCGGCGACTGGCTCAGTCACGAGGTGGCCTGGCAGCACGGCTCGTTCGTCTCGGCCCGTGCCGTGGTGACCGCACTGCACCAGCGGGTGATGTCGGGCTGAGTGGGCTCCTCCTCACCACAGGGCTCACAACAGGGGCGCGACGTCCGCGGTGATCGGGACGGTCAGCACGGTGGGACCGTCCCCGCCGAGTGCGCCCCGGAACGCCGCCCGGAAGTCGTCCAGGGACTCCACCTGGTGGGCGGTGCAGCCGTAGCCGCGGGCGATGCTCGGGATGTCCAGGCCGGGCAGGTCCAGGCCGGGCACCCCGGGTGTCTCCTCCAGCCGGGCGAACGCCTTCAGCACGCCGTACTGCTGGTTGACCGGCACCACGAAGACCACCGGCAGCCGCTGCTGGGCGGCGGTCCAGAGGGCCTGCGGCGAGTACTGGAACGAGCCGTCGCCGATCACCGCGACCACCGGCCGGTGCCGGTCGGTGTCCCGCTGGGCGAGCGCGATGCCGACCGCCGCCGGCAGTGCGAAGCCGAGACCACCGCTGGCCATCTTGAAGTACGAGCCGGGTCGGGTGATGGGCAGCTGCCGGTGTAGGGCGCTGAGGTTGGACGGCGTCTCCGGGACCAGCACGCCGTCGGCCGGCCACTCGGCGGCGAGGGTGGCGAACAGGGCCTCCGGGGCGAGCGGCCGGCCGGGTTCGACGGTCGGCGGGGCGGATTTCGGGGTGGGTAGCGGCCGGTCCGTCGCCGGCAGTCGGGCGATCAGTCCGGCGCAGGCGAGTGCCACGTCACCGACGAGGCTGTCCCCGACCGGCGCCCGGGCGGCCTCGTCCGGATCGTCGGTGACGTGCAGCAGCCGGGTGCCGGGCGGGAGGTAGCCGTACTCGCCGGGGACGTACGGGTAGTAGCGGAAGACCGCCGCGCCGACCACCAGCACACAGTCGTGTCCGACCAGCTTCTCGGCGAGCGGGCCGATCGCCGGCGGCAGCAGTCCCTGGAACTGCGGGTGGTCCTGCGGAAAGCCGACCCGGTCGGCGAACGGCGGCTGCCAGACCGGCGCCCGCATCTGTTCGGCGAGCGCGACCGCCTCGGCCCAGCCGCCGGCCCGGTCGATGCCGGGGCCGATCACCAGCATCGGGTTCCGGGACTGCGCCAACACCTCGGCGAACCGGTCGAGCATCGCCGGATCGGGTGCCACCCGGGTGCTCACCCGGCGGGCCACCGGGACACCGTCGGCGGGCTCGTCCCAGTCGTCGAGCGGCAGGGAGAGGTAGACCGGCCCGGCCGGCGGTTGTACGGCGGTGGCGTGTGCCCGCATGAACGCCTCCGGTACGTCCTGCGCGCGCAGCGGCTCGTGACTCCATTTCACGTACGGTTCCGGTAATTGTGTCGGCCGCACATTCGTCAGCATCGGCTCGAACAGATTCATCGTACGGGTCTGTTGTCCGGCGGTGACGATCATCGGTGTCCGGTTGTGCCAGGCGGTGACGAGGCTCCCCATTCCGTTTCCGGTGCCGGGCGCGGTGTGCAGGTTGACGTGGACGGGCCGTCCGCTCGCCTGCGCGTAGCCGTCCGCCATCGCCACCGCCGACGCCTCCTGCAGGGCCAGTACGTAGCGGAAGTCGGCGGGGAAGTTCTTCAGGAACGGTTCCTCCGTCGATCCGGGGTTGCCGAAGACCGTTGTCAGGCCGAGGGACCGGAGCAGGTCGTACGTCGCTTCGTGCACCGTTGTCATCGACCTGTGCCTCCTGGGGTCCCTGTGCCACCGACCGACCTGGCGCACCGACCTGCGGGCGTCTGGGCACCCGCTAACCGGGCTATTTCCGTCATACCGTACCCGTACATGATCATGCTGCTTTATCCCGCCGACCGCCCGGCCCTCCGCTGAGGCGGTCCCGGCCCGGCCAAATCGCGGTCCTGGTCACTGTTTTGCCAGCTGGGAGGGCTTGGCAATGGCGGAGAGCGGCCAGTAGTGTCGGCCCGTCTGGTCCGGCCGTCAAGTCGCCATCGGGTGACACCGGAGCAGACCCGCCGAGTCGTTCAGAACGAGCCGGGGACCCACAGTTATCTGGGGTGAATCCGCGAGCCATGGCCCGCGGTAGGGCGGCCTTCCCGCCCGAATCCGTCAGCTAACCCGGTAGGCGGCGCAGGAAGGAGTACGTGTTCGTGCCGCACCACCCGGGCCGTGGCCCGTCCCCCCAGTTTCCGTACCGCACCGCGTCCGGACCCCGGGTCCGCGCCTCCGACCCGCTTCAGCCGGCCGGGGCGGTAGTTCCGGCGCCGAGCCTCGACGGTTCCTGATCCGGTAGCGCCCCGACGCGGGCGGCTGCGCGGAACATCGGCCCGGCCCTGCCGGCCCGAACAGGAACCGAGCCGGTCCCTCCGGTGCCGGTCGGCCATTTCCTCCGCGTCCGCGCCGGCCCATGCCGTGTCGAATCAATGGATGAATGATTTCCGCGCCGTCCGCGCGGCATAGCGTCGCATTCTCGACAGCGGACGGAAACGTCGTACCGCCATTCATTTCCGAATGGGTGACGATGCGCATTTCCCCCTGGAGGATAATTGTGAAGCACGCCATAAACCAGCGACTCCGAACCGCCGTGTCCGGTCGACGGAACCGGTTCGCGCTCGCCACGGCGGCGGTCCTCGCCGCCGCCGCGACCAGCGGTGTCGTCCTCGCGTCCCAGGACGCGCCGGCCCCGACCGGAGCCGCCACCGTCGCCGTCGCGGAACTCGGCTCCGTCCCGGCCGGTGGTCAGGCCGGCGCGGCGGTCCAGCCGATCACCCCGGCCACCACGGACCAGGCGACTCCGGCCGGCGGCGACACGGCGAGCCCGAGCACGTCGGCGACCGGTGGTGCGAGCCCGACCGGCGAGGCGAAGAAGGCGGTCAAGGCGGAGCCACCCGCGGCGCCGGCGGCGAAGACGCTGGACTACAACTTCCAGGCCCAGACGACCTACTACTACTGCGGCCCGGCCGCCACCCGGATCGCCCTGACCGCCCGCGACCTGTCGCCGAGCCAGGACACCGTGGCGAGCCGGCTGGGCACCACGACCAGCGGCACGAACTCGGCCGAGGACACCACCCGGGTCCTGAACAGCGTCATCGGGACCGACTTCTACCGGACCACGGCGATCTCCGGCCAGTCCGCGACGCCCGCCCAGATGGACCAGCTGCAGGCCGACGTCGTGCACGCGGTCAGCAACGGGTACGCGGTGGTGGCGAACATCGCCGGGTCGGCCGTCGACACGGCCGGCATGGGGCACAGCTACCCAGGCGGGCACTACCTGACCGTGGTCGGCTACCGCGACAACGGTCGTACCGTCAAGATCGCTGACCCGGCGATCCCCGGCTCGGACAGCACCTACTGGATGACCACCATCAACCTGGCGAACTGGATCGCCACCCGGGGTTACTCCGCCTGAGCCCCCGGACCGCCGATATCCCGCCCGCCGGCGTGGCATCCCTCCCCGCCGCCGGCGACACCCCGCCCGGTGAACATCCACCGGGCGGGGTGTCGGCTTTCCGGGGCCGCCGGCCGGGTTGGTACCCGGCGTCCGCCGGCCCGGCTGGTCGGTGGTCCGGCCGGTTGGCGGTCCGGCCGGTCGGGTGGTCACATCATGGTGGTCAGGCCTGCGTCGGGCCGAACCGAAACTCGCCGTACTCGGCGACCGGGGTGAAACCGAGACGTCGGTAGAGGGCGATCGCGGCGGTGTTGTCCGCCCGGACGTTCAGGGTCACCCAGCGGACCGTGTCGAGCAGCCGCCGGCAGAGCGCGGCCACCGCCGAGGTGGCCAGGCCCTGTCCCCGGGCCGCCGGATGGGTGGTCACGTTGCCCAGCGCGCTGACCTTGTACACCGGTGACCAGACGTGCACCCCGGCCACCGCCAGCAGCTCGCCGTCGCGCCGGATGCCGACGTACTGGCCGGTCTGGACCATCCGCTCGTCGAACCAGTTGCCCGGGTACGCGGCCCGGTAGAGCGCCGTCATCTCCGGCAGGTCGGCGGTGGTCAGCAGTTCGCCGGCCGGGGCGACCCGGTCCAGCCGGCCGGGGTCGGTGAGCGCCATCTTCAGGTGTGGCCCGTACGCCCGCGTCGTGAAGTGCTCCGCCAGCACCGCCTCCCCGCCCGGCGACAGGTGGGCGTAGAAGGTACGGGGCAGGAGCGGGACCACCGCGGTCAACAGTTCGGCCAGATCCTCGGGGGAGTGGTCCAACGCCAGCAGGGTGGGCTCGCCACCGCCGTGGTAGAGCAGCGCCACCTGCTCGCCGTACCGGTACCAGGTGGTGTACGGCCAGTAGAAGTCGTCGAGGTCGCCGAGTTCGTACGCGTGCAGGTGGGGATCGCGGCCCAGCAGCGCGGCGAGTTCGTCCCGGTCGTGGCTGGCTCGGATGGTCGTCACGGGCCAGATCATGGCACGGGCGCCGCCGGTCCCCGACGACGCCCGTGTCCGCTTCCCGCCGGCACTACGACCGGTTCATGAACTTCTCGTACTCGGCGACGACCTCGTCGGTCGGGCCGTCCGCCCGGATCAGCCCGGACTCCAACCAGATCGACCGCTCGCAGGTGTCCCGGATCGAGGCGATGGCGTGGCTCACCAGGAAGACCGTGCCGGCCTCGGCCCGCAGCTCCCGGACCCGCTGCTCGCTGCGACGCCGGAACCGGGCGTCACCGGTGGCGAGCGCCTCGTCGATCAGGAGTACGTCGTGCTTCTTCGCCGCCGCGATGGAGAACCGCAGCCGGGCCGCCATGCCGGAGGAGTACGTCCGCATCGGCAGCGAGCTGAAGTCACCCCGGTCGTTGATCCCGGAGAACTTGATGATCTCGGGAGCGTACTGGCGGACCTGCGCCGGGGACATCCCCATCGCCAGACAGCCGAGCGCGACGTTGCGTTCCCCGGAGAGGTCGTTCATCAGCGCCGCGTTCACGCCGAGCAGCGACGGCTGCCCCTGGGCGTAGATTGCGCCCTGGTTGGTCGGCAGCAGCCCGGCGATCGCCCGCAGCAGGGTCGACTTGCCGGAGCCGTTGCTGCCGAGCAGGCCGATCGCCTCACCCCGGTACGCGGTGAAGCTGACCCCCTTGACCGCGTGCACCTCGCGGACCGTCGGCGCCTTGGCGCCGATCAGCATCCGCCGCAGTGCGGCGACCGGGCTGTTGGTACCGGCGGTGGCGCCCTTGTGTACCCGGTAGACGATGTGCACGTCGTCGACGATCACGGTGGGGATCCGGGACCCGTCGACGGCGGTGGTCGCCGAGGCACTGGTGCCGGCGGTGCTCAGCTCAGCCACGTCCGTACTCCTTCTCACCGCGCCAGAAGTAGACGAACCCGAGGATGCCGGCCAGCACCGCCCAGCCCAGGCCGAGCAGCCAGGACTGGGTCGCCGAGGTGGTCACCGGGGACGACTCCATCATCGCGTGCCGCATCAGCTCGATGTAGACCAGCAGGGGGTTCAGGTGCACCAGTTGGGCCGCCCAGCCCGGCAGGTGGGCCTCGAAGTTCTGCACGCTGTAGAGCACGCCGGAGGCGTACATCCAGGTTCGCATCACGAACGGAACGACCTGCTTCAGATCGGTCGCCTTCGAGCCGAGCCGGGCCAGCGCCATCGCGAGCCCGGCGTTGAAGATCGCCTGGAGCAGGATTGCCGGGATGATCAGCAGCCACTCGAGGGTGAGCGGCTCGCCGTCGATCAGCACAATGCCGGCCAGCACCACGATCGACGCGAGCAGGTGCTGGAACTGGGTCAGGGTGACCGCGATCGGCAAACTGGCCCGGGGGAAGTGCAGGGCCCGGATCAGCCCCAGGTTGCCGCTGATCGCCTGGACCCCGCCGCTGACCACCGACTGGGTGAAGGTGAAGACGAAGAGCCCGGTGCAGAGATAGGCGATGAAGTTCTCGATGTCCCCGCTGGTACCGAGGATGACACCGAAGATCAGGTAGTAGACCGCGGCATTGGTCAGCGGGGTCAGCACCTGCCACAGTCGGCCGAGCCGGGCGTTGCTGAACGAGGCTGCCAGCTTGGCGTTGGCGTAGGCCGAGATGAAGTGCCGGTAGGACCAGAGCTGCCGGATGTAAACGCCGAGGGTGGGTCTCGCGCCGGCCGGGGCGAGACCGTACCGGGCGGCGAGTTGGGCGCCGGTCAGTCCTGAATCGGGGTCGGCTACCGCCGTGGTGGCCATAGCAAGGCGCTCCGATCTGTTCGGGCTTGAAGATGCGCGCGACCCGACAACCGCGTGGCCGGGGGGAGCCGTGGCACGTCGGTCGGTCATCGCTCCGTGGCAACGTAGTCCATCGTACGTCGGGACGCAACCGTACCGTCGCCGCGCTATATTGGCCCACGTGACGACCGACAACCGGCGTGCTCCAGCGGGAGCGGCGGTGCTCCGAGGGGAGATCACCGACGCCATCCGCCGTGCCGTGATGCAGGAACTCGCCGCGGTCGGCTACGGAAGGCTGTCGATAGAGGCCGTCGCGCGTCGGGCCGGGGTCGGCAAGACCGCGATCTATCGACGGTGGAACTCGAAGCTGGAGATGGTGCTGGAGATCGTCTCGCGCGTTGCGGGGCAGAGCCTACCCTTACCGGACACCGGCACCCTAAGCGGAGACCTCGAAATCCTGCTGCGGATCGTGGCCCGCGCCCTCAGGCACCCGCTGGCCTCGCAGATCATTCCCGATCTGCTCGCCGAGGCGGCCCGCAACCCGCAGATCGCGGCGACTCTGCAGGAGTCGCTGCGGGTGAACCAGCGCGACGTCGGCGCCCTGCTGATCGGTCGCGCGGTCGACCGGGGCGAGCTACCGCCCGGCATCGACCCGGACACCGCGATCGACCTGATCGTCGGCCCGCTCTACTGGCGGCTCGCGGTCGCCCGCACCCCGCTCCCGGACGGTCACCTGCCGTGGATGGCCACCAGCATCGCGACCGCGCTCGCCGTCCCGGCACCCGGCACCGTCCCGGCCGTGCCGGTCGACGAGATCGTCGACGTCGCCCTGCCGCGCTGACCCGGCCGCCCGGCCGCCCGACTCTCGTCCCGCCGCATTGCCCCGGAGGCACCGCCGTGCCATCGGGTCGGCGCCGTCCCGCTGTCCTCGCCGCCACCGGCCCGGTCACCTGAACGTCCGGCGGTGGTCACCTTCCCAGCACCGCTTGTTCGGCCAAGACGCACCCACTGTCAACCTGCCCGGGCTAGCGTCGCATCCCCAACGCGACCCCTCAGCAACGGAGGAATGCCCATGGCCGGGCCGAACGCAGACCTGATTCCGCCTGCCAAACCAGTCATCGGAGACGCGGAGATCGAGGCTGCCGTACGGGTGCTCCGCAGTGGCCGGGTGGTGCAGGGCCCGGAGGTGGCGGCGTTCGAGGAGGAGTTCTCCGAGCTGGTGGCCGGTCGGCACTGCGTCGCGGTCAACTCGGGCACCTCCGCTCTGCAGCTGACCCTGATGGCGTTGGGGATCGGCCCCGGTGACGAGGTCGTGGTGCCGGCGTTCACCTTCGCGGCGACCGCCAACGCGGTCCGGCTGGTCGGTGCCGAACCGGTCTTCGCCGACATCGAACCCCACAGCTTCAACCTCGACCCGGACGCGGTCAGCGCGGCCATCACCGCCCGTACCGTGGCGATCATGCCGGTGCACCTCTACGGTCACCCGGCAGCGATGGACCGGCTGATGCCGATCGCGCAGCGGCACGGCCTCGCCGTCGTTGAGGACGCCTGCCAGGCACACGGTGCCGCGCTGGGCGGTCAGCCCGTCGGCGCCTTCGGGAACGCCGGCACCTTCAGCTTCTACCCCACGAAGAACATGCACGCCCTGGAAGGCGGCATGATCAGCACCGCCGACCCGGCGTTCGCCCGTACCCTGCGGCTGCTGCGCAACCAGGGCATGGAACAGCGGTACGCCAACGAGATCGTCGGGGCGAACATGCGGATGACCGACGTGGCGGCGGCGATCGGCCGGGTACAGCTGCGCCAGTTGCCGGAGTGGACCGAGCAGCGGCGGGCGAACGCGAAGTTCCTCGACGCCCGGCTCGCCGGTGTGGTCACCCCGCCGGTGGCGGACGCGGCCCGGCACGTCTACCACCAGTACACCGTCCGGGTCCCCGGGGACCGGGACGCGGTCCAGCAGGAACTGCTCGCCCGGGGGGTGGGCAGCGCGGTCTACTACCCCACCCCGATCCACCGGCTGAAGCCGTACCTGGGCGAGGACGGCCAGCCGGGCCCGTGGGAGCTGCCGGAGACCGAGCGGGCCGCCCGCGAGGTGCTGTCGCTGCCGATCCACCCGTCGCTGACCCCGGCCGAGCTGGAGCGCATCGTCGAGGCCGTGAACGCGGTGGCGGTGACCCGGTGAGCGCGGCGGCCCCACGGCTGCGTGCCGGGCTGATCGGCCTGGGTGCGATGGGCCGCAACCACGCCCGAATCCTGTCCAATCTGGACGGTGTGGAACTGGTCGGCGTGGTCGACCCGGCCGGCGACACGACCGGCACCCTGCGGGCACCGGTCCTGCGTACGGTGGCGGAGCTGATCGCACTGAAGCCCGACTACGCGGTGGTCGCCTGCCCGACCGCGCTGCACGAACAGGTCGGTCTGGAGTTGGCCGCGGCGGGGGTCTGCGCGCTGATCGAGAAGCCGCTCGCCCCGTCGGACGAGGCGGCGACCCGGCTGGTGGAGGCGTTCGAGTCGGCCGGACTGGTTGCCGGGGTCGGGCACATCGAGCGGTACAACCCGGCGCTGCAGAGCCTGCGGACCCGACTGGAGGCGGGCGAACTCGGCGACGTCTACCAGGTGGTGACCCGGCGGCAGGGGCCGTACCCGCACCGGATCGCCGACGTCGGTGTGGTGATGGACCTCGCCACCCACGACATCGACCTGACCGCCTGGGTCACCGGACAGGAGTACGTCGCCGTCTCGGCCCGGACCGTGTCCCGCAGCGGACGGGCGCACGAGGACATGGTGGCGGCGGTCGGTCAGCTCGCCGACGGCACGATGGTCAACCACCTGGTCAACTGGCTGAGCCCGCTGAAGGAGCGGTCCACGGTGATCACCGGCGCGCGGGGATGTTTTGTCGCCGACACGCTCACCGCCGACCTCACCTTCTACGCCAACGGGGCGATCGACACCGAGTGGGAGGCGCTGCGGGCGTTCCGGGGTGTCGCCGAGGGCGACATGGTCCGGTACGCCATCCCCAAGCGTGAACCGCTGCTCGTCGAGCACGAGCGGTTCCGGGACGCGGTCGAGGGCAAGGAGAGCGATATCGTGACCCTGCGCCAGGGCCTGCGTACCGTCCGGGTCGCCGCCTCGACGCTGCGGTCCGCCCGCGACGGCAGCACCGTCACGCTCTAGGACCCGCCCGGACCGGTCACGCGTCCCGGGGAGAGCCGGGGTGACCGGCGCCCGCCCCGGAGTCGGCGACCGGTCCGGTCCGACGGGCCCGGAGCGGTTCGTCCGTGCTCCTCGCCCCGGGGTAGCCGGCACACCCACGACACGAGGGAATGGCTGGGAAGAATGACCTCCGACCACAGCGCCCGGGCCACCGGACGTGGGCGGGTCGTCATGCTCGTCGACAACGGCGTGCACGGCGACTCGCGGGTGCAGAAGACGGCCCGGTCGGCGGCCGAGGCGGGCTGGGACGTCGTCCTGCTCGGAGTCCTCGGCGGCCAGTCCGAAACCGACCAGTGGCAGATCGGCGAGGCACGGGTGAAACTGCTGCCGGTGGGCCGCGGCCTGGGGCGGCATCCGACCGTGTTCCAGCGGTCGCTGCGCCGCCCGCTGGCGTATCCGCCCGGCTTTCACGCGGCCTACCGGATCCAGAAGGTCCGGGCGTGGCAGGCCGCCATGCACGAGCGGCGGACGGCGTGGGAGGTCGCCCGGGCGACCGGCGGCGGGCGGTTGCCGGCGATGTTCGGTGGCACCCTCCAACTGCCGGCCCGGCTCACCGCCAAGGCGCTCGCCCGCTGGGTGCGGTTCCGGGCCGGGGAGCTGCACCGGCTGCAACGCAACCAGCAGGATCCGAACACCCTGCTGACCCGGCTCTCCGTCGCCTTCTGGCGCAAGCTGCTCGGCAGCCGCAGTTGGCGCCGGCTGGACCGTGGGCTCTGGGACTACGAGCTGGCGTTCCGCAACGTCATCGACGAGCTGAAGCCGGATCTGATCCACGCCCACGACTTCCGGATGATCGGGGTGGGGGCCCGGGCGGTGCTGCGGGCCCGGGCCCAGGGGCGGCCGACCCGCCTGGTCTGGGACGCCCACGAGTTCGTCGCCGGCGTCAGCGGGCGGGAGGACAACGTACGTTGGCTGCCCGCCCAGGTCGCGCACGTCGAGGAGTACATCCGGCACGCCGACGCGGTGGTGACCGTCTCCGACACCCTCGCCGAGCTGCTCCAGCAGACCCACCGGCTGCCGGCGCGGCCGTACGTGGTGCTGAACGCGCCGGTGGTCGGTCCACCGCCGGCCGACGAGGCGGACCTGGCCACTCCGGACCTGCGTGGCCTCTGTGGGATCGGCCCGGAGACCCCGCTGCTGGTCTACAGCGGGGCGGTCAACGCCAGCCGTGGGGTCGACATCATGGTCGAGTCGCTGCCGGACCTGCCCGGGGTGCACGTCGCGCTGGTGACGCTGACCTCGGGCAGCGCCAACGAGGCGTCCGACCAGCTCCGGGCCCGCGCCGTGGAACTCGGTGTCGGCGACCGGGTACATGTGTTGCCCTACGTCCGGTACTGGCAGGTGCCGGCGTTCCTGTCGGCGGCGGACGCGGGCGTCATCCCGATCCACCACAAGCCCAACCACGAACTGGCGCTGATCACCAAGTACCTGGAGTACTCGCACGCCCGGCTGCCGATCGTGGTCAGCGACGTCCGGACGATGGCCGACACCACCCGGTCCACCGGCCAGGGCGAGGTCTTCCGGGCGCAGGACCGGGCGGACTACGTCCGTGCGGTACGGGCCGTGCTGGCCGACCCGGACCGGTACCGTGCCGCCTACGACCGACCGGACCTGCTGGTGAACTGGACCTGGGAGGCGCAGGCCAGGGTGCTCGACGACGTCTACCGCACCCTGACCGGCCGTACCCGCCCGACCCGGACGGATTCGACCTGGGCCGACGCCGGTGCCGAGGGCCGGCCGCGGGTGGCGGAAACCGTCTGAGATTCCGGTGCCGGGCGGCTGTCCGGTACTTCGGGGGCCGCCCGGCGCGTACTGACCGCGCGTCGGGCGGCCCTCCGGTTCGTCACCGGTCGGGACGGCGACCGTTCAGTTCACTGCCCGCCCCAGCGGGGTGCCGCTGCTGGACGTGCGCCCGAGGGTCCGCCGAGCAGCAGTCGGTCGAAGTCCCGCTGGACCACACTCCAGTCCCAGTGCGCGAAGACGTACGCCGCCGCCTCCCGACCGGCGTCCTGCCAGATGCGTTCGGTCTCGGTCACCGCCAGGATCCGCGCGGCCGCCTGCTCCGGGGTGTCCACCACCCAGTCCGCCGGATAGAGGGTGTCCGCGCCGTGCCGCCCACCGGAGTAGAACGGCCAGTTCCGCACCACCGGCACGGCGGCACTGGCGGTCCCCTCCACCACGGCGTACGGGGCGCCCTCGCTGACCGAACTGCTGAGGATGACGCCGACCTGGGTGAGCGCCCCGGCCACGTCCCGGGTCTGGCCGAGCCGACGTACCGCGCCGGTGGACTCCAGCTCGACGAGGTCCCGCTCGTACGCCTCCCGGTACCGTCGGGCGGCCGGGCTGACCTCGGGTTTGATGTCGGAGCCGATCAGCAGCAGCCGGTAGCGCGGATCGTGCGCACGGAGCAACCGCAGCACCTCGATCGCCCAGCGGGGGTCCTTCGCCACCGCGCCGATGCCGAGGACACCGACGGTGAACCGGGCCCCGGCGTCCTTCGGGGCGACGTAGTTCCGCAGGCTCATCGCGTTGGCCAGGACGTGGGTCCGGGGCGCGTCGGGGCCGGACAACCGGGGTACGGCCGCCATGGTCAGTTCGCGCATGTGCTCGGAGACGAAGACCAGGTCGTCGACCCGGGAGAAGTCGATCAGGTGCGGCCAGACGGAGAACGCCTCGAAGCGGTGCAGCCGCACGATCACCCGGGTGTTTCCGGGGTCGGCGAGGGTGAGCATGGCGGCGGGGGCCGCGCACCAGTCCACCAGGATGGTGTCGGCCCACGCCAGGTGCGGGCCGAAGATCTCGTTCGCCTGGGCGGTGTACCGGGAACCACCGGCGAGACCGTCCGCGACCAGTCGGGCCCGGGCGTTGGTGAGGAAGGTCCGGAGCGGCTCCTCGGTCAGGTCGAGGCGGCGGACCTCCACCTCCGGCACGGTCTCGTAGTGCCGGCGGATCGGGTCGACGAAGTGGTCGTTGAGGCCGGTGGCGACGAGCAGCCGGAGTGGACGGTCGGTCGGCGGCGGTCCGGCCGTCCCGGACCGGCCCCGGGGTGCGGCGAGCGCCCGTCCGACCGCACTGTTGTGGTACGGACCGAGGTAGCCCGCCGGGTCCTCGGCGATGGGTGAGGAGAGCGTGTCGATGTGCAGCGCCCGGTTGAAGATCCGGTCCAGTACCCGACCCGTCGCCGCGATCGCGTTGGTGAGGTCCTTGGCCCGGTAGAGCGCGTCGGCGGTGGCCAGTTCGCCGGCCACCACCGTCTCCAGGTGTTCGGGCCGGCGCCCGGCGGCCAGTTCGGCGTCGACCAGCGGAGTGAGCAGCTTCGCCCGGACGCCGGGGTTTTGCAGGTGGCGGGTGGCGGCGGTGGCCACCCCGGCGGCGCTGGCCCCGTGTCCGGCCTTCTTCATGCTCTCCTGGACCCGTTGGGCGAGCCGGGCCCGGGGGCTGTCCGGTATGCCCGGCATCCCCAGGGCCGCGGTCCAGACCTGACGGGCGGCCCGGACCCGCATCACCTTCCGGCCGGTGGCGCCCTCCACCACCGTCCGGGCCAGGTCCTGGGTGTTGCGCCGGGCGTCGGCCACCAGCAGCCCGAGCGGGGAGACGGTACGTCCACGGGTGGGCGCCGACACCGGCCGGCTGTCGCCGAGCCGCTTCTCGACGGCGGTCAGGGACGGCGCGAGACCGTAGACGGCGTCCGGTTCGGGGTGGCGCTGCGCCAACCGCCAGACCAGGTAGACCGCCTGCCAGTCGAGGGCCACCAGGATGTCCGCCTCCTGTGCACGGCGGCGCAACCAGGGATCGCTGCGGACGTTGAGCCACATCCGCCGGGTCGGTTCGGCACGCAGCACCGGGCGGCGCAGACCCCCGCGTGGTGCCGAGGTCGGCAGGGCGTACGCCTCGGCCAGCCCGTCCAGCGCCGGCAGCCGGTTCAGCGGAAAGTAGCAGCCGAGGTGCACGATCGCACCGCGTTCCCGGAATTCTTCCAGGGCCTCGAGCAGGACGGCCGGCCGGGGCGGCGCGGCACCGGCCAGGATGAGCACGTTGACCATGGGTTATCCCTCGTGTGGCGGGGTGTGGGACCGGGCGGGGTTGGCCGCCAGCAGCGCCGGGCGGACCAGGCCGGTCACGTGCCGGACCGCGGGCGCCAACTGGGCGCCGCGGGCGAACTGCTCGGCGCTGGCCCGGGCCTTGGCCCGGTCGGCGTCCGTCGCGGTGAGCGCGATCCGGGCGGCGTCCCGGAACGCGGCGGCGAGCCGTTCGGGTTCCAGGCCGACCGCTCCGGTCCAGAGCGGATAGCTGGACAGCACCGTCGAGGCGTCGTGCTCGGCCTCGTGCGCCGACACCACCGGCAGCCCGGACGCGGCGAGCTCGTAGACCTTGCCCGAGGTCATGAACCGCCCCCCGGTCACCATCAGCACGAGCGCGTCCCAGCGCCCGTACGTCTCGGCGACCTCGGCCTTCGGCACCGGCCCGCCGCTGACCACCCCGTCCGGGGCGGCCTTCTTCAGCAGCTCCATGTGCAGGTTGTCGCCCCGGGCGTACCCGGCACCGATGTGCCCACGGACCTCGAAGGTGGCGCGGGCGAGGAGCGGGTCCTCGCGGCGGGCGGTCCGCCAACCGTCCAGCACCGCCTCGAGCAGGGCGATCGGGAGGTTGAGAGCACCGAGGTAGCCGAAGGTCAGCGGATCGTCCGGTCCGGGCCGACGGACCTGGGCGGGTACGCTCTCCGGGTCGTAGCCGTTGCGGACGGTCCGGATCCGGTCGGCCAGCTCCGGATAGCGCTCCCGGTAGAACCCGGCGATGGGGTCGTTGACGAACCAGAGTGAGATGGCCTGGCCGAAGACCTTCGCCTCCCACTGGCCGGCGACCGAGGTCTTCGGGAACGCCTCACCGCCGTTGATCACGTCGAGGGACCAGCCGTCGCGGAAGTCGACCACGTACGGGACCCGGGCCTCCTCCCACAGCCGCCACGCCCCGGTCAGGGTCACGTACGGCGTGGACGTGGAGACCAGCAGGTCGACCGGACGCTCTCGGTGGATCCGGAGCACCGCCTCCTCGATGGCCGGGCGCCAGGCGCCGAAGATCCGCTCCGGGAACAGCCGGGTGGAGCGTTCCCTCAGCTCCCTGAGCCACCGTCGGGGATCGATGGCGCGGGATTCGGGAAAGGCCCGGATGTCCGTCTCCAGGTCCTCGCGGGCCAGCGGAAGTTCGACGACCCGGACCCGTGGATCGACCCGGGCGGTGAGGCTGTGGTCCAGCCCGTACTCCCGCTCCCAGGCGGCGGCCACGAGGGTGACCACCGTGACGTCCCAGCCGACGGCACAGAACTGGTTGGCGGTCTCCAACAGCCGGTAGGTGGAGCTCTTCGCAGCCGGTGGGAACCCGATCGCCAGGTAGACGAGGTGTGGGCGGGACGGATCCCGCCCGACGGGCCGGGCGAACCCTGCTGTCCCGGGTGTCGTTGCCGGCGGGGAACCAGGTCCACTGTTCATCACTGTCGCCGATCTCGCATGAGGGGATTCGTCGCCGATCTCTTGTCTGCCGGGAAAGTCGACGTGGCCGCCCCGACGCCGTACCGGCGGAGCGGCCACGTCGCGTTGGGTCAGAGGCGGTACGAGTTGTCGCCGGTCGTCACGCCACGGGTGTCGAAGAACCGCTTGGCCACGCCCGCCAGGTGCTCGGCATCGTAGGCGCGGTGGTTCTGCACCAGGATGGCCAGGTCCGCCTCGGCGGCGGCGGCGTCGGGGTCGTCCACCCGCTGGACGTCGATTCCGGGCGCCCGCCAGTCGTGCACGTACGGGTCGTGGTAGCTGAGCTTGGCGCCGAGGCCGGCGAGCAGCCGGGCCAGCGGGACGGCCGGCGACTCGCGCTGGTCGGCGATGTCCGGCTTGTAGGTCACGCCGAGCAGCACGACGCGCGCGCCGTTGGTGGCCAGGCCCGCGTCGTTGAGGATGTTCTGGGCCCGCCGGGCGACGTAGTTCGGCATCGTGGCGTTGATCTCCTGGGCCAGCTCCACGAACCGGAACGGGTAGCCCAGCTTCACCCGGACGTTGTGGCTCAGGTAGTTCGGGTCGATCGGGATGCAGTGCCCGCCGACGCCCGGGCCCGGGTAGAAGGCCTGGAAGCCGAAGGGCTTGCTGCTCGCCGCTCTGATCACGTCCCACAGGTCGATGTCGAGCTCGTGACAGAACCGGGCCATCTCGTTGACCAGGGCGATGTTGACGTGCCGGTAGGTGTTCTCCAGCAGCTTCGCGGTCTCCGCCTCCCGGGTCCCCCGGGTCCGCACGATCGTATCGACGAACCGGCCGTAGAGCTCGGCGGCCCGTTCGGCGCAGGCCGGGGTGTGTCCGCCGACCACCTTCGGGGTGTTGTGCGGGCCGTACGTCTGGTTGCCCGGGTCGATGCGCTCGGGGGAGAAGGCCAGGTGGAAATCGACGCCGGCGGTGAGCCCGCCGGCCTCCAGGATCGGCCGGACCACCTCGTCGGTGGTCCCGGGGTACGTCGTGGACTCCAGGACCACCAGCATGCCGGGCCGCAGGTTGCGTGCCACGGTGTGTGCGGCGGAGCGGACCGCGGTCAGGTCCGGTCCGTGGTCGTCGCCGAGCGGGGTGGGCACGCAGATGATCGCGGCCCGCGCCGAGGCGATCTCGGTCTCGTCCGAGGTGGCCCGGAACCCGCCGCTGAGCATCGTGGCGATGTCGCCGTCGGAGAGGTCGTCGACGTGGGAACGTCCGGCGTTCAGCCCGTCGACGACCCGGTTGTCGACGTCGAAACCGAGCACGGACGCCCCGGACCGGACCGCCTCCCGGGCCAGCGGGAGGCCCACGTAGCCAAGCCCGAGAATCACCGCATCAGTCATTTTCCATCCCTAGAGCTGTGGTCTGTGGTACCGGGGGACGTAGGGGCGGGTCACTGCCCGACCAGCACCGTGACGTCCGGTTGGTCGATGGCCGGGGCCCCGACCGGGCCCGCCGGCAGCCGGTGCGGCGGCGCCAACCGGCGGTACAGCCGGTCCTGGACCACCGCCTGCGCCTCCCAGGTCCACGCCGCGAGATCGATGGACCGGTACGCCGCCCGGTACCGCTCCGGATCGGCGACGATCGCTCGCACCGCCCGGACGTACTCCTGGACGTCGTCGACCCGGAAGACCTCGCCCTGACCGTTCTCCCGGGTCGTCGCGGCCATCGTCTCGACGTCACTGACCACGATCGGCAGCCGCGCGTGCGAGTACTCGAAGAACTTGGTAATCAGCTGGATCTCGTGGTTGAGCCAGTGGTGGATCGGGATGACCCCGGCCGTCGCCGTGGAGAGGAACCGGACCACCTGGTTGTGCGCGACGTACGGCAGCACGTGCAGCCGGTCCGCCGCGCCCAGCTCCTTCGCCCGGTTGACCAGGCCGGTCAGGTACGGGCCGTGTGGGTCGTTGACCACGAACGCGACGTGCACCCCGGGCAGCTGCGGCATCGCCTCCACCATCACCCCCATGCCGCGCTGGGCCGCCGCCGCGCCGCTGTAGACGACGAGCGGCGTCTCCGGGCCCAGCCCGCAGGCCGTGCGGATGTCCGCGGTGCTCTCGTCGAGCGGTGCCGAGACGTCGGCGGCGTTCGGTGTGTTGAGCACGACGGACGGCAGCTCCGGCAGGGAGTAGTCCCGCCGCAGCAGTTCGGCCAGCCGCTCCGACACGGTGATCACCGCGTCGACGTGCGGTGCGTACTCGCGCTCGTGGGCGTGGTTGGCCGGCATCCACCGGTGGTGGTTGGCGCGGGGCTTCACTCCGGGCAGGTACTCGTGCACGTCCCAGATGAGCTTGATGTCCCGGCCCCGGGCCCGGGCCCGGATCTTCGCCCGGGCGCCCACGCCGAGCATCCGGAAGTCGTTGGCGTAGATGATGTCGGGCGCCAGGGCGTCGACGGTCTCGCCGTAGGCCAGCTCGAAGTCCCACAGTTGTGGTTCGAGCCGCCGCCACGCCCGTACCCCGAGTACCTTTCGCCAGAACAGGGTGTAGGCCCGGTCCCAGGGGCTGCGCAGCGAGTTGCGCAGCCGTTGCGAGGTGGTGAGTTGCCAGTAGCGGAACGAGACCCACTTCTTGACGACCTTGGCAGCGAGTTCCCGCACCCGCAGCCCGGCCCGCCGCAGCGGCCCACCGGAGCCGCCGGCCAGCAGTGCCCGCCGTACCGCCAGGTCCGCCTGCCAGGCTCGGACCGCCTGGGCCCGGTGCGCGGCGATCCCGGTCGGCGGGTACGCGAACGGCGCGACGAGCCAGTGCCGCCGGTACTCGTGCCGGCGCTGGCGCAGCGGGCTGGGCATACGCAGGAGCTGGACCTGCGCCTCGCCCAGACGCCAGCTCGCCGGTTGGCCGGTCTGCGAGCGGCCGAGCAGGACGACGTCCCAGCCGGCGTCGGCCGCCGACCGCGCGGTCTTCTGCACCCGCGAGTCGCCGTTGACCCCGTTGTCGACGAGCATCACGATCCGGGCCGGCGCCGTCGGCGCCTCCGTCCCCGTCGCGACCATTGGTCCTCTCCTCCTCATCGCCGGGTCGGACCGCTGCTGTCGAGCAGACCGGTCCGGTCCCGTACGCCCACGCTGGTACCGGCCGCGCCTAGCGCGCGTCCGGCTTACCGCCCGCTGTCGCGACTGCGGTACCGCTTTCGCCCGCCGTGCCAAGGATCAGCTCGTCGAAGCCGGGCTTCACGACCTCCCAGTCCCAGTTGGCGATGGCGTGGTCCGCCGCCGCCTCGCGGATCGACCGCCAGCTCTCCTCGGTGGCGGTGGCCACGCGGATCCGTTCAGCCGCTTCCTCCGGGGTGTCGACCACCCAGTCCTCCGGGAAGAGGGTGCGGGCGCTCGCCGGCTTGCCGGCGAAGAACGGCCAGTCCCGGACCACTGGTACCGCGCCGCTGGCCGCGCCCTCGATCAGCGCGCAGGGGGCGCCTTCCCGGACCGAGCTGCTGACGATGACCCCGACGTCGCGAAGCGCCTCCGGGACGTCGTCGTGCTGGCCCATCCGGACTACGGCGCCGGTCGCCTCGAGGTCGCCGATCTCGGCCCGTAGATCCGCCCAGAACCGGCGGGTGTCCGGGTTCGTCTCCGCCCGGACCTCGGTGCCGAAGAAGAGCAACCGGTACCGCTCGTCGTGTCCGCGCAGGTGGCGGAGCACCCGCACCGCCCAGCCGGGGTCCTTGGCGATCGCCTTGACGCCCACCACCGCGAGGGTGAAGCGGGCGTCCGGCCGTTTTGGCCGCCGGAACGACCGCAGGTCCATCGAATTGCTCAGTACGTGCAGCCGGCATCCGCCAGAGGTGAATCCGGGTACGGCGGCGAGTGCGAGGTCGCGTAGGTGGTCGGAGACGAAGACGACGTCGTCCACCCGGGTGAAGTCCATCAGGTGGGGCCAGAGGGCGAACGCCTCGAAGCTGTGCAGCCGGGTCACGATCCGGGTTGACCCGGGATCGACCAGGGTGAACAGGACGGCTAGCGGGGCGACCCAATCGACGAAGACGACGTCGGCCCATTCGACGTGCGGGGTGAGCCACTTCCGGACCCGGTCGCCGTACGTCGACCTGCCACGCAGGATGTGCTCGACCATCGAGCGGGTGTCGTTGAGCAGCGGAACGTGTTCTCCGCCGTCCTCGCCCGGGTCCAGGAACCGGAGTTCGACGTCGGGACGCGCGTCGAAGTGGCGCCGGAGGGTCTTCAGGAAGCCGTGGTTGCCGTACGTGGCGATCAGTAGCCGCAGCGGCCGGTCGGTCGGAACCGGTCCGGGTACGCCGGTGCGGCCCCGGGGTGCGGACAGTGCCTGGACCGCAGCGCTGTCGTGCCACTGGGCGAGGAAGCGTCCCGCGTCGGCGGCCAGCGGCGACGACATCCGGTCGAAGTGCAACCGTCGGTTGAACAGCAGCCGCTGGACGGCCAGTATCGAGGCGGTCGCCCGGCGGGCGTCGCCCGCGGCGAGTAGTCCGTCGGCGACGGCCAGTTCGGCGGCGACCGCCGCCGGCAGGCTGGGGGGCGTGCCGTTCTCGAGTTCGGCGGTGGCCTGCCGCAGCAGCAGGTCGGCGCGGAGCCGACGGTCGTGGACCCGGGACAGCGCGACCCGGGCGGCGCGAACCGCCTGCGCCGACCGGCCGGCGCGCAGCAGGCTGGTCTGGAGCTGGCCGGCGAGTTCGCTGCGGGTCCGCTCGGGAAGTCCCGGCGCCGCCAGTACCGCCGTCCACAGCCCGGACCCCACCCGGGACCGGACGACCTGCGGGGAGGCGGTCAGTCGCAGCCCGACTCGGGCCGACTGGGCGGCCCGCTGCCGGACCGAACGGGCTGCCGCGCGTGCGAGCCTCATCGCCGAGCTCCGGTCGCCGGCACGCGGGCAGGCAGAGAAGCAAGGATCATTGTGGCGCGGCTCCCTGGTGTTGGTGTAATGTTCACCCTGGCGTAATGTTGCAGTCGCTGGCTCGGCTCGCCGTGCGCCGAAGCCCCGTGCCGTCAAGCGCGTCGAGTTTGCCACAGCCCCCCACCGCCGGCAACGGTGGAGTTCACCGCGTCCTGTGGCCGGTCAGCGCTATCCGTGCTACGGCGACCAACGCCAGATCAACATGAGATACCCGCCGAAACCGGCGGACATCACCAACAGGACACCAACCGCGAGCCAGGCCACGAACCGGTTGGCCCGGGCGAGCGCGGCCGCCGGCGGCAGCAGGAGCGCGAAGGCGGGCAGCAGGAACCGCGCCTTGGAGTGGAAATAGCCGTCCGCGCCGATCGTGGTGGCCAGCAGCACGCCGCTGAACAGCCACAACTGCCAGGGCTGGCGCTGCCAGAGGCTGCACGCGAGCAGAACGACGGCGGCGATCAGCACCACGCCGACCACGTAGAAGGCCAGGTTGTCCAGCTCCAGCTCCGACGGGCGGCTCAGGTACCGGTAGCCGGTCTCCAACGTGTAGCCGCCGCCGTCGTACGACATCGTCCAGAGGGTGTTCTGGATGTGGAACCAGCCGTCCAGGCGCCCGGTCTCGGTGGCGACCCAGAGCAGGTAGCCCAGCCAACCCAGCGGTGCCACCAGGAGCGCCGCCAGGGGGCGCCAGCCGTCCCGGCGGCGGACCAGCGCGATCAGCGCCGCCAGCCCGACCACCCCGATCAGCGCGGTCGCGGTCGGCCGGGTCAGCCCGGCGAGCACGGTCAGTCCGCCGGCCACGAGCCAGCGCCGGGTCAGCAGCGCGTACAGCGCCCAGCCGCAGAGCGCGGTGAACAGCCCCTCGGTGTACGCCATCGACTGGATGACGGCGTGCGGCAGGCAGCCCCAGAGCACGGCCAGCAGGATGCCGGCCCGACGCCCGTACAGGTGGTCGCCGACCGCGAAGAGCGCCCAGGCCGCCGCGAGCGCACCGAGCCAGCCGACCACCACGCCGGTGCCGGGGAAGCCGAACGGCGAGACGGGTTCGAGCAGCGCGACCAGGCCGGGGTACAGCGGGAAGAAGGCCAGGTCCTTCGGGTGGTACGGCCCGGTGTAGCCGTGCTCGGCGAGCCGGAGGTACCAGTCGGAGTCGGCGTGCGCCAGGGCCCGCACCGGGTCGCGGTCGGTGGCCAGCGCCCAGGCCACCAGCACGCTGACTCCGAGCAGCCGAACCGTCAGGTACGCCGCCAGCGCCGGCCAGGCCCGCAGCAGCGCCGACCGGCACCGGGCGACAAGCGGTGGCGCTGTCCCGGCGGCCGGTCCGGCGGCCGGGGCACGATGAGGCTGCTGTTCAGAGAGGGTGGTTTCCACGTCCGTCCTATCCGGGTGGCTGTCCGGGGCCGGGGCACGAAGGGGTGGCGACGCGTCGGCGGCGCCGACCGGCGGGGTCGGAACCTAGCACGCGACCGTTAACGTCCGGCGATGTCGAGCGACCCGGCGAGGGGCCGCCGACCCCGACCGACCGATACCGTCAGACAGGCGTGAAGGGCGACGAACCGACCAGGACACCCGCTTCCGGTTGCCGTACACTCGCCGAGGTTCTCTGGAGTGGCCCGGTGGGAGAGGCAGCGACACGGATCATGGACGGGTACGAGGCTGAGCCGGTCGGCCCACTGTCGTGGGCGTAGCACCGATGAGACCTCTGCGTGACGTGGCGGGGATCGTGGCGTGAGCGTTCCCGACGTCAGCGTGGTGGTGGCGGTGCACAACACCATGCCCTACCTCACCAGGTGCCTCAACTCCCTGGTGCGCCAGAGCATCGGTCGGCACCGGATGGAGATCATCGCGGTGGACGACGGGTCCACCGATGCCAGCGGTCGGGAACTGGACCGGTTCGCCCGGCTGTACCCGGAGACCGTGAAGGTCGTCCACCAGCCGTACTCCGGCGGTCTGGGCGCGCCGAGCAACCGTGGCCTGGAACGGGCCAGCGGCCGTTACGTCTTTTTTGTCGGCGCCGACGACTACCTCGGTCGGGAGGCGCTGGAACGCCTGGTCACCGCAGCCGACGCGTACGGCTCGGACGTGGTGTTGGGCCGGGTGGTCGGGATCGGCGGCCGGAGCATCGACCAGAGCGTCTTCGCTGGCAACGAGGTCCAGATCGGACTGTTCGACTCGGCGCTGCCCTGGTCGCTGTCGAACACCAAACTGTTCCGGCGCACCCTTGTCGAGCGCTACCACCTGCGTTTCCCCGACCTGCCGGTCGCCGCCGACCAGCCCTTCACGCTCGAGGCGTGCCTGCGGGCGGCACGGGTCTCGGTGCTGGCGGACTACGAGTTCTACTACGCGGCACGCCGGGTGGGCGCCGGCAACGCCACCTACCGGGCCGGGCACCTGGACCGGCTGCGCAGCATCGAGCGGATCGTCGCCGTCGTGGCCGGGCTGATCGAGCCTGGCAAGGAACGCGACGCCGTCCTGCTGCGGCACTTCAGCTGGGAGATCGCCCGGCTGTTGGAGGACGACTTCCTCGACCTCGACCAGCCGGTGCAGGAGGAGGTGGTGGCCGGGGTCCGCGCCCTGGCCGAGCGCTACCTCACCGACCACATCCGGGCGCAGTTGGAGATCGAGGCGCGGCTGCGGATCTCCACCGCCCAGCGCGGCAGCGTCGAGGACGTGCTCGCGGTCATCCGGCAGGACGCCGAACAGGGCGTACCGCCGACGATCATCGACGGCACCCGCTGGTACGCCGGCTACCCCGGCTTCCGCGACCCCCGACTGAACATGCCGGACGAGTGGTTCGACGTCTCCGAGGCGGCGCCGGACTGGCTCGCCCGGCTGGAGGCGATCGTCGCCACCTGGGACACCTGCCCGGACGGTGAACGGGCGCTGACGATCATCGCCCGGACCCCCCGGCGGGATCTGATCCCGCTCACCTCCGGTCCGATCGGGCTGACCGCTGGCGAGATCACCGGGACCACCCTGGAGACGAACCGGGACAAGGGCGGCACCACCCTGCGGGCCCAGTTCCGGTTGGGCCTGCTGCTCGACGGCGTGCCGGCCGCCGGGCGGCTGCACGCGGTACGGTCCCAGTTGACCGCCTTCGGTGCCGTCGGGTCGGCGCCGCTGCGGGCACCGATCCGTCCGCCGGTCTCCCGGCTGGTGGTCCGGCAGGGGGCCCGGTTCTTCCTGGTCACCCCGACGGTGAGTCACCGCGGCCAGTTCGTCATCGCGATTACACCTGTTACCCCCCGACGCGTCATCCAACGGTTACGGCGGAGGCGACCGTAGGCAGCAGCATGGCGCCATGAAGATTTGCGTCGTCGCCCTTGGAAAGATCGGCCTGCCACTCGCGGTGCAGTTCGCCGACAAGGGGCACTCCGTGGTGGGTGCCGACGTGTCCGAGCGGGTGGTACAGCTGGTCAACGACGGTGCCGTACCGTTCCCCGGTGAAGCCGACCTGGACGTCAAGCTCAAGGAGGCGGTGACCGCCGGCCGGCTGGTCGCGACCACCGACACCACCGCGGCGGTCGCCGAGGCCGAGGCCGTGGTCGTGGTGGTGCCGCTCTTCGTCGACGCCGACGGGGTGCCGGACTTCGGCTGGATGGACGACGCGACCCGGGCCATCGCCGCCGGACTCAAGCCCGGCACCCTGGTCAGCTACGAGACCACGCTGCCGGTCGGCACCACCCGCAGCCGGTGGGCACCGATGCTCCAGGAGGGCTCCGGACTCACCGTCGGCCGCGACTTCTCCCTGGTCTTCAGTCCGGAGCGGGTGCTGACCGGCCGGGTCTTCGCCGACCTGCGCCGCTACCCGAAGCTGGTCGGCGGGGTGGACGAGGCCTCGGCCCGGCACGGCGTCGAGTTCTACGAGGCGGTACTCGACTTCGACGAGCGCGCCGACCTGCCCCGGCCCAACGGGGTCTGGGACCTCGGCTCGGCCGAGGCGTCCGAGCTGGCGAAACTCGCCGAGACGACGTACCGGGACGTCAACATCGGGCTGGCGAACCAGTTCGCCCGGTACGCCGACACCGTCGGGGTGGACGTCATCAAGGTCATCGAGGCCTGCAACACCCAGCCGTACAGCCACATCCACTCGCCGGGTATCGCGGTCGGCGGACACTGCATCCCGATCTACCCCCGGATGTACCTCTGGAACGACCCGTCGGCCACCGTCGTCCGGGCCGCCCGGGAGGCGAACGCGGCGATGCCGGAGTACGCCGTCGACCTGCTCGGCGCCGCGGTCGGTGACCTGACCGGTGTCGAGGTGCTGGTGCTCGGTGCGGCGTACCGGGGCGGGGTCAAGGAGACCGCGTTCTCCGGGGTCTTCCCGACGGTGGACGCACTACGGCGCCGGGGCGCGAAGCCGTACGTCTCGGACCCGATGTACACCGCTGGGGAGCTGACCGCGCTCGGACTGCCCGCGTACGACGGCGAGCCGGTGACGGCGGCGGTGATCCAGGCCGACCACGCCGAGTACCGGACCCTCGGCGCGACCGACCTGCCGACGGTGCGGGTGCTGGTCGACGGCCGGCGGGTGACCGACCCGGCCCGCTGGTCCGAGGTACGCCGGCTGGTCATCGGCGGCTGACCGGGCCGCCACCCGCCGTCAGACTGGCGGGTGAGGCGGAGACTTTCCCACCCGGTACCCGGCTCGACCCCGCTGGTACCCGACGAGCCCTGGCCGACCCAGATCGGCCAGGGCTCGTTCGTTGCTACCCGACGGTCACTGCGACGTTCAGTGCGCCTCCGCCTTGGCGGCCGGCGCCGGCGGGCGCTCCGGGTCCCGGGAGACCACCTCACCCCGGGCGTTCACCCAGCCCTTCGGTCGTGCCGGGTTCCCGGCGACCAGCTGGTACGGCGCCACGTCCCGGGTGACCACCGAGCCGGCGGCCACCATCGCGTACGCGCCGATCTCGACCCCGCAGACGATGGTGGCGTTCGCCCCGATCGAGGCGCCGCGCCGGACCACGGTCGGGGTGATCTCCCAGTCCGGGTTCTGCGCCCGGGGGCGCAGGTCGTTGGTGAAGACCGCGCAGGGGCCGACAAAAACCTCGTCCTCGATGGTCACCCCCTGGTAGACCGAGACGTTGTTCTGGATCTTCACCAGGTCGCCGACCACCGCGTTCGCGTCCACGTAGACGTTCCGGCCGATCACGCAGTCCGCGCCGATCCGGGCCGTGGACCGGATGTGGGCGAGGTGCCAGATTCTGGTGCCGGCACCGATCCGGGCACCCTCGTCGACCTCGGCCGAGGGGTGCACAACAACGGTGTCGGGCAGGGAGGAGTTTTCGTTCATCGCTCAATTCACCGGTTCGCAGGAGGTGCCCGGGGTGCGAAGAGGGGCCCGAGGCGGTCAGGGCGCGGGCCGGGAAACAGCTGACCGGGCGGCGCCCCGCCGGTCCGCGACAGGGCTCGCGGTCCGCCCGGGAGTCTAGCCGGCCGGGGTGGCCTTTTTGCTGCTCAGGCCAGCAACGGGCGGGCGGCGGAATGATGTCGGACCGGTGGCCGGGAGATGACCGGGCAATGGCCGACGGCTCATTCGGGAGGTCGGACGGTGCGGTCCGGCCGGTAGATCCGGTGCTGGCCGACCTGCTGCACGGTCGCGGTCGCCCCGGTACGCCGCAGCAGCCGGTGCAGTTCGGCCTCGGCCGGACCACCGGCGGCGAGGACGAACGCCGGACGGTCCGCCGCCCCCACCTCGGCGGCGTACGGCCGGTAGCGGTTCTGCCCCGGCCGCAGGGTGTCGCCGACCACCGCACAGACCACCTGTTCCCGGGCGATGAACACCAGCCGGTTGCAGGTCCAGTACTCGCCGTACACCCGGGTGAGGTCGGCCCGGCGCAGGGTGTCGGCGAGCATCCGGGCCTGCCGTTCCTCGGCCCGGATCGTGCCGATCTCACCGACCAGCTGCGCCGTGCCACCCGCGACCAGCGCGGTCAGCAGGGTCAGCACGGTCGCGGCGAGCATCCCGGCCAGCCGCGCGGCGGGTCCCGCCGCGCCCCGTCCGGCCCAGCGGGCGACCAGCCACAGCGGCCAGAGCACCGCCGGAAGGGAGATCTGCAGGATCGACAGGTACCGGGCGCTGGCCAGCGGGGCGGTCGCGGCGGACGCGCTGCGGGCGTACGCGGCCAGGGCGAGCGCGGCGCCGACGAGGAGAGCGAGCTGGCCGACGTACCGGATCCGGGTCGCCGCCCGTCCGGCCTGGCTGCCCGGCTCGACCGCCGCGGTCGACGGACCGGGGGTCCGGCCCGACGGCCCGGCGTCCTTCGGCGCGGACGGTTCCGCGGTCGGCCCGCCGGCCGACCTGACGGCCCGGACCAGCCCGACGACCGCGAGGACCAGCGCGACGAGCAGCAGTGCCGGGTAGAGGCCGCCCCACCACATCTGCCAGGGCTGGCAGCGTTCCGGCGGGCAGAGTCCGGTGGCCAGCGGGAGACCGACCAGGATCGCCCCGTGCAGCCGCTGGCCGGCGGTGGTGACCACCGTCGTGCCCTCACTGACCTGCCGGAGTACCGAGATCGAGTCCTGTCCGGCCGGCGCGGTCAGGTTGTCCACGATCAGCGGGGCGACCCCGAGCAGGAACCCGACCAGCAGCAGCGGTCCGCCCCAGCCGAGCAGGGCCCGCCAGCAGCCGACGACCAGCAGCCCGAACGCGGCGATCAGGTACGGCAGCACCAGCCAGTCGTCCCAGACACAGAGCCCGGCGAGCAGCCCGAAGAGGCCGAACGCCCACCACCGGGGTCGGAGACGGCGTTCACCGAGGGCGAGGGCGATCAGCAGCAGGGCGAGGACCGCCGGTTTGATCTCGGGGCGCCCGCCGACCGCGGTGATCTGGTCCCGGATCACGCGTTCCGAGCCGAGTGCGAGCAGTCCGACGGTGAAGGTGGCCAGCCAGGGGGAGTAGAGTCGCCGGGTGAGTCGGTGGATCAGAAAGAGGAAGAGCGCGTAGAGCACGATCAGCGGCAGCCGCAGCAGTGTCCAGCTTGGAGTGAAGAGGACAAACAACGGCGCGGCGAGGAAGCTCTCCACGGTCCCCATGTAGTGCTGGCCGTAGAGGTACACCGGAAACGACCGGCCCTCGGCGATGTGCATCGCGACCAGGCCGAACGTCGCCTCGTCGCTGTTCGACCCCGGCACGGTGAGCAGGATCAGCGCCAGCCGGTAGCCGACCCCGAGCGTGCCGAGCACGAGCGCCACCGCGCCCGGCCGGTCGAGTGACCGGACCAGCCGACCTCCGCGCGGCACCGCCACCGACACGACCAACGCCCCCGTCGTCGTCCCGTCTCGGAGTCTTCCACAGTCGCAACGCCCCGAGGCCACGGATCGACGCAGGTGGTGGTGCGGCCCAGAGTTTTTGATCTTTCATGGACCCGGTAGTGGATCTGTCATGGCCCGGCTGGCGGGTCTGTGGCAGGGTGTCATGGTGTCGCTGAGCGGAATGCAGATCGCGCAGAGCCCCGGCTTCAGCCGTGGGGTTAGCACATCGAACCAGTGCGAACGATAGATAGCCCAGCGCTGTAT
This sequence comes from Plantactinospora sp. B5E13, assembly GCF_039871775.1. NCBI lineage: Bacteria > Bacillati > Actinomycetota > Actinomycetes > Micromonosporales > Micromonosporaceae > Plantactinospora > Plantactinospora sp. B5E13. The sequence goes on from NZ_JBDPLT010000012.1 coordinate 44,301, forward strand.
GCTGCCCGGGTGTCCGTCACCATGCGGTCGAGCAGCAACGTTGTCTTCCAGTGTGCCTTTCACGTGGTGTGGTGCCCGAAGTACCGGCGGCAGGTGCTTGGCGGCCGGATCGAGGAACGGCTCAAGCAACTCGTCCATGAGGTCGTGGAGGAGAAGGGCGCGTGGCTGGTCGCGCTGGAGGTCATGCCTGACCATGTCCATCTGCTGCTCGAGGTCGATCCGCAGTATGGCATCCACAGGTTGGTCAAGGCCATCAAAGGCCGCACGTCGCGGGTGCTGCGCGAGGAATTTCCGTCGCTTCGCTCGCGGCTGCCGACGTTGTGGACCAACTCGTACTTCGTGGCGACCACGGGTGGGGATCCCTTGGCGGCGGTCAAGCGGTACGTTGAGCAACAGAAGGGCCGCTGAATGCTGACCGGCCGCCGCTACCTGCTGGCGTTCACACCCGGGCAGGCCGTCTACGCCGAGCAGGTGGGCGCGGCCTGTCGGGCAGTGTGGAACACCGCACTGGAGCAGCGCCGCGAATACCGACGGCGCGGGGCGTGGATTAACTACGTCGAGCAGGCCCGTCAGATGGCGGAGGCGAAGAAGGACCCGGACTGCACGTGGCTGGCCGATGCCCCGTCACACACGCTCCAACAGGCCCTGCGTGATCTGGACAGGGCGTGCCGCACGCACGGGACGTGGAAGGTACGGTGGCGATCCAAGACGCGTACCGCACCGTCGTTCCGGTTTCCCGACCCCAACCAGATCGCCGTGTGCCGGCTGAACCGCCGATGGGGTCAGGTTTGCTTGCCGAAGTTCGGCCCCGTCCGGTTTCGCTGGACCCGGCCGCTGGGCGGCACCATCCGCAACGCCACTGTTAGCCGCGATGGGGGGCGCTGGTACATCTCGTTCTGCGTCGAGGATGGCGTGGCGCGGGTGGAGCCGAACGGAAATCCGCCGGTCGGCGTCGACCGGGGCGTCACCGTCGCGGTTGCCACCTCCGACGGCGACCTGTACGAACGCGAGTTCGCCAACCCGGGCGAGCTACGCCGAATCCGCCGGTTGCAGCAGCGTATGGCCCGATCGTTGCGAATCCACGGCCGTAACCGGCGGTCTCAGCGCCGCGACGCCGTGCGCGCCCAGCTCGGCCGACTGCAGGCCCGCATCCGGGCACGCCGGGCCGATTTCGCCGCGCAGACTGCGGTGCGGCTGGTCCGCGAGCACGGCCTTGTCATTGTCGAGGACCTGCGGGTCAAGAACATGACAGCCAGCGCCAAGGGCACCACCGAGCAGCCGGGTCACAACGTCCGGGCCAAGGCCGGGCTGAACCGGGCCATCCTCAGCAAAGGCTGGGGCGGTTTCCTGGCCGCCCTCGAACACGCGGCGCGTTACCACGGAGCGACCGTCGTAAAGGTCAACCCCGCCTACACGTCGCAGACCTGCCACGCCTGCCGGCAGTTTGCACCCAAGTCCCGCGAGAGCCAAGCGGTCTTCCGGTGCGTTGCCTGCGGGCACCAGGCACATGCCGACGTGAACGCGGCCAGGAACATTCTCGCCGCCGGGCTGGCGGTGACACGACGCGGAGACCTCGCCGATAGGCGGTCTGCGAAGCGTCAACCACCCGAGGGGTTAGCGGCGTGAACGCGCCTCAACCACGGGAATCCCCCGGCTTCAGTCGTGGGGGGGAAGTCAAACCCGCCGGTCAGGCGCCCGCGCCCCGGCTGCACCGGGCGGCCCGCATCGAGGACGCGGTGCACCAGTTCATCGAGCGCCGGCTGGGCCAGGGCGGCTGGGACGTCACGATCGTCCCGTACGCCGGGTACGGCGCCCCGGGCTGGATCCGGGTCCTGGGCCGGGTGCTGCTGACCCGGCTGCGCCGCCGGCCCCGCCGCCGCCCCGAGAAGGTACGCGGCTGGCGCAGCTTCGCCACCCTGCCGGTGCAGCACGCCCCCGTGGTGATCGAGGCGGGTGGCCGCCGGCACGAGGCCCGGGCGGACCGCAGCGGCTTCATCGACCTTGTTGTCGAGGCTGACCTGGCACCCGGCTGGCAGAGCGTACGGCTGTGTAGTCCCGGTGCCGACCCGGTCGACGCCCCGGTCCGGATCGTCGACCCGGAGCTGCGCCTTGGCATCATCTCCGACATCGACGACACGGTCATGGTCACCGCCCTGCCCCGCCCGTTGCTCGCCGCCTGGAACACGTTTGTGCTCGACGAGCACGCCCGGATGGCGGTGCCCGGGATGGCGGTGCTCTTCGAGCGGCTGGTGAACGCGCACCCCGGCGCTCCGGTGCTCTACCTCTCCACCGGTGCCTGGAACGTCGCGCCGACCCTGACCCGGTTCCTGTCCCGGCACCTCTACCCGGCCGGACCGATCCTGTTGACCAACTGGGGGCCGACCGCCGACCGCTGGTTCCGCAGCGGACGGGAGCACAAGCGGGCCACCCTGGCCCGGCTGGCCGAGGAGTTCCCGGCGATCCGGTGGCTGCTGGTCGGCGACGACGGCCAGCACGACCAGGAGATCTACGCCGACTTCGCGGCCAAGTACCCGGACAGCGTCGCCGGCGTGCTGATCCGCCGGCTCTCCCCGACCCAGGCGGTGCTGGCCGGTGGTTTCCCGGCTCCGGCGGACAGCGTCGACGGCAGCAGCCCGGCCGCCGGGCTGCTCGGCGAGCGGTGGTTCTGCGCCCCGGACGGGGCGGGACTCTGGCGGCTGCTCCGGGAGGCCGAGCTGGCCTGATCCCCTCGGCCGGATCCCGGCCGGGGGACGCGGTGACCTCCCTGGTAGACAGGTCCGGTGCGCCTCCGTCTGATCCAGATCGACGCCTTCGCGGACCGGCTGTTCGAGGGCAACCCGGCGGCGGTGATGCCACTGCCGCGGTGGTTGCCCGACCCGGTGCTGCAGGCGATCGCGGCCGAGAACAACCTCTCCGAGACCGCCTTCCACGTCGCCGACCTGCCGCCGGAGGCCGGCTCGCCGCCGGACGGGGAACCCGGCTACCACCTGCGTTGGTTCACCCCGGTGACCGAGGTCGACCTCTGCGGCCACGCCACCCTGGCCGCCGCCGCCCAGCTCTTCGACGACCTGCACACCGACGCCGAACGGCTGCACTTCTGGACCCGCAGCGGCTGGCTGCCGGTGACCCGCAGCGACGACGGCCGGCTGGAGCTGGACTTCCCGGCCGGCCGACTCCGGCCGGTGCCGGCGGACGACCCGACCTCCGCCGCCGCCACCGCCGCGCTCGGCGTCGAGCCCGAGGTACGGCTGGTGGACACCGACCTGGTCTACGTGCTGGCGGACGCGGCCCAGGTCCGTGCGGTGGTCCCGGATTTCACCGGCCTGCGGGACCTTCCGGTACGCGGAATCGTGGTCACCGCCCCCGGCGACACCGACGGGGTCGACTTCGTCTCCCGCTGGTTCGGCGCCGCCGCCGGGCTCTTCGAGGATCCGGTGACCGGTTCGGCGCACAGCCAGTTGGCGCCGTACTGGGCGGACCGGTTGGGTCGGGACCGGCTGACCGCCCGGCAGCTCTCCGCCCGGGGCGGCACGGTCGGCTGCGAGGTCGTTGGTGACCGGGTACGCCTGCGCGGCGCCTACCGCCGTTACCTCGACGGGGTCGTCCTGCTGGCGGAGGACCGTTCATGAGTGGCCGCCGGGGCACCGGTCAGTCCGCCGGTTCCACGGAGCAGGCTTTTGGTCGGACACACCGCGAGGTCCAGGCCCGTCGCGCGGTCTCGACGGCCGCCTGCGGGTCGCGCATGACCGATTTTCCGGCGATGATCGCAAGAACCGGCAGGTCGAGCCGCCCGAGTCGTTTCTTGCTGATCCTGGTCGGCTGCGGCAGCCGAAGCCTGTAGTGCTGCATGCCCGCTTCGATCATGTCGGCGACCGGCTCGTCGCCGACCGGCACGCCGCCGGCGGTGTAGGAGTTGAAGCTGTCCCGCCAGGAGCCCGGCAGCCACGGCAGAGCGGCCGGGATCGAGCGCACGATGGTGCCGAGCGGCATGTCGGCGAAGACGTACACCGGGTCGACGACGGTCATCGACGCGATGTGGTCCGGTCGGTGCAGGGCGAGGTTGACCGCGGTCCAGCCGCCGATGGACAGGCCGACGGTGTAGACGTTGCCGATTCTCAGTAACTCGGGCACGTTGTCGGCCCAGACCGGCGTCGCCGAGGCGCGTCCCGGTAGCAGCAGCAGCGGAAGGTTCCCGCCGCCTGTGGTGCCGGCACCGGCGCTGGCGAAGCGGTAGACACGTACGAAGCCGAAGTCGGTGCGTACGTCGATGGTCTCCGCCGGGGTGGGCAGGACGGCGAAGGCCGTCCGGTGAGCCCGGAGGAAGCGGTCCTGTCCGTCGGCGTTGTCCCAGTGTCCGATGGGAGCGGGCTTACGCATCCCGAAGACAACGACGAGGGCGACGAGCCCGATCACGCTCAAGGAGATCCGTATCCGACGTGATGGCGGGCGGAGACGATCGTCGCTGAGCGGGGCTACGCCGGAGCGTCGCTGGCCGCCATCGCCGAACGCGCCGGCATCACGAAGGCGGCCGTGCTGTACCACTTCCCCGCGAAAGCCGCCGTCGTGTGCGCTGCCCACGAGCACGTCCTCTCCGCGCTCGTGGGCGACGTCGCTCGTGCGGTCGACGCCGCCGACGTTGCTGACCGGCCCGCCGCGTACGTCAGGTCGATGGTGGGACATCTGCGGGAGCACCCCCGGCACACCCGCATGGTCATCGAGGCGATGGTCCACGACGACGTCGAGCACGATCCGGCCGCCCGCTGGCCGAACTCATCGACGCGGCCCGACCCGCGCGCGGAGGCAGTGGTGACACCGACGTACGCACGACGGCGATCATCGTCGGCGGGGGTGTCGACGCGATCGTGGCCGAACGACTCCGTGACCCCGACTACGACACGGCGGCGGCGGCCGAGCAGCTCATCGAGATGCTCGGCAGGATCCTCGGCCCGTGACCACGGGCAACCTCGCGCCCGGCCGGCGGATGCCGGGGTGGGCCCTCGTCCTCAGCCCTGTCAGCGGCCTCGCAGGTTCGCTCCGACGCGTGACGGGCGGAAGTGTCGGTGGCCATCGGTACGGTCGACGTGACCGTACGTCGAAAGGGACACCATCATGAGCAGCGCCGAGACCACGGTAAGCGAGCAGAGCACCGTCAGCGAGCAGAGCACCGTCACCGGCGAGCGGGCCGACCTGCTGGAGTCACTGGCCAGGCACCGGTTCTTCCTCCGCCACACCGTGCAGGGGATCACCGACGAGCAGGCGGCCCAGCGGACCACCGTCAGCGCGCTCTGCCTCGGTGGGCTGATCAAACATGTGGCCGCGACCGAGCGCGAGTGGGCGAACTTCATCGTCGACGGACCGTCCGTGATGCCGGCCTGGAACGACCCCGCCACCTACGAGCAGCACGCGAACGACTTCACGATGGTGCCGGGGGAGACCCTCGCCGGTTACCTCGCGGAGTACGAGACGGTGGCCGCCCGTACCGACGAGCTGGTCCGGACCCTGCCCGACCTGGACGCCGCCCACCCGCTGCCGGAGGCGCCCTGGTTCGAGCCCGGCGCCACCTGGTCGGCCCGACGGGTGCTGCTGCACATCATCGCCGAGACCGCGCAGCACGCCGGGCACGCCGACATCATCCGGGAGGCCCTGGACGGCCAGAAGACGATGGGCTGACCGCAGGGTTCGCGTCTCGGCCGGGCGCCACGGCGCGGCCGCGTGCCCGGCCAGCGGTCTGTTGAGGATCCGCCCGGTCAGTGGCCCCGGAACGCCTCCTCCAGCCACCACGCACCACGCTCGCTGGTGATCTTCGCGTCCAATACCAGCGGCTGACTCCGAGGCCCGGCGAGCCAGTCCCGTACCGGGGCGAGGTCGTCGACGTCCCGGACGGTCAGCGCGGCGCAACCGTAGCCCCGGGCGATCGCGGCAAGGTCGGTGTCGGGGAAGCGGACCAGCTCCAGCGGGTGCCCGTCCGGTCCGAAGTGGTGCACCTCGGCGCCGTACGCCGCGTCGTCGTAGACCACGACCAGCAGCGGCAGGGCCAGCCGGACGGCGGTGACCAGCTCGGCCGCCGACATCAGGAAACCGCCGTCGCCGAGTGCCGCGACGGTGAGCCGGTCCGGCCGGGCCACCGCCGCGCCGAGCCCGCTGGCCAACCCCAACCCGATCGACTGGAACGCCTGGGTGAAACAGAACCCGGTGACGTCCGGCACCGACAGGAACATCGACGGATAGCCCATGAAGTTCCCGGAGTCGACCGCCACGGTCCGCTCCGCCGGCAGCAGGTCGTCCAGGCCGATGGTCAACGTCCTCGGGTCGATCCGCCCGTCGACGCCGCTGTCCGGATAGGGCACGTCCCGCCAGCGGCCCTGTTCGGCGATCCGTCGCCGCAGCTCCGGAGTCCGCTGGGTACGGGCCGGCCGCTCCAGACCCGGCTCCTTCTCCAGCCAGCGCAGCGCGTACCGGGCGATCCGGCCGACGTCGCCGCTGACGTACGCGTCGACCCGGGGATGGTCGGGCTGGACGGGTGACCGGTCGACCTGGACCACGGTCGCCGACGGGGAGATCAGCCGGCCGTGCCGGGTGGTCCACATGTTCAGGCTGCTGCCCCAGGCGACAACCAGATCCGCGTCGGCGATCAGTTCCGCGGCCAGCGGGGTGGCGAAACCGCCGGAGACGTCCAGATACCACGGATCACCGGCGAACAGTCCCTTCGCCGCCGCCGACACCGCCAGCAGCGCGTCGCACTCGTCGGCCAGCCGGACCAACTGGTCCCGGGCGCCCCGGGCACCCCGTCCCGCGACGAAAACCGGCCGTCGAGCCTTCGCCAACGCGGTGACCAGGGCCTCGACGTCGGGGACCGGCCTCGGCTGGACCTCGACCCTGCTGTGCCGGGCCGGCACCTCGACCGTCCCGTGCGAGGCTGGCACCTCGACCGCCTGGACGTCCAGCGGCAACCGCAGCAGCACCGTCGCCCCGTCGGCCGCTGTCCGGTACGCCGCGCTGACGTCCACGACGACGTGCTCGGGGCGTACCCGGTGGACGTCGGCGCCGAGCGCGGCCGCCAGCCCCGGCAGGTCGAGGTGGAAGTTGGACCGGGGCGAAGTCGCCTCCGGGGCCAGCACCAGCAGCGGCGTACCGCTCTTCGCCGCCTCGGTGATCCCGGTCAGCGCGTTGGTCAACCCCGGTCCCTGGTGCACCGAGAGCACCCCGACCTGACCCGAGGTACGGGCGTAGCCGTCCGCCATGCTCGCCGCGCCGCCCTCGTGTGCCGCCGCGACGAACCGCGCACCGGCCGCCACCAGCGCGTTCGTCACGTGGAAGTTGCCGCTGCCGACCACCCCGAAGACGTGCCGCACCCCGAGGGCGGCCAGCACCCGGCCGACCACCTCGGCGACCGGCATGCCCGCCCGGCTGGCGTCCGCCACTACCGCTCGACCAGGGCGAGCACCCGGCACGGGCTGCCGGAGCCGCCCACGATCGGCAGCGGGCCGGCGATCACCACCGCGCCGGTCGGCGGCAGGGTGTCGAGGTTACGCAGCTGGGTGAGCCCGTACTTGTCGGCACCGAGCAGGAACGAGTGGCACGGGAACGGCGGGTCGAACGAGTGCGCGGCGCCGGCGTCGGTGCCGACCGTCTCCACCCCGACCCCGAGGACCGACGTCTCCTCGGCCAGCCACCTCGCACACTCCACCGAGATCCCCGGGGTACGGCCGGCGTTGGCGTACCGGGCGGCGTCGTCGCCGTACACGTCCCAGCCGGTCCGGTAGAGCAGCCAGCCGCCGGCCGGCAGCCGACCGTGCTCCGCCTCCCACGCCTTCACGTGCGCGATCTCCAGCAGGAAGTCGGGGTCGGCGGCCGCCTCGGCGGTGTGGTCGAGCACCACCGCCGGGGCGATCAGCCGACCGGTCGGTACCTGCGACACGTCGTCGCCGTGCCGCCCGGAGACCCAGTGCACCGGCGCGTCGAAGTGGGTGCCGGTGTGCTCACCGGTGGAGATGTTGTTCCAGTACCAGGCCGGGCCGCGGTCGTCGTACCGGCTGATCTCGTGCAGGGCGAACGGCACGGTCTGGCCGAACGGCTCCGGCAGGGTCAGGATCGGCGTCTGCGCCGAGAGCGGGGCGGTGAGGTCGACAACCTCCACCCGGCCGGTGGCGAGCGCGGCAACAAGATCTCGCAGCACGGTCATGGCGAGCAAGGTACCGGACCGGAGGCCCGCCGAAACCCGGCGATCGGTCGATGTCCACCGGTGCGCCCGGTCAGGCCGTGCCGGGGTTGGCCGGTCGAGGTGTCCCGGGCCGCCGCCGGTGACCCGGGCGTCCACCAGGGACGGTCGCCGCTCGGGTCACCGCAGGTGGGGCGGGCGGAAGACGGCGTCCGGGTCGTACCGCCGCCAGAGGTCGGTCACCCGGCGGCCGGTCGCCCCGGGATAGCTCCGGTCGAAGCTCGCCCGGCTGGGCCGGCTCTCGAAGTTGACGTACGCGCCGTCGACCCGGTCGGCCAGCCGGCGCCAGGCGCGGTCGAGTCCGGCCCCGGCCCGGGGCGGGAACGTCGAGGCGACCACCAGGGTCCGCTGGTGTCGGTGCGGGTACGCGGTGGCCTCCGCCGGTACGTCGTTGACCGCCCCGCCGACCGACCGGAGCTGCACCAGCGCCCGGTCCGGGCCGGAGGCGGTCGCGACCAGCGCCGCCGCGTCCTCGTGGGACATCCCGGCGAGTAGTCCGTTGGTGGTCTCGGCGGGCTGCTGTCCGACGTTCGCGTGCAGGTGTGCCGTGGAGACCAGGGCCGGGTACGGGACCACCTGGCTGCTCTGGTCCAGCAGCCCGGTGCCGATCTCGGTCAACGGCCGGACCGCCTCCCGCAGCCGACGTGGATGCCCGCTGGCGACCACCGCCACGATGGACAGCGCCGTCCCCCGCCCGTACGGCAGCAGCGAGACGGCGGTGCTGAGTTCCCGGGGCGCCTCGGCCAGGTAGTCGGCCCACTGCCGCAGCGCCAGTCCGTCCCGGCCGGCCTCGACGACAACCTGGGCCACGCCGATCCGATCGAGTTCCATCGCCTCGATCTCGAACGCGGTGACGATGCCGACCCCGCCGCCGGCGCCCCGGACGGCCCAGAACAGGTCCGGTTCGTGGTCGGCGTCGGCCCGGACGACGGTGCCGTCGGCGAGCACCACCTCGACCGCGCGGACGTGGTCGATGGTGAGACCGTACTGCCGGACGAGCCAGCCGACGCCGCCGCCGGTGGCGATACCGCCGACCCCGACGTTGCCGTGGTCGCCGGAACTGATCGCCAGCCCGTGCGGGGCGAGCGCCTGCGCCACCCGGGCCCAGCGGGCACCCGGCCCGACCCGGACCAGCCGGGTCCGCCGGTCGAGCACCTCGACCCGGTTCAGCGCCGACAGGTCGATCACCACCCCGCCGTTGTTGGAGGAGTGGCCGTGCAGGCCGTGCCCGCCGCTGCGTACCGAGATCGGGCCGGCCTGCTCGCGGGCGTACCGGAGCGCGGCGACCACCTCGGCGGTGCTGGCCGGCAGCAGCACCGCCGCCGGGCTGAAGGTTTTGGTGTACGTCGAGCGGAGTGTCGGATACCGACTGTCCCCGGGTACCACGAGTTTGCCCCGGAGCGCGTCCGGCAGCCGGTCGAGCGCCGTCATCGCCGCCCCCGGATCTCGTCGACCGCCTGCCGCACCGCCGGTACGACCGTGCCGGCGAAAACGTCCAGCTGCTGCTCGTGGGCGGTCATCGGCCAGAAGACGAAGGTGTCGAAGCCGAGCTCGACCGACCAGCGGGTGAGGGTGTCGATCCAGAGTCCGGCGGGGCCGACCAGTCCCTGGCCACCCCGGTACTCGCCGATCGCGCCGATCACGTTGTAGATCCGGCGTACCTCGCCCGGATCGCGGCCGGCGGAGCGGGCGGCGTCGTCGATGATCCGCTGTCGCTGCGGCACCTCGTCCGGTGGCACGTAGATGTTGAGCGGGGAGATCCAGCCGTCGCTGTGCCGTCCGGTGACCTCGAGCATTCGGCGGCGTTGGCTGCCGAGCCAGATCGGGGTCGGTGCCGTGGGTACCGGTCCGGCGGTGTACCCCTCGATCTGGTGCTGCCGGCCGGGGAAGACGACCGGGCCGCCGGCGAGGGCCCGCCGGAGGATCTGCAGCGCCTCCTCGGTGTACGCCACCATCTCGCCACCGGAGCGGCGTACCCCGCCCATCCCGGCGATCGCGTCGGCGAACGCGCCGCCGCCGACGCCGAGGGTGATCCGGCCGCCGGTGAGCGCGTTCAGTGACGCGGCGGCCTTGGCCAACATCGTCGGTGGACGCAGTTGCAGGTCGGCGACGTCGCTGAGGAACGAGATCCGGTCCGTTCGGGCGGCCAGGTGACTGATCAGCGTCCAGGTTTCCAGGTAGCCCGGTTGGTAGGGATGGTCCTGTACCGCGAGGTACTCCAGGCCGCCGTCGGCGGCGGCCCTGGCCAACCGTCCGGTCCGGGGGGCCTGCTCGACCGACGGGTCGAGGCTGAGGCCGAAGCGCAGTTGTTGTCCGTAGTCGGTCATGGCCCAACCGTCGCGCCCGACGGCCAGGCTGGCAAACCCAGGATTAGCTGCTTACTATTGATTAGTGACTACGACCCGAGAACGTACCCCGAAGGGCCCGACCGCCCGGTTCCCGCACATCGACGACCGCGGCTGCCAGAGCTTCCAGGACGCGCTGGAACTGGTCGGACGCCGCTGGTCCGGAGCGATCCTGCTGGCCGGCCTGCGCGGAGCCCGACGATTCACCGAATACCGGGCGATGGTGGACGGAATCTCCGACCGCCTGCTCGCCCAGCGGCTCAAGGAACTCGAGGCGGACGGGCTGATCGTCCGCACCGTGGTGCCGAGCATGCCGGTGCAGATCCACTACTCCCTCGCCGAGGAGGGCTTGGAGTTGATGCGGGCGCTCCAGCCCCTGATCGACTGGGGCAACCGCCGCCGGCACGGCGCAGTGGGCGGCTGAGCAGCAGGCCCGATCCCAGGATCAGTCCGGACGCAGCCAGAGTACGCCGAGCGGCGGCACCCGCAACGCCACCGAGGCGGGCAGCCCGTGCCAGGGCAGGTCCTCGGCGAGCACCGCCCCCAGGTTGCCGACCCCGGACCCGCCGTAGTGGTCCGCGTCGGTGTTCAGCACCTCGGCCCAGCGGCCGGCCAGCGGCAACCCGATCCGGTAGCCCTCGTGCGGCAGCGCAGCGAAGTTCGCCACGCAGACCAACGGCGAGCCGTCGGTGGCGATCCGGACGAAGGCCACGGTGTTGTTCGAGGAGTCGTCCGAGACGATCCAGCGGAACCCGGCCGGGACGGTGTCCTGGGACCAGAGCGCCGGGGTGTCCCGGTAGCCGCGGTTGAGGTCGCGGAGCAGACGGTGGAGCCCGGCCCGGCCCGGGTCGTCGAGCAGCCGCCAATCCAGTCCGCGGCTCTCGCTCCACTCCCGGTCGTCGCCGAGTTCGGCGCCCATGAAGAGCAGTTGCTTGCCCGGGTGCGCCCACATGTACGCCAGCAGCGCCCGTACCCCGGCCAGTTTCCGCCACTGGTCGCCGGGCATCCTGCCGAGCAGCGACCCCTTGCCGTGCACCACCTCGTCGTGGCTGATCGGCAGCACGTAGTTCTCGCTCCAGGCGTACACCAGGGAGAAGGTCAGCTCGTTGTGGTGGTGCTGGCGGTAGACCGGATCCTTGCCGACATAGGTCAGCGTGTCGTGCATCCAGCCCATGTTCCACTTGAAGCCGAAGCCGAGCCCGCCGGAGTCGGTGGGCCGGGTCACCCCCGGCCAGGCGGTCGACTCCTCGGCAACCATCACCACCCCCGGATGGTGCCGGTAGACGGTCGCGTTCACCTCCTGGAGCAGCGCGATCGCCTCCAGGTTCTCCCGGCCGCCGTGCTGGTTCGGCGCCCACTGCCCGTCGGAGCGGGAATAGTCGAGGTAGAGCATCGAGGCGACCGCGTCCACCCGCAGACCGTCCACATGGAACTCGTCACACCAGTAGAGCGCGTTCGCCACCAGGAAGTTGCGCACCTCGGGCCGACCGTAGTCGAAGACGTACGTGCCCCAGTCCGGGTGCTCGCCGCGACGCGGGTCGGGATGTTCGTAGAGCGGCGTGCCGTCGAACCGGGCCAACGCCCACTCGTCGCGGGGGAAGTGCGCCGGCACCCAGTCCAGCAGCACCCCGATCCCGGCGGAGTGCAGCCGGTCCACCAGATGGCGGAAGTCGTCCGGGTCGCCGAACCGGGCCGTCGGCGCGTAGTAGCCGGTCACCTGGTAGCCCCAGGAGCCGCCGAACGGATGCTCCATCACCGGCAGGAACTCCACGTGGGTGAAGCCCAGGTCGACGACGTACGCGGTGAGCTGCTCGGCCAGCTCCCGATAGGACAGCCCGGGACGCCACGAACCGAGGTGCACCTCGTAGACGCTCATCGGCTCCTGGTGTGGCGCCCGACCGGCCCGGTGGGTCAGCCAGTCGCCGTCGGACCACACGTACCGGGACGACCCGGGCACCACCGAGGCGGTCGCCGGCGGCACCTCGGTACGTCGGGCCAGCGGATCCGCCTTGTCCCGCCAGACCCCGTCGGCGCCGAGGATCCGGTACTTGTACCGGTGTCCCGGTGCCGCCTCCGGCACGAAGATCTCCCAGACCCCGCTGCGGCCCAGCGAACGCATCGGCCAGCCCTCGTGCGCGTCCCAGCCGGTGAAGTCGCCGACCAGCCGCACCCCCCGGGCGTTCGGCGCCCAGACCGCGAACGCCACCCCGGCACTGTCGTCCGGTTGGCCGGTCTCCGCCGGCCGGGCGCCGAGTGCCTCCCAGAGCCGCTCGTGCCGGCCCTCGGCGATCAGGTGCAGGTCGAGTTCACCCAGGGTCGGCGGATACCGGTATGGGTCGTCGCGCGGCTCACCACCGTCCACCACCAGCCGGTAGTCGAGCACCGTCCCGGGCACCGTCGCCTCGAAGACCCCCGCCGGGTGCACCCGACGCATCGGGTACGCGTCGGCGCCCACGACCAGCCGCACCTCGCCCGCCCCCCGGCGCAGGGTACGGATCACCGTCCGGCCGCCGTCCGGATGTGCGCCGAGCACGGCGTGCGGGTCGTGCGTCGTACCGGCGATCAGCTCGTCCATCCCACACCTTCCGATCCGGCGGCCGGGTCAGCATCCCAGACCCCGGCCCGGGACGGCAGCGGGGCGCCGTACCGGTGCACCGTGAAGACGTGGGCGGGCTGCAGGTACGGGTCGAGTCGTACCGCGTTGTGCTGCCCCCAGTCGTAGTGCGCACCGGTCAGTTCGTCGTGCACGGCGAACCGCTCGTGCCAGTCGAAGCCGAGCGCCGGCATGTCCAGCACCGTGTTTCCCCACTGCACCTGACCCGGGTCGACGGAGCAGACCACCAGGACGGTGTTGCCGGTCCGCTCGTCCCGCTTCGACCAGCAGAGCAGTGCCGGGTTGTCGATCTCGTGGAACCGCAGGTTACGCAGCCAGTACAGGGCCGGGTTGGCCCGCCGGATCTGGTTCAGCCGGGTGATGAACGGGGCCAGTGACCGGCCCTCGGCCTCGGCGGCCGCCCAGTCCCGGGGCTTCAGCTCGAACTTCTCGTTGTCGACGTACTCCTCGGCGCCGGGCCGGGCCACGTGCTCGAAGAGTTCGAAGCCGGCGTACATGCCCCAGCTCGGGGAGAGCAGGGCGGCCAGCACCGCCCGGATCTTGAACATCGGCGGGCCGCCGTGCTGCAGGTGCTCGGGCAGGATGTCCGGGGTGTTCGGCCAGAAGTTCGGCCGCATGTGGTCGGCGGCGTCAACCAGTTCGGTGCAGTACTCCCGCAGTTCCGTCGGGCTGGTCCGCCAGGTGAAGTACGTGTACGACTGGGTGAAGCCGATCTTTCCCAACCCGTGCATCACCGCCGGCCGGGTGAACGCCTCGGCCAGGAACAGCACGTCCGGCTCCTGTCGCTTGACCTGCCAGATCAGCCAGTGCCAGAAGTCGAACGGCTTGGTGTGCGGGTTGTCCACCCGGAAAATCCGTACCCCCTGGTCGACCCAGTGCAGCACCACCCGGAGGATCTCGGCCCGGATCCCCTCCGGATCGTTGTCGAAGTTGAGCGGGTAGATGTCCTGGTACTTCTTCGGCGGGTTCTCCGCGTACGCGATCGAGCCGTCGGCCCGGGCGGTGAACCACTCCGGGTGCTCGGTGACCCAGGGGTGGTCCGGCGCCGCCTGCAGTGCCAGGTCCATCGCCACCTCCAGCCCGTGCTCGCGGGCGGCGACGACAAACCGCCGGAAGTCCTCCGGCGTACCCAGCTCGGGGTGGATCGCGTCGTGCCCGCCCTCGGCTGCGCCGATCGCCCACGGCGACCCGACGTCGTCCGGTCCGGCGGTCAGGATGTTGTTCCGGCCCTTGCGGTTGACCCGGCCGATCGGGTGGATCGGCGGCAGGTACAGCACGTCGAATCCCATCGCGGCGACCCCGGGCAGCCGGGCGGTGGCGGTGGCGAAGGTGCCGTGTTTCGCCGGCTCCCCGTCGGCGGCCAGCACCGCCCCCTCAGAGCGGGGGAAGAACTCGTACCAGGCGGAGAAGAGGGCCCGCTGCCGGTCGGTCCAGATCGTCCGGTCCGGCCCGTCGGTGAGCAGGGCTCGAACCGGGTACGCCCAGAGCAGCTCGGCCAGCTCCAGGGCGGGGGAAACCCGGTCGGCCAGCGCCAGCTCCTCGTCCCGCAGCGCCGTCACGGCGGTGCGTACCCGCTGTTGGGCGTCGGCCGGCATCGCGGTCGCCGCGACCACCAGCAGGTCGGCGCCCTCGGCCAGGTCGTTGGCCAGCTCGGCCGGCCCCTGCCCGGCGCCGACCTTCTTCACCACCGCGTCCCGCCAGGTCAGGTACGGGTCCTCGAACGCCTGCACCCGGAACGTCCACTCACCGACCACGTCCGGGCTGATCGTCGCGTACCACCGGTCGTCCGTGCCGGGCCGCATCCGCACCACCGGCCGCGGCTCGCCGTCCGGCCCCCACCAGGCCACCTGGCAGCCCATCGCCGCGTGCCCCTCCCGGTACGCCGTGGCGCCCACCGGGACCAGCTCACCAACCACCGCCTTCGCCGGATAGCGACCACAGGCCACGCTCGGCGTCACGTCCTCGATCGGAATCCGTCCGGTCACCCTCCCCAACCTACTGGCAAAGATCGACGGCCGCGCGGTGGAAGTGCGCTGCGCCAGCCCGGCGACGGTCGGAACCCGGCCTCGCTGGAGGCCTGGATGGCCACCTTCGAGGCGCCGCCACGCCGTGAGGTCACCCGGTTGGAGATCACCACGGACGGCGACGTGGCGTTCGCGACCAGCCTCGACTGCCTGACCGCTGTGCCTCGCGGCTCGACCGAGAGCTTCAGCCTGTGGTTCCGAATGACGCTGGGACTGCGCCGCGCCGACGGGCGCTGTTTGGGGCACCCGGGCACCGGGTTCGGCGCCCGGGTGCGATCGCGGCGCTGGTTCAGGCGGCGGGAGAGGATGCGGTTTCGGTCGGACCGCCGCCGCTCCCGCGGTCGTCGAGCACGAGGGGGCCGCGCCCGTTGACGGTGTACCGGATGTGCGTGACCTGCGGCGAGTGCACGACCCTGGTGGGTGCGAGCTCGATCGCCTCGAAGTCGCCGAGGTCGAGGCCGCCGTCGAGCAGGCGCATCCCCGCGCCGAGTACCACCGGGGCGATGTGGATCTCCAGCTCGTCCAGCAGGCCGGCTTCGAGTACCTGTCGCAGCAGGCTGCCACCGCCGGCGACGGCGACGTTCTTGCCATTCGCCACCGCACGTGCCTGCTCGACCGCGCTGGCGACACCGTCGGTGACGTACGTGAAGCTCGTTCCACCCTTGCGTACCAGGGTCTCGCGGGGACGGTGCGTCACGACGAAGACCGGCGCGCGGAACGGGGGTTCCTCGCCCCACGGCGCCTCACCGCCGTCGGCCATCCGCCTGCCCATGACGTATGCGCCGGCCGCCTCGAACGTCTCGGCCAGGATCTCCGAGTTCGTGTCCTGCTCGCCGCCGGCGAAGCCCAACCGCTCCCGCCAGGCCATCGCCTCGGTCGCCCAACGGGTGACCCGGAAGAACCCGGCGGCCTCTGCTGATTCCATCCAGGCGCCGTCGCCGCTGTCCTGAGGGCCGGCGTAGTACCCGTCAAGTGAAAGCGACATCTGCGCTGTTACCTTGGTCATCGTCCTCGCTCCGCTCTCTCGCGCCCTTGGTTCGGGCTGCTCACCTAGAGATCGGAGCGGCAAGGTTGATTTCTACACGCGTGCCGCGACGAACCGGCTCACTCGGTGCAGCGGACCGCCTGCTGCACGAGAAACCGCTGCTCGGCCCGGCTTCCAGCCAGGCGTGCGGCCTCCCGGTACGCCGCGGCCGCGTCGACCCGTTCCCCGGCGTGCTCAAGCAGGTGTGCCCGGACCGCCAGCAGTCGGTGATTACCGGCCAGTGGCCCGGACTCCAACTCGCCGAGCAGCGCCAGCCCAGCCTCCGGGCCCCGCACCTTCGCCAAGGCGACCGCCCGGTTGAGCGTGGCGACGGGACTGGGCGCCAGTCGATCGAGGACCTGGTACAGCCCGAGAATCTGGGGCCAGTCCGTGGCCTCGGTCGATGGTGCCTCGGTGTGTACGGCCGCGATGGCCGCCTGTATCTGGTACGGGCCGAGAGGCCGCATGGCGAGACTGCGGGTGACCAGGGCGATGCCTTCCGTGATCGCGGCTTGGTCCCACCGCGACCGGTCTTGCTCACTGAGCGGCACGAGGCTGCCGCCGGGTCCGGTGCGCGTCGCGCTGCGCGCCTCGGTCAACACCATCAGCGCCAGCAGTCCTACGGTTTCGCCGGAATTCGGCAGCCGGTCATGTAGCCGACGCGCCAGCCACAAGGCCTGCCGGGTCAGATCGGTCCGCTGCAGCACCGGCCCGGAACTGGCGCTGTAGCCCTCGTTGAACAGCAGGTACAACACGTGCAACACGGCCTGGAGCCGGGGCCCCCGCTCGGGCTGCGGCGGCAGCTCGAATCGGGCATCGGCGTCCCGCAGCCGCTGTTTCGCCCGTGAAATCCGCTGGCCCATCGTCTTCTCCGGCACGAGGAAGGCCGCGGCGATCTCGGCCGTGCTCAGTCCGCCGACCGCCCGTAGGGTCAGTGCCACCTGTGCCGACGGGGCCAGGGCCGGATGGCAGCACAGGAACAACAGCTCAAGCAGGTCGTCGCGCACCGGCTCCAGGTCCGGCGGCGGGGCGACCAGCGCATCGCGCGGGGTGGCGTGCAGAACGGCACGCTCCCGACGTTCCCGGGCAGTGTCAGTGCGCAGTTGATCCAGGTAGCGACGCGCGGCGACCGTCTTCAGCCACCCCAGCGGCTGCGCTGGGACGCCCGTGCGTGGCCACGTGCCGACGGCGGAGATCAACGCCTCCTGTACCGCGTCCTCACACCGGTAGAAGTCGCCGTAGCGGCGTACGAGCGCACCGAGCACCGGGGCGGCGAGTGTCCGCAGCAGTCCCTCGACCGACGCGTCGACCCTCAACGCCGAACCCAGCCGCCCGGCATGAACGGCCACACCTCGACGCTGCCACCGTAGCGCAGCCCTGGATAGGACTGGGCGATGTCCAGCGCCCGCTGGTCGACGTCGACATCCACCACGAAGAAGGAGCCCACGTACTCCTTCGCCTCCAGGTACGGCCCGTCCGTGACGACCGGACCGCCATGTGCCATCCGGACCGATCTGGCCTGCGGTACCAAGCCTTCCGCGCTGACCAACTCCCCGGACTCGGCCAACGCATCGTTGAACACGTCCACCTCACTGATGAGCACGGCGAGGTCGGCCGGTGCGAGCGTGTTCCAGATTTCCTCGTTGCCATAGACCAGCATCAGATACTTCATGGGACAGCCCTTCCGGCAGCGGCGGCGAGCACCGTTGTCACGGAGTGCGGGCCGCCGAGATCTGTGCACAAGACGGCAACGGTACGGCCTCACGCCCATCGGCTTCGCGCCGGTCGGCGCGACCGTGGTGATGTGGAACGACGCAGCGCGGCCCGACTCCGAACGCCGGCCCGGCCAACGCCTCTAATGGGGCTGCCTGTTCTGCGGCCGGACCGAGGTCGTCAGCGGGCGCCGATGGCGGAGCGGTAGACCGCCAGCGTCCGCTGGGCGATCGAGTCCCAGGAGAAGTGTTCGACCGCCCGTCGCCGCCCGGCCCGGCCCAGCTCGACTGTCCGGGCCGGGTCGGCGAGCAGCCCGTTGATTGCCGTGGCGAGGTCGGCGACGAACCGTTCCGGGTCCAGCGGTGTGCCGGTGCCGTCGTTGGCCTGGGTGATCGGCACCAGCAGCCCGGTCGAGCCGTCCGCGACGACCTCGGGGATGCCGCCGGTCGCGGTCGCCACCACGGCGGTCTCGCAGGCCATCGCCTCCAGGTTGACGATGCCCATCGGCTCGTAGATCGACGGGCAGACGAAGACCGTGCTGTGGGTGAGGATCTGGATCACCTCGGGCTTCGGCAGCATCTCGGCGACCCAGACGACTCCCTCACGGCTGGCCCGCAGCTCGGTGACCAGCGATTCGACCTCGGCGGCGATCTCGACCGTGTCCGGCGCCCCGGCCAGCAGCACCAGCTGGGCCTCCGCCGGCAGGTGGCGCGCCGCCCGGAGCAGGTACGGCAGCCCCTTCTGCCGGGTGATCCGCCCGACGTACGTCACGCTCGGCCGGTCCGGGTCGATGCCGAGCCGGTCCAGCACCTCGGTGCCGGGATCCGGGGCGTACTGGTGGGTGTCGATGCCGTTGTGGACTACCCGGACCCGCTCGGGGGAGACCGACGGGTAGGCGGCGAGCAGGTCCCGCATCATCCCGGCGGAGACCGCGATCACCGCGTCGGCGGCCTCCAGCGCGGTCCGTTCGCACCAGGACGAGAGGGCGTAGCCGCCACCGAGCTGTTCGGCCTTCCACGGCCGCAGCGGCTCCAGGCTGTGCACCGTCACGACGTGCGGCACGCCGTGCAGCAGTTTCGCCACGTGGCCGGCGAGGTTCGCGTACCAGGTGTGGCTGTGCACCACGTCGGTGCCGGCACAGCCGTCGGCCATGGCCAGGTCCACGCCCATGGTCCGCAACGCGGCGTTCGCCCCGGCCAGTTCCGGCGGATCCGGGTACGCGGTCACGCCCGGCTCGTCGTACGGCGGCTGACGCGGCGCGCCGAAGCAGTGCACCCGGGTGTCGGCCCGGGAGCGCAGTTCCCGGGCCAGGTACTCGACGTGTACCCCCGCCCCGCCGTACACGTCCGGGGGGTACTCCCGGGTCAACAGGTCCACCCGGAGTCGTCGGTCGCCGGGGAGGAAATCGCTCACAGCCGGCACCCTAGTGCAGCCGTCGTCGATCCGCCCGGCTAGCGGCGCCGGCAGTCCGCCGCCTGGTCAGGTGGACGGCTGTGGCGATTCCGCGGCTTCCGCCGATGCAGCGAGGGCGCGCTGGCCGTCCTGATAACCCATCTCTTCCAGCCTGAGCAGCCTGTCCCGGTCGGTCTCCAGCCGGTGCCCGAGCAGAGCCTGGTCAGCAGGTGCGATTCGGATGACCTTGATGCCGGCGGCCGATCCCCACTCGGTCAGCTCTTCGGTCGCGGCACCGAGCGGATTCCGGGCAAGCAGGAGATGTTTGACCGATGACGACAGGTTGGGCAGGAGCCTGACCACGAGCGACTCGCGAGGGGTTTCCAGCTCCCGGCCGAGGTAGGGCTTGGCCACGCTGGAGATCGCGATGACCGCCGTCGGGTTCCGCCGCATCGCCCGGAGTACCGGCAGCGGATCGCTGATGCCGCCGTCGATGTAGCGCCTACCGTCGATCATCACCTTCCTGGGATAGAGCAGCGGGATCGCCATCGTCGCCCGCAGGGCACGGTAGAGCTCCTGGTCCGAACTGCTCTGCGCGAGGTCGACGTATCGCGCCGAGCCGTCATGGGCGTCGGTCAGGCCGACCTCGAAGGTGAGCTCCCGGTCGGCGAGTGTCCTGGCGGACAACGAGGTGATCGTGTCGATGGTCTCGGCGAGGAGATCCACATCGACGACCTTCCGGAGGCGCCAGAGGTTGATGAACCGGTCGCCGCCGAGGCTGTCGAGGAAGAGGTGCACCGCCTCGGTGACCGTCCGGTCGCCGGCTCCGCCCACGTGGGTGGCGAGTACCGCTCCGGACACGCAGCCGGCGCTGGCGGTGTGGATGGTCCGCACCTGGGCGGCGAAGCCGCCCTCGACGACCGCGCGGACCGCGCCCAGGCAGTAGATCGAGCGCATCGCGCCGCCCTGGATCACAACGGAGATCATTTGGGCTCCTAAACGGATGATCGACCCGTGGTCGTCATGGTGAAAAGTATTTGACCACCTGGACGGAGATCGCGGAGATGGGGCCGAGAATCGAGAGGGCGCCGGCGATCAGCCATCTTTGTCGGATCGGTGTGGAAGGGATCTTGGCAATGTATTCCAGGCGCTGGTAGGAAACCAGGAGCAGCAGGAGGCCCTCGGTGTCCTTCCGATCGGCGTTCGCGGTGATCTCCTCCGCCACCTTCCGGGTCTGGGCCTCCTTGTCGCGCCGAACCTGACGACGGAAGTTTATGTTGACGGCAAAGAAGACATAGCCGACGACGCCGATGAACACGGAAAGGAGCAGGACGGTCGCGATGGTCCCGGTCGCGGGTTCCAGGAAGAACGACAGTGCCCAGGCGCTCAACAGGGTGCACAGCGCTCCCGCCTGCATGTTCGTGATCAGTTGGCGGAGCCGTAGCCAGCCGAAGAAGCCGTCCGGGTTCAGCATGTTGGCCCGGAACTGGTAGTCGTTCTGGAGTCTTTTCAAGAACGAGACATAGGTGAGCCCGACCACCGCCTCCGCGTAGACCATGTAGATCCCGACCGCGCCGAAGAGCGCCCACACGATGCCGCCGGGACGCAGCGGTTGGAGGCTCGCCCACCAGTTGTCGTACAGGTCGGGCGCGAGGAAACCGAAGAGTCCGGACTGGAGTGACAGGTTCGTCAGGGTGGTAAAGGCGAGGGCGACCATGAAGGCGAGCGGTGAGAACTTTCCCCACCGGCGCAACCGGATATTCACCGCTTCCACCGCTTCGGTGAGCTTTCGCCGACCTGCCTCGTCGTACTTGACGCAGCCGGACGCCTCCATCTCGGAGTGCAAACTCGCGGCGCCCCGGTACAGGGCGTATACCAGGGGTACCGAGGCGGCGATGGTGAAGGTCAGGATGATCGACGGATAGTCGCGCAGGTACGGAACCGCCAGGTCCGCACTGTCGGACTCGTTACGGAGGGCGAAAAGCCAGACATCGTTCCACAGGGTGTCCGCGTCTTTTGACCGTAGGAACAGGCCGGACGCGGCCGCCGACCAGATTGCCGCCAGCGCGGTGAGTGCCGCGATGACGACGGCGACCGTCAGGGTACCGACCGCGGCGCCGTCCAGCCTGTTTAGGATCAGCGGGTCGACGACGAACGGTTTCAGGTCCGGAATGGGCGCCGGCTCGCTGCGTTCCGTCTGTCTCGGAATGGTTTGCACCGTGCATCCTTCGGCTATCTGGCCGGGTGACCGGGTGAGTGCGGAGAGTTGTCGCAGGGACGGCGGGCGAGGCTGCGGACCAGCGACGCGTGCGAACGGACAGCCGTGATCATGTCGCGGTGCACCGGTAGGTCGAGGCCGATCTCGCGGAGGTCGGCCCGCAGCCGTGCCGTCACCGCCGGGAGTTCCAGGAACGTGAGGCTCGGTGCGAGATGGTGGGCGATGTGGAAGTTCACGCCACCACAGAGCCACCACCAGACGCCCTGTCGCCGACCCACGTCGGTGGTCCGGAGCACCTGATCGCACAGTGGCCATCGGGCCGAGTAGTCGTCGCTGTCGTCGGACAGCGCGGTGTTGTGCTGGACCTGGGTCACGAAGGAGACGAGGGTGCCGGCGCACAGGTGGAAGACCAGGAAGGTCGCCGTGGCGCCGCGCAGTGACTGCGTCAGGAAGACCGGAAGCCAGACGACCAGGGCCCCGACGTACTTGTCGAGGAGGAAGACCCAACCGGGGACTGTGATCGTGATTCCGGGAAGGTGGTTGTAGCGGCGGACGAGACGGGGCTCGGCCGGCTTCAGCATGTTCAGCGTCGAGAACGGGAGCAGGAGCCACATGTGCACGTGCTGGGTCAGGTGCAGGGGTTGCCATCCCTGCGCGGACGAGACCCGGCCCAGGCGGCCGAACTGGATGTCCGGATCGAACTCCGGGTTTCCGGGGTACCGGTGGTGGAGCCGGACATGTTTGTAGGCCCACCATCTCGGGCTGAAGCCGACCGGGCTCGCCCCGAGTCGGGCTAGTAGGAAGTCGACGCCGGCCGGTAGTCGGACGCTCCGGTGCACCGAGTCGTGGAACCAGGAACCGAGCAGCGAGACGGTGGCTATCGCGAAGACCATTATCGCGGGCAGATTGTGGGGAAACGCAAACGAGATCGTCCCGGCGTAGCCGCCGAGCAGCGGCACGACGCGGGAGGCGGTGTCCACGGATATCCGCGCGATCGAGGGGTGGCGCCGATTAGCCAGCTCGCGAGTGCGGAAACGGCGCAGTCTCGCCTCGAGATCGTCCGACCTGCGGAGATCGGCGGTGACCGCTCCGTCGGACTGCCGCTGGCGGGATGTTCGGCCCAAGCTCACAGTATCGACCTTTACCTGTGGTATGAACACCGTGCCGGTCCGAGGTCGGGAGTGCCCCAGTATTGATCGATACGACTATAGTGGTTGTTTCTGCGGCCTCCTTCATCCGAACGGGCACCCTTGGTGTCGCCTCGCCGACCCAGAAATGCCGCTCCCGCCCCCGGGTGGCGATCGTCAGATTCGCGCACCTTGGCTCGGCGCGCCGACGTCGGCGGGCTCGGCCCGTTGGCGTTGTCGTTGTCGACCGGGCCGGCCATTCCGATCGGCTCGGCGGAGGTTAACCGGTGATCAGGCTGACGCCGATGGTGATCATCGTGATCGCGATCAGGGTGTCGAGCAGACGCCAGGCCAGCGGGCGGGCGAAGACCCGGCCGAGCAGCCGCGCGCCGTACCCGAGGGCGGTGAACCAGAGCACGCTGGCCAGGGCCGCTCCGGCGCCGAACCACCAGCGGCCACCGGCCGGGTGGGTGTTGGCGAGCGAGCCGAGCAGGAGCACGGTGTCGAGGTAGACGTGGGGGTTGAGCCAGGTCATCGCCAGTACGGTGAGCACCGCCGTACGCAACGAGCCGCCGCCGCCCTCGGCGCCGGCGCTCAGGGTCTGTGCGCCGAACGCGCGGCGGGCCGCGAGCAGGCCGTAGCCGATCAGGAAGGCGGCACCGGCCCACCGTACGACGGTGAGCGCCACCGGTGCCCGGTCGACGACCGCGCCGACGCCGGTGATCCCGGCCAGGATCAGTGCCGCGTCCGAGGCGGCGCAGATGGCGACGACCGGCAGCACGTGCTGGGCCCGGATGCCCTGGCGGAGCACGAAGGCGTTCTGGGCGCCGATCGCCACGATCAGGGAGAGCCCGACGCCGAAGCCGGCGAGCAGGACGGGCAGCGTGTCGGCGGGGAGGGCGGTGGCGGGCAGCGCCAGTGGGGCGGTAGCGGTCACGGGCCGACCCTAGAGAGGCGAAGGTCCCGGCTCCAGCTAATGATTCTTAACCAACATTAGGATCGCTTAACGTGGACCTCCAGTTCGAGCAACTCCGTACCTTCGTGGCGGTGGTCGACCACGGTTCGTTCGAGGCTGCCGCCCGGCAGTTGCACGTCACCGCCTCGGCGGTCAGCCAACGGATGAAGGCGCTGGAGACCACGGTCGGTCGGGTGCTCGTCGAACGGGGAAAGCCGGCGCGTGCCACCGCCTCCGGCGAGCTGGTCCTGCGACTGGCCCGGCAGGTCGCCTTGCTGGAGACCGACGTTCTGGACCAGTTGGGTGCCCCGTCCGCCGCCGATCGGGAGGGATTCACCAGGATTCCGGTGGTGGTCAACGGCGACTCGCTGAACACCTGGGTGCTGCCGGCGCTGGCGGTGGCGGCCCGGCAGCGGATCTGCGTCGACGTCCACCGGGAGGACCAGGACCACTCGGTGGAACTGCTCCGCCGTGGCACGGTGATGGCGGCGGTCACCTCCGACTCCCGGCCGGTCCAGGGTTGTGCGGTACGCCCGCTCGGGCGGATGCGGTACCGGCCGATGGCCAGCCCCGAGTTCGTCCGGACCTGGTTCCCGGACGGGCCGACGGCCGAGAACCTGTCCCGGGCGCCGGTGCTCGTCTTCGACCGCAAGGATGATCTCCAGCACCGGTATCTGCGTCGGCGGACCCGTCGGAGTCTGGACCCGCCCCGCAGTTACCTGCCGTTCTCCGGTGACTTCGCCGAGGCGGTCCGCCTGGGCCTCGGCTGGGGCATGCTGCCGCGTCAGCAGAGCGCCCGCTACGAGGCCGCCGGAACGGTCGTACCTGTCGATCCGGACGCCGTGCTGGACGTGCCGCTGTACTGGCAGCAGTGGCGGCTCGAGTCCCGGCAGTTGACGGTGCTGGCCGACGCCGTCGCGGACGCCGCCGCCCGCTCCCTGGACCGGTGAACCGACGCCACCCAGGCCCGCGCTGGTCGTCGCCGGCGCGGCGGGAAGAGGACGATACCGATCTTGGCAGGACGAACGGGACGAGCCCTGTGCGGAGTCCTGCCGGCTCCGTTACCGTCGTGGCATGTCAGCCAAGGTCCTCGCGATTGTCCTGGCCGGGGGAGAGGGCAAGCGTCTCCTCCCGCTCACCGCGGACCGGGCCAAGCCGGCCGTTCCGTTCGGCGGCATGTACCGCATGATCGACTTTGTCCTGTCCAACCTGGCCAACGGTGGCTTCCTCAAGATCGTCGTACTGACGCAGTACAAGTCGCACTCGCTCGACCGGCACGTCACCAAGACCTGGCGGATGTCGAACCTGCTCGGCAACTACGTCACGCCGGTGCCGGCGCAGCAACGACGTGGCCCGTGGTGGTTCGCGGGCTCGGCGGACGCCATCTACCAGAGCTTCAACCTGATCAACGACGAGCAGCCGGACTACGTGATCGTTTTCGGTGCCGACCACATCTACCGGATGGATCCGCGGCAGATGATGGCCGACCACGTCAACTCCGGTGCGGGCGTCACCGTCGCCGGCATCCGCCAACCCCTCTCCACCGCCGACCAGTTCGGCGTGATCGAGGTGGGTGAGGACGGCCGACGGATCCGTGCCTTCCGGGAGAAGCCCACCGACGCGCGGGGCCTGCCGGACGACCCGGACCAGATCTACGCCTCGATGGGCAACTACGTCTTCACCACCAAGGTGCTCTGCGAGGCGGTCGAGCGCGACGCGGCCGACAAGACGAGCAAGCACGACATGGGCGGCAACATCATCCCGATGCTTGTCGAGCGGGGCGAGGCCAACGTGTACGACTTCCGCGACAACGAGGTGCCGGGCAGCACCGACCGGGACCGCGGCTACTGGCGCGACGTCGGGACCCTCGACTCGTTCTACGAGGCGCACATGGACCTGATCGCCATCCACCCGGTCTTCAACCTCTACAACTACGACTGGCCGATCTACACCGACCATCCGCCGTGGCCGCCGGCGAAGTTCGTACACGGGCTGGGGGAGCGGGTCGGACGGGCCGTCGACTCGATGATCTCCCCCGGCGTGGTGATCTCCGGGTCCCTGGTGGAGAACTCCGTCGTCTCGCCGAATGTCCGGGTGCACTCGTGGGCCAACGTGCAAGGCTCGGTACTGATGGAGGGGGTGGAGATCGGACGGCACGCCGTGGTCCGTAACGCCATCCTCGACAAGAACGTGGTGGTGCCGGAGGGCGCGGAGATCGGCGTGGACCTGGAACGGGACCGTGAGCGTTTCACGGTCTCCGACCGTGGCATCGTGGTGATCGGCAAGGGCCAGCGCATCGAGCCCTGACCGGTCGTCACCGGCCGCACCGGCGCTCCGGGCGACACGCGGGTACGACCGCCTGCGCGCCGCCCGGTCCGGCGGGTGCGACGATGCGCGGGCTCGGTCGGCCGGTGGGCGACACGTCCACCCACAGCGGAAATGAGGAGAGTTCTGATGTCGGTCCACGCCCGTGCCGGCCAGCCCGCCCAACCCGAGGACCTGGTCGACGTAGCGCGGCTCGTCACCGCCTACTACGCCGAGCACCCGGACCCGGCGGATCCCGGGCAGCAGGTCGCGTTCGGTACCTCGGGCCACCGGGGATCGAGCCTGCGGGGCGCCTTCAACGAGGACCACATCCTCGCCATCACCCAGGCGACCTGTGACTACCGGCGGGAGAACCGGATCGACGGCCCGCTGTTCCTGGGCCGGGACACCCACGCGCTCTCCGAGCCGGCCGCGGTGAGCGCGCTCGAGGTGCTGGCCGCCAACGAGGTGACCGTGCTGGTCGACAGCCGGGACGGCTACACCCCGACCCCTGCCCTGTCACACGCCATCCTGAGCCACAACAGCGGCCGGAGCACCGGCCTCGCCGACGGGGTTGTCATCACCCCGTCGCACAATCCGCCCACCGACGGCGGCTTCAAGTACAACCCGACGCACGGCGGCCCGGCCGACACCGATGTGACCAGGTGGATCCAGGACCGGGCGAACGCCCTGTTGGCCGACGGACTCCGTGGCGTCCGCCGCATCCCCTACGCCCGGGCCCGGGCCGCCGAGACCACCAGGCCGTACGACTTCCTCGCCAGCTACGTCGACGACCTCCCGGCCGCACTCGACATCGAGGCGATCCGGGGAGCCGGGGTGCGGATCGGCGCGGACCCGCTCGGCGGGGCCAGCGTGGCCTACTGGGGCGAGATCGCGGACCGGCACGGGCTCAACCTGAGCGTGGTGAATCCGCTGGTCGACCCGACCTGGCGGTTCATGACCCTGGACTGGGACGGCAAGATCCGGATGGACTGCTCGTCCCCGCACGCGATGGCGTCGCTCATCGAGCGGCGGGCCGACTACCAGGTCGCCACCGGCAACGACGCGGACGCCGACCGGCACGGCATCGTGACTCCGGACGGCGGGCTGATGAACCCCAACCACTACCTGGCGGTCGCGATCTCGTACCTGTTCCGCAACCGGCCGCAGTGGGGCGCCGAGGCGGCGATCGGCAAGACGCTGGTGTCGTCCTCGATGATCGACCGGGTCGCGGTCGACCTGGCACGTACCCTGCTCGAGGTACCGGTCGGCTTCAAGTGGTTCGTACCGGGGTTGCTCGACGGTTCGGTCGGCTTCGGCGGCGAGGAGAGCGCCGGCGCCTCCTTCCTGGCCCGCGACGGCCGGCCCTGGACCACCGACAAGGACGGCATACTGCTCAGCCTGCTGGCCGCCGAGATCATCGCGGTCACCGACCGGTCGCCGAGTGAGCACTACGCCGACCTGGTGGCCCGGTTCGGCGAGCCGGCGTACGCCCGGATCGACGCCCCGGCGAGCCGCGAGGAGAAGGCGGTGCTCGGGCGGCTGTCCCCGGAGCAGGTCACCGCGACCGAACTGGCCGGGGAGCCGATCACCGCGACCCTGACCACCGCACCGGGTAACGGGGCGTCGATCGGCGGCCTGAAGGTCAGCACCGAGTCCGGCTGGTTCGCCGCCCGCCCGTCCGGCACCGAGGACGTCTACAAGATCTACGCCGAGTCGTTCCGGGGACCGGACCACCTGGGCAGGCTGCAGGAGGAGGCGCAGGCGCTGGTCACCGAGGTGCTCAAGGGAGCCTGACGGGCCGGTGGCCCCGGGGGTGCAGAGCCAGGCGGATCAGGACCAGCTGTCCCCGGCGTCCAACCGCTGCCGGAGCAGGGTGGTCAGCGGGATCGAATGCCCGTCCGGCCCACCCTCACCGATGACCAGCTTTGGCGGTTGCGGTGGTGGTGACACCCCGGTCAGCCGCGCCCGCAGGCTGGCCGGCACGGTGAGCAGGTAGAAGTTTCCGGCGACGTCGATCGCGTGGACCCGAGCGGAGTCGAGGTACCAGCCGAGGATCGGGGTGCGGTAGCGGGTCTGCCCGTTGTAGGCGACGGCGGTCAGCCGGGTCGGGCGCAGGCCACGCTCCTGCGCCTCCCGGACGAACGCCGCGACATGCTGCCGGGCCTCGTCGGTCTCCGCAGCCCGGCGGCGTTCGTCGGCGGCGGCGTGGGCGGCCACCGCGCGACGTCGCTGTTCCGCCCAACTGCCGGCTCCGTCTTCCGCCACGCCTGCGACGGTACGTCGTCCCGGTTCCGACGGCACCGAAGGGGTCAGGCGACGCCTGCCCAGTTCCTACCTGCCCTGGTAGGGCGGGCCGGGGTGGGTGGGCGGACCGGCCTGGCCGGGTGGACCGTACCCGGGCGGGGGATAGCCGGATGTTGGTGGATAGCTGGGCGCCGGATAGCCCACCGGGCCGCCACCACCGGGCGGCGGATAGCCGGCCGGTACGGGTGGTGGGCCGCGTCGCCGACGGGACCGGGCGACGAGCCAGACGACCAGGCCGACGCCGACCAGGACCACCAGCAGACAGAGCCCGCCGAGGACGTACGCGAGCGGGCTGAGCGTGACGCCGGTGCCGCCGTCGGGCAGGGGCGCGGCGGCGGGCTCGGAGGGTACCTGGGAGGTGGGCGGTGCGGCGCTCGGCGTGGGCTCGGCCGGGGCGGGCTGGACGTCGGCGGTGAGCGCCTTGACCAGGTTGAGCGAGCCGTAGCCGTACTCCGGGTCACGGCCGGGGGCGCCCTTGTCGTCGGCGGTCGCGGTGAGCCGGTGCACCACCTCGGTCGCAGACAGGTCCGGGAACTTCGACCGGACCAGCGCCGCCGCCCCCGCCACGATCGCCGTGGCATTGCTCGTACCGGTGCTGGTCAGATAGATCCCAGACCGGCTGGTGGAGGCGATGTCCGCCCCTGGCGCGGTGATCCCCATCTCGGCGCCGGTCACCGTGATCGGGTCCAGTCGGCCATCCCGACCGAGGGCGCCGACCGCCAGGACTCCGGGGTATCGGGCGGGGTAGATGATGCGATCGGCGTCTGTGGTGTTGCCCGACGCCGCCACGAGGACAACATCGGCGGCCAGTGCGCGCTCGACCGCTTCCTTCAGGGCGGTGGTGGTTCCGCCGCTCACAGAGAGAGAAACCACTTTTGCCCCGCGTGCCACCGCCTCGTTGATCGCGGTATGCAGGTTGCCTCCCCTGCTGACCTTGGCCTGCGCGTTTCGGATGGGCAGAATCTT
Organism: Plantactinospora sp. B5E13; assembly: GCF_039871775.1. Lineage (NCBI taxonomy): Bacteria > Bacillati > Actinomycetota > Actinomycetes > Micromonosporales > Micromonosporaceae > Plantactinospora > Plantactinospora sp. B5E13. The sequence continues at coordinate 73,508 of NZ_JBDPLT010000012.1, forward strand.
GGCTTGGGGGGCGATGCCGAGGGCGCCATCCGTATTGCCTGGCCCGTGCCCGTGTGCGGCGATGAGGCCGGCCATGGCGGTGCCGTGACCCTGGGTGTCCCGCAGACCCTGGGTATCTTCCCCGGTCAGGTCCAGGCCAGGCAGTACGTTACCGGTCAGGTCACGGTGTTCGGCGTTCACACCGGTGTCCACCACCGCCACCGTTACCCCGGCACCACGACTGATCTGGTGTACCTCGTTGATTTTCAACGCACGTAGATGCCACTGGCGATCCCGTGCCTCGTCCGCCATTGCCGGCAGGGGCGCCCCCAGCATCGCCGCGAGCACCCCACTCACTACTGCCGCGCACCAGCGCGAGCCTTTCAACGTCACCGGTCCTGCCCGAGGACCCCGGTTCCAGGGTCGTGCCGGCTGACGCTGCGGTTCGGCTCGATCGAGGGCGCGACACCCTCCTCAACGGCCCACGGGTTGTCCGGGTCCCAGTGTTGGGAGTCGCGGTCATCGGAGCCCTGCTGACCCCGTCGACCACCCGGACCACCGGCCATGCCGGCACCACGGCCCCCGGCCGCTCCGCCGCCAGCCCCGCGACCGCCGGCCGACCCTCCGGAGGGCCCGATCACGCCGCCGACCGGATTGGCCCGAGGTGCACCGCCGGCCGGATTGCCCCTGGGGGCGGCCCCGCCGCCCATCGGCATACCGCCGCCACCGATCGGCACGCCGCCGACGCCTCCGCCCGGCCGCCCACCGATCACGCCGCCCGGGGGTACGCCGCCTCCGCCTCCGCCGATATTGGCAGCGCCCAGCGGCCCGACCCGCCCGGCACCGGGCCCCGAGACGGAAGGGATCTTGCCGCCGCCGCTGAGCGGCGAGACGCCCGGGATGAGACCCGGAGTACCCAGCCCGGGACCGGGTCCGACCGGTGGGGGCAACGGGCTGCCCGGAGGCGGGGGAGGAATCGGTGTCGGCGGTGGCACGGTGGGCGTCGGAGGAACCACGCTCGACAGCCCGGGACCATCCATGTCATAACCCGGCAGCTCGGAGTCCGGTAGCGTTCTGACCGGCCCCGACTCGGGAAGGTGCCCGTCGATGAATCCGGGCCGGGATTCCACCACGTCCCGGTCAAGGCGGTGCCGAGGAGGTGGGATCACCGGCGGACGAACGGGCCGCTCCTCGGACTCCTCGCCGAACTCGTCGCCACCCCCGGCTTCGCGGATCTCTGGTGGAACATATTCCGGTGGTGGTTGCACGCGGTTGCCGCTGTCGCGCGCGGTTGTGTCGAGTCGAGCCATCACCGCGCGGGCCTGGCGGTTGAGTTCTTCCTGCCGGCCGTCCTCGACCGGCGGTGTGGTCACCGCGCCGTAGATGTTCTCGCCCGCCCAGTCGCCCAGCAGCCGGCCACCGACCCCGCCGTACGCCTGGCCGATTGTTCCGCCGATGTTGCCCGCCTGCTCCACCTGGCGCTGATAGTCGGCGAGCTTCTGCTGGTTGTTGACGTACTCCTCGTAGATCGGCTTGAGCGTAGTTTCGGTCTGCTCGATGCCGTCCGCGACGTAGTTGATGTGCCTCGCGTTGTTCGCCGATGCTGACGACGTCTGCTGTGCGGCGTCGATGAGGCGGTCCAGCTCGGCCATGTACGCGGCGGCGGCGGCGTTGGTTTCGGGCGGCCAGATCTCGGCGAGCTGGCGCCGACAGTCGAGAAGCGCCGCCGAGTGCTGGTCAAGCATGCTGGACGCCCGCTGCCACGCGTCGACCTGCGTGCGACTGGGTTGGAGCTCCTGGCGAGCACCGGTGACCATCTGCCAGAGTTGTACGACGTTGAAGGGACCGGGCGGCATCAGACGTACCTCCCCGTGCTCGGTTGGGGCGACGGGCTTGGCTGGGGCGACGTCGGTTGCTGCTGCTCGGGCGAGACGAGGACGTTGTTCACGTCGCTGACCTTCGCCTGTGACAACTCGTCCGCGTCGCGGTAACTCTTGGCGATGCGCTCCGCCGCCTGTGCCAGCCGGAGCGTTCCGAGGTCCAGATTGTCCAACGCCTGGCAGGTCTTCTCGATGCAGACGTGGTAGTTCTGCCGGAGACTCTCCCAGTCAGGGCCGGGGATGCCGAGACCGATCGTCGAACCGGTCGACGCCGCCTCGTAGACCGGAGGTAGCTGGGTGCGGTAGCCCTCCTGCAGCTCCTCGCGCATCACCTTGGCGGCCTTGGCCAGGCCGTCGATGTTGACGCTGATCTGCTGGAACAGTGCCGCGGCCGCGACACCGGCGGCGGCGCCCATCTGGGCGCCGATAACCGCGCCCATCGCAGCCGCCGTGCCCCCTGGATCGACCGGGCTCATCCCAACCCCTCCCCGCAGGTGTTGTGGAACATCAGCGCCGCTCATTGTAGCTGAGCCGCGACACTTCGCTGATGCCTCGACAGTGGCCCGATCGGCCATAATCCACTGTCGACAGGCCGCCGCCACGGAGATGCCGGCCGGGCGCTCCTCACATCCGGTCGAAGTAGGTGCGAACCTCAGCGACCACCGTGTCGAGCTGTTCGTCGGTGAGTTCGGGGTAGAGCGGCAGGGAGAGGCATTCCCGGGCCCACGCCTCGGTCACCGGCAGGTCACCGGGGCGGTATCCGAGCGAGGCGTACGCGGGCTGCAGGTGCAGCGGGACCGGGTAGTGCACGCCGGCACCGATGCCGGCCGCGTGGAGGTGGCTCAGCAGCGTGTCCCGGTGCGCGGTCCGGACCACGAACAGGTGGTGAACGCCGCGCCGGTTCGGAGGTTCGGCCGGCAGGACCAGGTCACCGACCCCGTCCAGCCGGGACCGGTACACCGCTGCCAGTTCCCGCCGCCGTTGGTTGTTCGCCCGCAGCGTGGCCAGTTTGACCCCGAGGACCGCCGCCTGCAGGGTGTCGAGCCGGGCCGCGTACCCGACGACCAGGTGTTCGTACTTCGTGGTGCGGCCGTGGTCGGAGAGGCGGCGGATCTTGTCGGCGAGCGCCGGGTCCGAGGTGGTGATCGCGCCGGCGTCACCGAACGCCCCGAGGTTCTTGCCCGGATAGAAGGAGAAGCAGCCGATCCGGCCGTAGGCCCCGGCGCGTACCACCGTTCCGTCGTCGTGGACGAACTCGGCGCCGTGGGCCTGGGCGGCGTCCTCGACCAGCGGCACCCCGGCCGCGGTGGCGAGCGCCCCGATCGCGCTGAGGTCGACCGGCAGGCCGTACAGGTGCACCGGTACGACGGCCCGGACGCGGTCGATGACCGACTTGAGCGCGTCCGGGTCCATGCCCCCGGTCTCGGCGTCGACCTCGACGAAACGCGGCCGGGCCCCGAGCCAGGTCACCGGTTCGGCGGTGGCGACGAAGGTGTGCGCCGGCACCGCCACCTCGTCGCCGGGGCCGATGCCGAGCGCGGCGAGGCTCAGATGGATCGCGGCGGTGCCGGAGGAGACGCCGACGGCGTGCCGGGTGCCGCAGAACGCGGCGAACGCCGACTCGAACTCACCGACCTCCCGGCCCAGGATGAACCGGGTGTCCTCGACGACGGCCCGGACGGCGGCGTCGATCGCGTCCCGGTGCCGGGCGTACGAGGCGGCGAGGTCGACCAGGGGGATTCGGGGCATGGCAGGCTCCTGTTCGGGAACGGGCGGGCGGGTCACCGGGCGGGTCAGGACGCGGCGGGGGCCAGGTCGGGGTACGGGCCGCCGGGGCGGGGCCGGGCGTCCGACGGCACCTCGATCCGGGGTACGGTCACCGTCGCCCCGCCGGCCCGCAGCGAGGCGTCGGCAGCCTCCAGTACGGCGACCACCCGGGCCCCGTTCCAGCCGTCGGTCCTCGGCCGGGCGCCGGTACGGACACAGTCGAGGAAGTGCGCGAGTTCCAGCGCGAGCGGCTCCGCCGTGGCGAGCACCGGTACGTGCACCGCCTCGTCGCGGAGCCGGTAGTGCCGCACGCCGGTGCCGTCCGGGTCGACCGGGTCGGCGCCCTTGTCGAAGATCGTGAGCCGGGCGGTCGGGTTCAGGTCGTCGTAGACGAGCATCCGACGGGTGCCGACGACCGTGGTCCGCCGGGTCTTCGCCGGGTCGAGCCAGCTGACGTGCATGTGTGCGACGATGTCCCCGGGGTAGCCGACGGTGACGAACATGACGTCCTCGACGCCGTCGTGCAGGTAGCGGCCACCCTGGGCGGCGACCCACCGGGGGTCGGTGCCGAGCAGGTGGTTGGCGATCGACACGTCGTGCGGGCCGATCGACCAGAACGTGTGCAGGTCACTCTGGATCCGTCCCAGGTTGAGCCGCTGCGAGTGCAGGTAGAGGACGTCCCCGATCTCACCGGACCGGATGTACTCGCGCATCCGTTCGACCGCCGGTACGTACTCGAAGGTGTGTCCGACCATCAGCACCAGGTTGGCCCGCTCGGCCGCCTCGGCCAGGGCGACCGCGTCGGCGAGCGACATCGCCAACGGTTTTTCCACGAAGACGTGCTTGCCGGCGGCCAGGGCCCGGCGGGCCAGCGGTGCGTGGCTGGGCGCCGGGGTGGCGATCACCAGGGCGACGACCTCGGGGTCGTCGAGCACCAGGTCCAGGTCGTCGGTGGCGGTCACCTGCGGGTAGCGTTCGGCCGCCGTGTGTCGTCGCTCCGGGCTGGAGTCCACGAGGTAGTGCCAGCGGGACTGTGCGAGCTTGTCGAGGTTCCGGGCGAGGTTGGTGCCCCAGTATCCGAAGCCGACCAGGCCGAGCTTTTCGGTCACGTGTCCTCTCCAGGGATCCAGATCGGGAACGGGTTGTGGGCCGTCGCAGATTCCGTGACGTACCGGTCGACGTTTGTTCGCGGATCCCGCTCACATTTTGCCGACTGTCGTACGGTGATCGTGGAGCGCGGCTCCGGGGTGATGATTCGGTTGGGTCGAGCGCCACCGTCGGGTTTCATCAATGGCAGATGATGCTTGACGGACAATGCCCGGACGACAATTCCTCCGGGATCCTGCTACGGCATTCCGCGACTCGCCAGCCGGCTGTCCGCTTCCCGACCCGCCAGCCGTTCTTCCGGCCCGGACCAGCCGTTTTCCCCGACCCGCAGCAGAGACGGCCGGCGGGTCAGGTCGGCTGGGATGACGACGGGCGGGCGCTGCGGCTGTTCGGCACCAACGGCGCGGGCAGCGGTCCCTGGTCGGGCTGACCGCAGAGCCAGGCGAGTCGTTCTGTGACCTTCTCCGGCTCGTCGTACGGGTCCAGCGTGGTGACCTCGGACGGGTTCAGCGCCGGCACCGACACGTGGGAGATCAACGGGTGCAGCGGGCGTACGTCGATCTCGCCCGTACCCAGCAGATCCTCGTGCAACTTCTCGCCCGGGCGCAGCCCGGTGTAGACGATCCGGGCCGGTCCGGGCGCCTGGGCCGCGAGTTGTCGGGCCAGGTCGTCGATGCGTACCGGCTCGCCCATGTCGAGCACCAGCGCCTCGCCGTCCCCGCCGATCGCCGCCGCCTGCAGCACCAGGTGCACCGCCTCCTGCACGCTCATCAGGTAGCGGGTGACGTCCGGGTGGGTGACGGTGATCGGCAGGCCGGCGTCGATCTGTGCGCGGAACGCGGTCACCACCGATCCCCGGCTGCTCAGCACGTTGCCGAACCGTACGCTGAGGAAGGTGCCGGGGGAGTTGGCGGCGGTGTGTGCGGTCAGTCGTTCGGTGATCCGTTTCGAATAGCCCAGGACGCTGATCGGGTTGGCCGCCTTGTCGGTAGAGATGTTCACGAACCTGGCGACGTCGCGAGCCGCGTTCAGAACCGACAGTGTTCCCCACACGTTCGTCTTGATCGCCTCTCCCGGATGGCGCTGCAGAAGGGTGAGGTGTTTCAGTGCAGCGGCGTGGAAAATGATGTCCGGTCGGCGGTTGCGAATGGTCCGGGCGATGCCCTCCGCGTCGCGGAGATCGGCCAGGATCAGTTCCGGTCCGTCGAGCAGCGCCCGCCCGCTCAGCGAGAGTTGCAGGCTGTGCAGGGCGGACTCGTCGCGGTCGAGCATCATCAGTTCGCCAGGGTCCGCACGCAGGATCTGCCGGCAGAGTTCGGAGCCGATGGAGCCACCGGCACCGGTGACCAGGACCCGTCGGCCGGTCAGTGCGGAGTCGGCGGTGACCAGGGCGGAGACGACCTGCCGGCGACCGAGCAGGTCGTCGATCTCCGCGTCCCGTACGTCGGCGACGCTGATCCGGTGGTCGACGAGTTCGCGTACCGGGGGCAGCACCTTGAACTCGGCGCCGGCGGCCAGGCTGGCGTCCCGGACGGTGCGGATCAGTTCCGCGTCCGCGTTGGCGACGGAGAAGATGACGGTCGTGGCGCCGGTCCGGGTCACCGCGGCGGCGATGTCGTCCCGACCGCCGAGCATCCGGACCCCGTCGATCCGCAACTGCCGCTTGTCGGGATCGTCGTCGAGCAGCCCGACCGGGAGGTAGCGGCTCTGCGGGTCGCTGACCATGGCGCGGAGCAGGCCCTGGCCGGCCGAGCCGAGTCCGAAGAGCAGCACCGGGGTGGCGGAGTCGGTCCGGGGCCGTAACGCCCGGTCGATCTGGTTCCGGTACGCCGCCCGCGCGGCGAGCATCAGCAGCAGGGCGACGGCCGAGCCGACCAGTGGGGTGCTCGCCGGCACCGGCCGCTCCGCCTGGGCGAGCACGGCCAGGAACACGACCACGGCGCTGATCGCCACCGTCGCGGCGAGCGCCCGTAGCTCCGACAGGCTGCCCACCGGGTGCCGACCCAGGACCCGGCGACCCATCGCGGCGACCGACTCGTGCAGGACGGCGGCGATCAGCGCCACGGCGAGCACCTGGACCAGTTGGCCGACCGTGAGGTCGAACTCGTACCTGGTCCACGCGCCCGCCCCGAATCCGATCGTCCAGGCAGCCGAGTCGCTCGCCAGCAGCGTCACGTTGCCCAGTCCGGGCTCCTTCCACCGAGGGCCGGACTGACTGTCGGAGTTGTCGACGGGTGCGGCTGCGCTGAGCGGCATGGCGGCTCCTGCTCTGGTGTCGGGGCTGCGGTCCTGGCCGCGATGGCGGGGTGCTATCCGGCGGGTAACCCACATCTATCCGCTTCCAGAGGGGTAAGGGGTTGGTTTCACATTTTTGGTGCGGGATAGCCGCGCCCGTGACGTTTGCGGCTATCTCCTCGTTGAAGCGGGTGCCCTGACCGGAAGTGGGCGCCCCGACCGGATGCGAGACAGGCTGTGACACTGACCGGAAACGTCGTGACCGGACCCGGCCCGGTGGTCGTCGACTCCGCCGGTGGTGCCACCGGCGGGGCGGCCCGCTGGCGGGCCGAACTGGACACCTTCCTCGACTCCGCCACGTCGACGCCGTACTCCGACGGGTCATCCGTACGCGTCATCGGTCAGCGACAGCAGCTCACCCCCGGCTGGTTGGTCCGCCGGGAGCGACTGGCCGGGCGGGCGACGCTGGTCGTGGCGCCGAACAACGTCTCGTTCGCGGTCGCCGGTGCGAGCCGGACGGTGCTGCTGCGCAACGCGCTGCACTTCCTGTACCCCGCCGAGGCGCACCTGCTGTCCCGGATGCCACGGGCGTTCCGGGTGCAGATTCCGGTCGTCCGGCGGCTGCTGTCCCGGGCGGATCTGGTCGTCGTCCCGTGTGCCGCGATGGGGGACCGGGTGGTCCGGTACGTGCCGGGGGTGCGGGATCGGATCGTGGTCCGCCCCCATCCGGTGACCCCGGTCGGCCCCCGGATCCCCGGCGCCGATCCGTTCATCCTGGTCCCCGTCGTGCCGGGGCCGTACAAGAACCTGACCCCGCAGCTCGCCGCGCTGCTCGCGGCGCTGGACCGGGCGGGGCGTCGGCTCCGGGTGACGGTGACCGCGCGTCCGGCCGACCTGCCCGCCCCGTTGGCCGGGCATCCGATGCTCGATCCGATCGGCATCGTCGCGCACCACGAACTGGGTCGACTGTGGCGTACGGCGACCGGCGTGTTCTACCCGTCCATCCTGGAGGCGTTCGGTTATCCGCTCGCCGAGGCCCGGGCGTACGGCGTACCGGTGTTGTCGCCGGCGAGCGAGCAGAGCCGTGAGGTGGCCGGCGGTGCGCTGCTGCCGTACCGACCGGAGGAGCCGGACAGTCTGGTCGCCGCGCTCGACGGTTTGGACCAGCCGGTCACGGCCGACCCGGCGGCGTTCGACCGGAACGACTACTTCCGGTGGCTGCTACGGCTTCCCACGGCCGGGATCCCGGCGCCGACCGCCCCGGCCGAGGCCGACTCCGCGCCCACCCGCGACTGAACCCGCCTACCACCCGTGGGTGAGCCCGCCCGTGACTGAGTCCGTCCGCGCCCGTGACTGAAGCACGTGCCTGACCACGCGCCCGCACCCTCACCCGCCCCGCCGGGTCGGGCCGGTGCGCCCCGAACCGCCGCGTCCCCGGCCGGTCGGGGGTTGCAGGGTGGTGGGGGTGAGTAGCAGCAGGCCGATCAGGAGCCAGGCGATGGTGGCCACCCGGTTCGCGGTCAGGACCGGCAGCCCGAGGGACGCGCCGAGCAGGACGATGATCAGACCGCTGGCGAGGCGGGAGGTGGGGCGGTCCAGTGCCGACCGCCGGGTGAGCCAGGCGGCGACCAGACAACCGAGTACCGCGGTGTAGATGAGCACCCCGACGAGGCCGGCGATCGCCAGCGCCTCCACCCAACCATTGTCGTAGGCTGCCGCGACCCCGCCCGCGCCGAGCCCGAACCACGGTGACGCGTCGAGCACGATCTCCCACACGTAGCGCAGGGTCGGTGCCTCCCCGAGCCGGCCCGCGGTGTAGAAACCCACCAGGTCGGATCCGCCCCCGGTCGGCCGCAACAGTCGGGTGAGGTAGTCGATGCCGATCCAGGGCGGCAGCAGGCCGTACTGGCCGGCGACCATGACCAGCACCAGGGCCGACGGGAGCGCCCACAGCCGGGCGCCGACGATGCCGAACGACCGGACCAGTTGCCAGAGTGCGATCGGCAGTCCGATCATCAGGAAGATCTTCGAAACGCTGAGGATACCGCCGATCGTCAGCAGCGTCGTGGTCACCACGAAGGCGAACCTGCTGTCCCGGTAGCGGTAGATCGCCGCGAGCAGGGCGAGCGAGTACAGCGCACCACCCTCGGCCGGTTGGTTGAAGATGCCGGTGAGCCGGCCCATCTGGGCCGCCCGCGCCGCGACGCTCTCCCCGGCCGTGTTGTTCTCCCAGAAGACCTCGAGCAGCGGGGTGATGTTGTACTGCAGGGAGATGCCGCACAGGATCGTGTTGAGGCACATCGCGACGATCAGCACCGTGCACACGGTCCGGAGCAGGCGCCGGAGGTCAGCGCCCGAACTCGCCAACATCAGCGCCAGGGCCAGCGCGGCGAGCGGCAACAGGAGATTGTCCAGCCCGGCCAGGACGCTGCCCGACTCGACGCTGGTGAGGACCCGGGTCGGGGCGGAACCGCCGACGACGGCGATCAGCAACTCGACGACCAGGAGCGCCACCAGCAGGGCACCGACCGCGGTCACCCGTAGGCGGCGGCCGGAGAGCAGACCGGCCAGCAGCAGCGAGTAGACCACGATCTGCTCGGTACGGATCCCGGCCTGCGAGGTGTACGGCCCGAACACCCCCACGGTGGCCAGTGCCGCCACCCCGTATGCGAGGCGGTTCCCGCCGAACCGGCGTCGGGAGCCGACCCGACTCCCGACGGCCGGCAGGGGCGCCGGCAGCGTCGGGAACGGGGCAGGTCCGCTGTGGGCGTGTCGTGCCTCCACCATCGTCGGTTCTCCACCTCTGCTGCGCGGGTCGGTCCGGGTGAGATCACGGCACCGGCCGGGGCGGCCCGGCCCACCGATCACGCCGGTCCGGGTCGCCACGGCGGGCGGTCCGTCCGGTGGCTTGTGGCGGGTGCGTCGTCGCGGGCCGGTGCGGACACGTACGGGCCGGTGCCGGCGGATCCGTCAGGTACGGCCGGAGCAGCCGTGGGCCGTCGGTGCCGGCGGCTGAGCCACCATGCGTACAACCACGCGGCAGCCGAGGAGGTGACGGCGGCGAGTACGTAACCGGTCAACGTGGTGGCGAAGGGGAACAGGGCGAGGAAGACCAGTACCCCGGTCAGGTTGACGGTGGCGTTGGCCCAGGCCAGCCCCGAAGCGGTCAGCCGGCCGATCAGGCCCTGGGTGAGGTAGACCAGGAAACCGCGCAGACAGAGGATCCGGGCCAACGGCACGGCGCCGACGAACGCGCCGCCGTACGCCAGTGGGAGCAGCCAGCCGACGCTGAGCGCCACCCCGGCGGTGATGGTCAGGGCGAGCGCGAGCCCGGCCCGGTCGGGTCCGGCGGCGGCCGGGCGCCGGCCGGTGAGACCGCGCAGCAGGTTTGCCGAGCCGAGCAGACCGACGAGTTGTCCGGCCGACGCCGCCACGGCATAGCTGCCGATCTCGCCGGCGGTGAAGTAGATCGGCATCAGCAGCAGGTCGACGCGGCTGCCGAGCAGGTAGAGAACACTGCCCACGTGGTACGTCAGGGCGAAGCGGAACAGTGGCCACGGTCGGCTCCGATCCGCGGCGGTCCGCCGGGGACGGGGAACGGCGGAGCGGCCGCGCCGGAGGAGCCCACCGACGAGGAGGGTCGGCAGCCACAGGCTCGCGCAGAACGCCACGATGAAACCGGGGACGGCGAGGGCCGGCCGCCAGGTGGCGAGCAGAACGACCACGGCCACACCGCAGAGGTAGACGACGGGCTGGGTGAGCCGGAGCACCGCGTACCGCTGCCAGCGTCCGGCGAGCAGCAGGAGAGTGGCCCGGACGTCGAAGGTGACCGTACCGAGTACCGCGACCGGCATTCCGACCAGGAACAACCAGCCGTCGAGCAGCGAGTGTGCGACCGCGATCGACAGCACCGCGGCGACCCCGCCGGCGGAGAGCATGGTGCCGAGCCCGACCAGTACGAGCCGACCGCCGCCCGTGGGTTCGCCGGGGACTCTGTCGGACGGCAGCCCGCCGGGGACTCTGTCGGACGGCAGCCCGCCGGCGGCCCCGTCGGAGAGTGTGGCGCGGCCGGCCCCGGCGCGGCGGGCCAGCAGCGCCTTGTCGATGGAGAGCCCGCCCGTCCAGCCCATCACCTGCGCCCAGGTGGTCAGGATGACGAGGTGGCCCCGGCCGGTCGGGCCGACACAGCGGGCGATGAGGACGCTGGTGACGATCAGCAGGGCGGGGCCGAGCAGGATCGCCAGTTCCAGGGAACGTTCCCGGGTCAGCGACAGTACGGCCCGACGTACCAGGGTCGGGGTCCGGGCCGGCCCACGACGTGCCTCGCGGTTCCGGCCGGTTCGCCGTCCGGAACGGGCGAGATGTGTCAAGCGCTCCGTCCCACCAGGTACATCGACTGGCCGTCGGTCTCGGTGCCGTGCGTGAAGTCCCGGACCGCGAGCCCGGCCTCGTCGAGCAGGGAGTCGAAGAACTCCAGGTCGTAGCGGACACAGTGCAGTTGCCCCGACCAGGAGAGCGGGCCGTACCCGGCCGGGTCGACCGCCTCCCGGTCGACGTCCTTCTCCACGAACGCGGTGAAGAAGGCGAGCCCGTCCGGCCGCAGCGTCCGCCGGAACTCCCCGAGGTACGCCCGCACGTCGGCGGTCCGCATGTGCGAGTAGACCGAGTACGCGTAGATCACGTCGTAGCTGTCGTCGGCCGCCGGCAGCCGGGTGTCACTGGTCCCTGCGGCGTTGTACCGCTCGTTACGGGTGTTGACGAAGGTGAAGTCGTAGCCGGGACGGCGGCCGATGTGCCGACCGGCCCACTCGATGAGATGGCGCTGTACGTCGACACCGTGGTACCGGTCGATCCGACCGAGTCGTTCGGCGATGCCGATGGCCAGCCGTCCGGCGCCGCAACCCCAGTCGAGCAGCGTCGACCGGTTGTCCAGCCCGGCGAGGGTGACGAGCCGGTCGGTGTCCGCGAGCGCGCCGGCGACGAAGTCGCGGTCGTCCTGGAAGTGCTTGCCGCCCATCCGGAACGGCCGGGGCGGCAGCGGGATCCCGCTCGCCGGCCCGCGCCCCTGGTGGGTGCGGACCAGGGCGGCGGTACGGGCGTCACGGAGCAGTTGTTTCATCTCTGGTCCAATCCATGTCTGGTCCCTCGGCGGCGCCGGTCCGGTCGGCCGCCGCGATGATGTCGTGGCAGTAGCGGGCCGCCTCGACCTGCGCCCGCAGCACCCGCCAGCTGCGGAGCAGCCCGGTCGCCTGGTGTTCGACGTGGGTGACCCGGAGGGCAGGTTCGAAGAGCACCGGCAGGCCTAGGCGGTGGCAGTGCTCGGCCACCGTGATCTCCTCACCGAAGAGGAAGGGGCGGTGGCGCAGGCTTCCACCGGCCGTGAAGTACCGCTGGTGCAGGGCGATGAACGAACCGTGCGGGGCGTAGATGAGCCGGGCGTGGCTCGCCCGGTCCGACGTACCGGGCGACCTCCGGGGGCGGACCCGGGTCCGTACCCGGTCGGCGAGCAGGGAGGCCTGCGCGGTGAGCGGGTGGGCCAGCTTGGTGCGCAACCGCCGCATCTGGCGGACCGTGGGCCGGGTGGTCAGGTGGGGATTCTGCTCCCGGCCGGCGGGAACGCCGACCACCGACGGTGCCACCACCGGGGTACGACCGTCCAGCGTCAGCAGCCGGGTGAGGAACGTCGGATCCGCCAGTCGCACGTCCACGTTGGAGACGACCGTCCAGATGGCGGTCTCCGGAGTCTGGTCGAGCAGCCAGCGGGCGCCGCCGAAGTAGCCGAGGTTGCCGGGGGCGGCCCGGACCGACACCCGCGGGTGGTCCCGGGTCACCTCGTGGAGTTTTGTCAGCTCGTGGGTGTCGTCGCTGTTGTCCACCACCGTCATCCGCCAGTTGGTGCAGTCCTGGGCCAGCAGCGAGCGGAGGTAGCCGTCCAGCGCGGTGGCACCGAAGTAGTTCACCGCGACGACGTGCACGGCGGCGGTCATCGGCCGGCCTCCCGTCGACCGTTGGACGCCGGGGTGGGCACGCTCGACAGTCGGGTGGGGCGCAGTGGACGTGGTGTGTCCGGCTGGCTGGGCAGGCCCGCCACCGGGCGGTCCGACGCCGAACGGTCCGCCGGCTGCGCGGTCGGGCGGGGGCCGCAGACCCGTTCGACGTACTCGGCGGCGTCGGGCAGCGCGTCGAACTCCGGGGCGAGGACCGCGACCCGGACCAGGTCGTGCCAGGCGCCGTGCCGGAACACGGCCTCCCGGTCCCGGCCCTCGACCCGCCAACCGCACTTGCGGACGTACGCGCCGAGGCTGGCGGCGTTGAAGTCGAGGATGGTGCTGTGCAGCCGGCGCAGGCCCACCTCGTGGAACGACCACGCCATGACCAGCTTTATCGAGTCGCTGCCCGCTCCCTTCGGCGCCAGTCCGGGCATCAGCTTGACGGCGGTGAGGGCCGACCGGTTGTGCCAGTCGACGTCCCAGAGGCCGGTCAGGCCGACCGGCCGGTCCGTCGACGCCTCGGTCACGGTCAGCCGACGGTTGCGCGGGTCCCGCAGCGCGTGTGGGAACCACTCCCGTTGCGCGTCGGGGGCGACGGGCCAGTCCCACCCCACCACGTGGGTACGGACCGCTGTGGTGTTGGCCAGCTCGGCCAGGAAATCCAGGTCGTCGGCCCGCATCGGTCGTAGGCCGACGAGTCGCCCGGTCAGCATGGCGCACCCTTCGGTGGCAGGTTGTTGCCGTCCGACCGGTGGCGGAGGCGCCCGGAGGTCGGACGGGGGAGCGGCGGCACCGCCACGGTGCCGGCCACCGGGGCGGCCGTCCCGATTGGTGTCGCGGGTGGCGTCGCCAACAGAGCCGTCGTGGTGCGGGCCGGCGGGGCCGTGGTCGTGCGGGCCGGCGGGGCTTCCTGCCGGACGACCTGACGTACCAGCGTGCCGACCCGCGCCATGTCCCGCTCGGTCCACCGGGCGTCGGTGTGCAGCATGAGCATGCGTGCGGAGTAGTCCAGGTGCCGGGTGCCGGACTCGCCGGGACGCAGCGTCCAGAGCACCGCCGGATAAACGGCCCGGGCGATCAGCGCCCGGCGCAGCTCCTCCCGACGCCGGTGCGAGTCGCACTCCAGGACCACCCCGAACGGGTACGCCCGCGCGGTGAGCCCGGGCAGCGTGGCCAGCCGGTCGGCCAGTACCGCGGCGTTGGTGATCCGGCGTACCCGTAGCTCGTCGACCGGCAGCGCGTGGAGCAGCTGGGCGGAAAGGTCCGAGACGGCGCTCACCCCGGCCGACCGCAGCCGTCGTTCCCCGTCGGCGTAGCCGGCCAGGTACGGCTCCTTGGCCAGCCCGGCGCCGCCCAGGTACGCGGTCTTGAGGCACATCGCCGACAGGATCGTGCCGGCGGCCAGCCGTTGCCCGTCCGACGGTGCCGGAGGCGGCGGCAACGGAGCGCCGACGGTGGACCAGAGCATCCCACCGTCGGGTAGCGGCAGGGTCTTGCGCAGCGAGGCGAAGGCGTAGTCCGCGCCGAGGTGTGGCAGCCAGGGTGCCAGCGGGTCGTGGGTCGCGTCGACGACCACCGTCGGACCGGCTGCCGGGGTCGGGGTGGGCGGCCGGACCGGCGGGGTGCCGAAGTACGAGACCAGGACCAGCACCTCGTCGACGCCGACCCGGGGTGGATTTCCGACCCCGGCCGGCCCGGCGTCGTAGCGGTGGACCGGAAGCACCGCCGCGACGTCGTCGGCGACCTCGGGGCAGTAGTACTCCGGCAGGTGGACGGCGGTCCAGCCGTGCTCGCGGCGGCCGACCTCCAGCAGTGCGACGAGCGCCTGCCGACCCGAGCCGTAGAGTCGGAACTCCTCCGCCGGCCCGGCCCAGCCGCCGCCGGTCGGCAGCCCGAGCGGGAACGCCGACCCGACCTCCCAGCGGTCCGCAGCGAGGCCGCCCCGACCGGTGCGGCCACCGGCCTGACCGGAGCCGGAGCGGAGCCGACCGCGTGCCGTTCCGGTCCGGGCCGCGCTGTCCGGAGCACCGACCGGCCCGTCCGTCAGGTTGTCCACAGTGCTCACTCGACCCGCTCCAGGACCGGGGTGAGCAGCTGGACGTCGTCGACCTCGTGCAGGCTCTGGCCCCGGATCTCACCGCGCCGGAACGGTTCGACCAGGGTACGGACCAGGATCCGGGCGTCGAGCCAGAGCGACCAGCTGTCGACGTACCGGACGTCGAGGTCGAGGCGCTGGCCGAGGGTGAGCGAGCGCCGGCCGCTGGTCTGGGCGAGGCCGGTGATACCCGGACGTACCTCGTGCCGCCGGGCGTGGTGGCTGGTGTACCGGGGCAGGTACTCCATCAGCAGCGGCCGGGGGCCGACCAGGCTCATCCGTCCGGTCAGCACGTGCACCAGCTCCGGCAGCTCGTCGAGACTGGTCCGGCGGAGGAACCGGCCGATCCGGGTGGAGCGGACCTCGTCGGTGGTCCAGATCTCCTCACCCGGCAGTGGGTCCCGCATGGTGCGGAACTTGGTCAACGCGAACGGCACACCGTACCGGCCGGGACGGAGCTGCTGGAACAGCACCGGCCGACCGGACGTGACCAGGATGGCCAGTGCGACGACCCCCATCAGTGGGCCGAGGACCAGCAGCAGCAGGCTCGCCAGCACCACGTCCAGCAGCCGTTTGACACGTACGGCGGTCACGGGCGGTCCCCTCCGATCCGGTACGCCGGGAAGAATCCCGACGACTCGAGGTCCTCGACAGCGCGGTGGAGTTCCCGGGCCCGTTCGGCCGTCAGGGCGGCGTAGCGGTCCGGATCCACCACGACGGCACCGACCCAGAAGGGCGTACGGGTGCCGCCGAACGAGCGCTTGAACTGGAAGAGGTTGTCGTCGGGGCGTACCCCGCCCCCGAGGTGCACCAGCAGGCAGCCGGTTTCCGCCGCCCACTCCAGCACCGTCCACAGCAGCAGGTTGTTGGCTCCGTCCCGGGCGCCGCGCGGGTCCGACCCGGCGAGGTGGTAGTGCACCCGTTGCCGGTGCCGGAACAGCAGGGCGCTGGCCACCACCGTGCCGGCCGCGTCGTTGACCTGCACCAGGTGCAGGTCCGGGCCGACCCCGTCGACCAGCCGCCGGTAGTACTCGTCGGGGAAGAGGTAGCCGGGGGCGCCGCCGACCCGGGCCATCGTCTCCGCGTACCGCTGCCGGAAGGGCGACCCGGGCGCGACGTCCGCGGCGGTCGCGGGCCGCAGGGTCACGGTCTGCCCGGTGTTGCGGGCCTTGCGCACGGCGGTCCGGGACCGGCCCTCCATCGCCGCCCAGACCGCCGCCGGACCCCGGTCCACCGGCACGGTGATGGTGTCGGCGAGCCGGGTCAGCCGGACTCCGGGCAGTTCGTGGGTGCGTTGCACCGAGGTCAGGTCGAGTGGGGAGAACCGCAGGAAGAGGGTGACCAGGCCCTGGTCCCGCCAGGCGTCGACCGCGTCGGCCCAGAACCGGGCCAGGTCCGTGCCGTGCCGGCCGGCCCGGACGTGCAGACCGGAGTAGCCGTACGGGCTGACCGCGTCCGAGGTGCCGTCGTCGAGTCGACGGACGACGTACGGGACCAGGATGTCGCCGTCGCGGTGCGCGAGTCGCCACTCGCCGCGCTCCGGTACCGCGGCGGCCGCGCCGTACCCGGGGGTGAAGTACACGTCCGGGTACGGCAGGTCGAGCGCGGTGGTTTCCGGGCCGCCGTCCCGGACGGCGAGGCCGACCGTCACCGTCGGCTCTCCAGGAACTGCGCGACCGCGCTCATCACCCGGGTGGTCTGCGCCTCGGTCAGCCCGGAGCCGCTGGGCAGGTTGAGCCCGTCCGCGAAGAGTCGCTGCGCGGCGCCGGTGAGCCGGGACCGGGCGTCGGCGAAGACCGGCTGCAGGTGCATCGGCTTCCACACCGGCCGGGTCTCGATCTCCTGCTCGGCGAGGTGCCGGGCCAGTTCAGCGGCCTGCCAGCCGGCCTGTCCGGGGTCGACGACGATGGTGGTGAGCCAGCAGTTCGCGCCCGGGTCGCCGTCGGCGAGCAGGTGCACGCCGGGGGTGGCGGCGAAGAGTTTCGCGTACCGTTCGCGGAGCCGGCGGCGACGGTCGATCATCCCGTCCAGCCGGCGCAGCTGGGCCCGGCCGAGGGCGGCGAGCAGGTTGCTGAGCCGGTAGTTGTAGCCGACGTCGGTGTGTTCGTAGTGTGCGACCGGCTGCCGGGCCTGGGTGGAGAGGTAGCGGCAGCGGGCGGCCAACGCGGTGTCGTCGGTGACCAGCATGCCGCCACCCGAGGTGGTCATGATCTTGTTGCCGTTGAAGGAGAGGACCCCGACCCGGCCGAACGAGCCCGCCGCCCGGCCCCGGTGGGCCGCGCCGAGCGCCTCGGCGGCGTCCTCGACGACCGGAACGCCGGCCGCCGCGCAGACCGGCAGCAGCCGCTGGTAGTCGACGCAGGCGCCGAACATGTCCACCGGGACAACCGCCCCGACGGCACGCCCCTCCCGGCGCAGTTCGGTCAGGAGTTCCTCGACGAGGTCGACGTCGACATTGCCGGTGGCCGGGTCGCAGTCGACGAAGACCGGCTCCGCGCCGGTGTAGACGACCGCGTTGGCGGTGGCCACGAAGGTCAGGGTGGGGACCAGGACCGTCTGGCCGGGGCCGACACCGAGGGCGAGCAGCGCCAGGTGCAGGGCGGCGGTGCCGGAACTCACCGCGACCGCCTCGGCGGTGCCGACCCGGGCCGCCATCTCGGCCTCGAAAGCGTCGAGTTCCGGGCCGGCCGGCGCGACCCATCCCGAACGCAGGGCCCGGATCAGGTACGACTCCTCGAGCGGCCCGATGTCCGGGGGCGAGAGCAGGATCCGGCTCACCGGACGGGCTCCGCCTCGGGTACGTCCCCGGGGGAGCGGCGGACGGGCGGGCTCGCCGTACGCGGGGCAGCGTCCACGTGAGTGCCTCCAAGGCGTGACCGGTTCCTGACGTGGAGTGTTCTATCAGACCCCGTCGCGCTTTGGTGGATTTTTCAACTCTTCTAGCGGAACAGAGAGTTATGCCGCACATAGCAGGTCAAGGCGTGACCTGACGGGCCTGTTGTCGTTGACGCTGATGTCACACCAGACAGAACGCGGCCGACCTGTGCGAAGACACGGTCGGTCCGCGCCGGGATCGGGCGCGGTCGGTGGTTCCCGCCGTCTGTCCGTCGTCCACCGGTGAACCTGTCGTCCACCAGCCAACGAACAGGAGCGCCCGTGCCCATCCTGCCTGCCGGACGCCGGGTGCTGATCACCGGCGGTACCGGGTCCTTCGGACAGACCATGGTGCGTCGGCTGCTCGCCCGCAACGTCGGCGAGGTACGGGTACTCAGCCGCGACGAGGCCAAACAGGACCTGATGCGGCACCAGCTCGGCGACGACCGGGTCCGCTACCACGTCGGTGACGTCCGGGACTACGACAGCGTGCTGCGGGCCACCCGGGACGTCGACTTCGTCTTCCACGCCGCCGCGCTCAAGCAGGTGCCGTCCTGCGAGTTCTTCCCGCTGGAGGCGGTCCGGACCAACGTGCTGGGCAGCGCCAACGTCATCGAGGCCGCCGAGCGCAACGGGGTCGCCTCGGTCGTGGTGCTCAGCACCGACAAGGCGGTCCAGCCGGTCAACGCGATGGGGCTGACCAAGGCGCTGATGGAGAAGGTCGCCCAGGCGCACGCCCGACACAACCGGTCCGGCCGCACCGTCGTCTCCGGCGTCCGCTACGGCAACGTCCTCTACTCGCGCGGCTCGGTGATCCCGCTCTTCGTCGAACAGATCAAGGCCGGTCGCGCGCCGACCGTGACCAACCCGGGGATGACCCGGTTCCTGATGTCGCTGACCGAGTCGGTCGAACTGGTGGAGCACGCCTTCGCACACGCCCGACCCGGCGACATCTTCATCCGCAAGGCTGCCGCCTGCACCATCGGCGACCTGGCCCTGGCCCTCTGCCAGCTCTTCGACGTGCCCGGCAAACTCGACCTGATCGGCATACGGCACGGGGAGAAGCTCGACGAGACCCTGGCCAGCCGGGAGGAACTCGCCAAGGCGGACGACTTCGGTGACTTCTTCCGGGTTCCGATCGACGCGCGCGACCTGAACTACGCCAGCTACGTCACCGAGGGCGACCCGACGATCCCGCTCGGCGAGGACTTCAACTCCGCCAACGCGCCCCGGCTCGACGTACCGGAGATCATGGAGCTACTGCGGACGCTGCCGGAGATCCGGGCCGAGCTGGCCGCCCGAGAGCTGGCGCTGACGCCGTGAAGGTCGCGCTCACCGGGGCCGGGGGTTTCCTCGGCTGGCACGTCCGGGTGCTGGTCCGCGCGCTCGGCTGGCCCGAGCCGATCCGGCTGACCCGGGCCGACCTGGCCGACCCGGCGGCCGTCGCCGCCGCGCTCCACGGCAGCGACCGCCTGCTGCACCTGGCCGGCGTCAACCGGGGCGACCCGGCCGACGTGGCGGCCGGCAACGTCGAGGTCGCCGCCGCGCTCGCCCGGGGCCTGCGCCGATGCGCGGCACCACCGCCGACCGTCGGCTTCGCCAACTCGGTCCAGGCCGGCAACGGCACCCCGTACGGCGACTCCAAGGCGGCCGCCGCCGCCACCCTGGCCTCCGCCGTCACCGGGCGCTTCGAGGACGTCCTGCTCCCCAACCTGTACGGCGAGCACGGGCGGCCGTTCTACAACTCGGTGGTCGCCACCTTCTGCCGGCTGCTCGCCGACGGCCAACTGCCGGAGATCCACCAGGATCGCGACCTGGAACTGGTGCACGCCCTCGACGCCGCCGCCCGGCTGCTCGGCGTACCCGAGGGCGGTGCCTGGGATCCGACCATGCCCGCCCTGCGGATCGGGGTACGCGCCCTCGCCGAACGGCTCGGCGCCGCCGCGTCCGCGTACCGGTCCGGTGAACTGCCGCCACTGCTGGGCCGACACGACGTACGACTGTTCAACACCTACCGGTCGCACTGTTTTCCCGGGCACTACCCGGTGCCGTTGACCCGGCACGCCGACCACCGGGGGGAACTGGTCGAGACGGTCCGGTCGTACGGCGGTGGCGGGCAGACCTTCGTCTCCACCAGCCGGCCGGGAGTCACCCGGGGCGAACACTTCCACCTGGCGAAGGTCGAACGGTTCGTGGTGCTGCGGGGTCGGGCCGAGATCGCACTCCGGCGGGTCGGCGACGCCGAGGTGGTCCGGTTCACGGTCAGTGGCGACGAGCCGGTGCTGGTCGACATGCCGACGATGTGGGCGCACCGGATCACCAACATCGGCGACGGCGAACTGCTCACCCTCTTCTGGGCCAACGAACTCTTCGACCCGGCCCGACCGGACACCTACCCGGAGCGGGTCGGCGGCATCAGCACAGCGGAACCGGAGACGGCGAACCTGCCGGCCGGGTCGCGGCCCACCGCCTCGGCGGTGGTCGGCGGATGAGGATCGGGTTCGTCACCCAGTGGTACCCGCCGGAGCCCGCGTTCGTCTCCGGCGAACTCGCCCGGGAACTCGCCGCCCGGGGACACGAGGTACGGGTGCTGACCACCTTCCCGAACTATCCCGGCGGGCGGATCTATCCCGGCCACCGGCAGCGCTGGAACGACACCAGCGGCGACGGTGGACTGACCGTACGCCGGGTGCCGGTCTATCCGAGCCACGACTCGTCGGCGGTCGGCCGGGTCGCCAACTTCCTCTCCTTCGCCGCCACCAGCTCGCTCGCCTCGGTGCGCCACCTCGCCGACGTCGACGCGGTCTACGTCTACCACCCGCCCGCCACCGCGTTCGCCGCCGCGGCGCTGACCCGACTGCTCCGGCGTACCCCGATCGTGCTGCACGTCCAGGACATGTGGCCGGAGTCGGTGACCGCCTCGGACATGAGCCCGACCGGTCGGGTCGGTCGGGTCGTCGACCGTACCCTCGCCGCCACCATGCGCGGCCTCTACCGGGGCGCCGCCGCGATCGCCGTCATCGCCCCGTCGATGGCAGAACTGGTGGTGGCCCGGGGCGCCGACCCGGACCGGGTCCGGGTGGTGCTCAACTGGACCGACGAACGGCTGTTCCGGCCGGCGCCGGTGCTGGAGACCGCCCGGGCCGCCCTCGGACACCGGGGCCGCTGCACCGTGATGTTCGCCGGCAACATCGGGCCGTTCCAGCGGATCGAGACCGCCGTCCGGGCTGCCGCCGCCGTCGGCGACCGGATCGACCTGGTGCTGGTCGGCTCCGGTACGGAGGAGGAGCACGCCCGCCGGCTCGCCACCCAACTCGGCGCCGACAACGTCCGGTTCCTCGGTCGGCGGGCGCCCGAGCAGATGGCCGAACTCTACGCCGCCGCCGACTACCAGCTGGTCTGCCTGCGGGACCTGCCCGGCCTGCGCGGCACCGTGCCCTCCAAACTCCAGGCCGCGCTCGCCTGCGGCCGACCGGTCATCGTCTCGGCCGGCGGCGACGCGGCCCGGCTGGTGGAGTCGACCCGGGTCGGGCTGACCTGCCCACCGGAGGACCCGGCGGCGCTCGCCGCCCGGTTCGCCGAGGCGGCGGTCCTCTCCCCGGCGACCCGCGCCGAGCTCGGACGGCGGGCCCAGGAGGTCTACCAGGACCGGATGTCGCTGCGGGTCGGCGCCGACCAGATCGAGGACATGCTGACCAAGTCCGCCGTACCGACGCGCAGTGGAGGGAACTGGTGACCGAGCGGAGCGAGGTCAGTGGTGGGCGCGGGGTCGGTCATGACGGCACCGAGCGGAGCGAGGAGGCGGAATGACCCGGGTGATGACGGTGGTCGGCACCCGGCCGGAGATCATCCGGTTGTCCCGGGTGCTGGACCGGTTGGACCGTACGGTGGAACACCTGCTCGTACACACCGGACAGAACTGGGACCGGGCCCTCTCCGACGTCTTCTTCACCGAACTACGGCTCCGGGAACCCGACCGCTACCTGCGGGTCGACACCTCGTCGCTGGGCCGGGTGCTCGGCGGTGTCCTGACCGGCGTCGAACAGGCGATCACCGAGCTGCGCCCGGACGCACTGCTGGTGCTCGGCGACACCAACAGCTGCATCGCCGCGCTGATGGCCCGCCGGATGCGGGTGCCGGTCTACCACATGGAGGCGGGCAACCGGTGCTTCGACCTGAACGTGCCGGAGGAGACCAACCGGCGGTTGGTCGACCACGTCGCCGACTTCAACCTCGTCTACACCGAACACGCCCGGCGCAACCTGCTCGCCGAGGGCCTGCACCCGCGCCGGATCCTGCACACCGGCTCGCCGATGCGGGAGGTGCTGGACCACTACCGGCCGGACATCAACGCCTCGACGATCCTGCGGCAGCTCGAACTGGAGCCGGGCGGGTACTTCGTGGTCAGCGCCCACCGGGAGGAGAACGTCGACGACCCGGCCCGGCTCGGTCGGCTGCTCGACTGCCTGCGTACGGTCCGGGACGTCTGGCGGCTGCCGGTGCTGGTGTCGACGCATCCGCGTACCCGCAAACGGCTGGAGGCGTTCGCGGTCGACGCCGGCACCCTGGAGGGGATCGCCTTCCACGAGCCGTTCGGCCTCTTCGACTACGTACGTCTGCAGTCGCAGGCGCGATGCACCCTGTCGGACAGCGGGACGATCAGTGAGGAGGCCGCGATCCTCGGCTTCCCGGCGGTCACCCTGCGGGAGTCGATCGAGCGTCCGGAGGCGCTCGACGCCGGCGGCATCCTCATGACCGGGTTGGAGCCCGACGGCGTACGGGAGGCGGTCGCGGTCGCGGTCGAGCAGGTGGCGGTGGCCGGGGTGCCGTGTCCGGTGGACTACCAGGTGCCGGACACCTCACGTCGGGTCGTCGACTTCATCCTCTCCACCGTGCGGCGGCACCACGACTGGGCCGGCATCCGGCGCTGACGGCATCCCGGTACTTTGGGGCCCCGGCTTCGGGTGCGGCCCTCGGTCGGGGCTGCCCCGGCGGGCGGGATGATTGACGGTTCGCGGCCGGCTTCCGGACCGCTCAGTACCGCGTCGGGTGGCGCGGGTGCGGATCGTCGTGACGCTTGGGACCCGGTTCGGGGTGTGTCGCCGTGGCCACCGGGGAGCGGGTGGACCGGACCAGGGCGGGGCCGGCGGTCGATGTTCGGCGGTGGACGACACGGGTACGGCCACGTGTCGCGGCCCAGGCGCGGGTCAGCCCGGTCCGCAGCAGCGGCTGGAGGCGGGCCTCGACGGTCCGGCTGATCAGCCAGGAGAGCGCGCACATGCCGACGACGACGCCAACCAGCAGCACCCACCGGTTCACCCCGGGGGTGAAGAGGTTGAACAGGGCGTAGCCGACGGTGGCGTGGACGAGGTAGAGCGGGTACGTCATCTCACCGAACGGCAGCAGCGCCGGGCCGCTCCACCGGGCCAGCGCCCCGCTCGCGACCAGGGCCATCACCAGGAAGATCGCCGTGACCACCAGGACGACCACCACCGGGTCGAGCCCGGTCGCCTCGGTCCGGTTGCGCAGTTGTGCGAGCTGGACGGCCTGGTAGCTGGCGTTCAGGTGACAGAGCCCGAACAGTACGGCGAGTTCGCGGGTCCACCCGGACCGGTGAACGAGGTGGAGCACCATCCCGGCGATGAAGTAGTGGCTGTACAGCGGCTGTACGACGAGGGCGACGACCGCCTCCGCCGGAACCGGCAGCAGTTCGAGCAGGACCGTGGCGGTGAGCCACCCCCACAGGAGGAGCCGGGTACGCCGGACCGTCAGGCCGAACAGCGCGAAGACGAAGAGCAGGGCGTAGAACCGCCACTCCGACCACAGCGTCCAGTAGACGCCCTCGACGTACTCGACGTTGATCGTGGCCGGGAACATCGTCAGGTTCACCAGATACTGCGGCAGGGTGACGTCGTTGCGGCCCCGGGCCCCGAGTACGACGACGGTCAGCGCGGTGAGCGTGACCGCCACCCAGTAGGCCGGATAGAGCCGGGAGATCCGCGAGATGAGGAAGGCGCTGGGACGTCGTCCCCAGAGGCTCATGAAGACGACCAGGCCGCTGATCATGAAGAAGAGGTCGACGCCGAGGTAGCCGTACCGGGTCACCGCGCCGAGTTCGGGGGCGAAATCCACCTCGGACTCGTTGCTGGCGTGCGCGAACGAGTAGTGCAGCAGCACCACGGCGAGCGCGGCGACGAACCGCAGCAAATCGATCTCGTGCAGGCGCCGTCGTCCGGGCGTGGGCTCCGGGTACTTCCGGGGCGACTGCTCCACCATGCGACTTCCTCTGTCGTGCGTCGTGGTCGGCGGCGGCAGACCGGACCGGTGCGGTGGCCCGTCCCGGAAAGGGGTCGTGCCGGTGCCGGACGGGTCCGCCGATCATTAAACGCACAACCGGACGGCACGTAACGTATCGGGCGCCGGCGCGACCGGCGCTCGCCTCCCGGGCTCAGTGTCGACGGACGGCCGGCGCGACCGGCAGCGTGATGGTGAACGTCGTTCCGACGCCCAGTTCGCTGGCGACCCGGATCACCCCACCGTGGTCGGTGACGATCTGGCGGACGATGGCCAGACCGAGGCCGCTGCCTCCGGTCTTCCGCCCCCGGGCCGAGTCCGCACGCCAGAACCGGTCGAAGACGTGCGGAAGGGCCTCCGGCGCGATCCCCGAACCGGTGTCGGCGACCCGGAGCACCGCCGAGTCGCCGGAGTGTTCGGCGCCGAGGGTGATGGTCCCGCCCCGGCCGGTGGCCCGCAGCGCGTTCGTGACCAGGTTGCCCAGCACCTGCCGCATCCGGTCCGGGTCGACGTACACCGGCGGCAGCGGCCCGGCTGACACGGTCAGGGTGACCCCGGCCGCGTCGGCGCCGGCCCGGTGCGCGGTGCGGCAGGTCTCCAACAGTTCCGCCAGGTCCACGACGGTCCGGTGGTACGCCAGGCTGCCGGCCTCCGCCAGGGCCAGGTCCTGCAGGTCGTCGACGATCCGCTGCTGCAGGACCGCCTCCTCGTGCAGCGAGGCGAACAGCTCGGGATCCGGGTCGATCACCCCGTCGGAGAGCGCCTCGAGATAACCGCGCAGGTTTGCCAGTGGCGTACGCAGTTCGTGCGCGACGTCCGCGACCAACCGGCGTTGCCGCTCCTCGCCGCGTTGCAGCGAGTCGGCCATCCGGTTGAACGAGCGGGCCAGGGTGGCCAGTTCGTCGTTGCCGTCGACCGGCACCCGACTCGTCAGGTCGCCCCGGCCGAGCCGCTGGGAGGCGGCGGTCAGTGTACCGATCGGCCGGAGCACCCGGTGGCTGAGCAGTGCGGTCACGATGATCGTCACGGCGGCCACCCCGGCCGCGGCGGCGAGCAGCGGACCGATCACCAGCGACCGCCCGCCGACCCCGACGTACACCTGGGCCCGCTTCGGTGCCACCTCGTCGATCCGGTCCGCGAAGACCTGGGCCAGGCAGTCGTGGTCCGGCTCGGTGTCGACGGCGACCACACACTCGCCGACCCGGCGCCGGTCCTCCTCGAGCGCGGCTGCCGGCTCGCGGGGGTAGCCGCTGCAGGAGTCGACGATCGGACTGGAGCCGGCGGTGGCGGTATCGGCCTGAACACCGGGGACCCCGTACGAGGCGGGGGTCAGGACCACGTCGACGCCTCTACGGGTCAGGCAGGCGGCGAGCCGTACGTCCGCCCGGTAGGTCTGGATCCTCTTGAGCGTGATCGCCGCCGCGCCCTGGTCGACCCCGGTCAGGTCCAGGGACGGTCGGGGGTTGATCGGGGCGTTGACCGCACCGATCGCGCGTACCTGTCGGGTCGGGTTCGCCTCGTGGTCGGTGTCGACGATCACCTCGCCGTTCTCCGTGATCAGGTGGATCCGCTGCCCGGTCTGCCGGCCCAACCCCACCACCAGGTTGCTGACACCCTCCCAGGTGCCGTGGCGGAGTCCGTAGTCGGAGAGCTGGTAGGCGATCTCGTCGAGCTGGGCCGAGGCGGCACTGTCCGGCTCGTTGATCTGCTGGGTGGCACCGCGCAGGATCAGCCAGGCGGTGACGGCGGTCGCGCTGACCGCGACGAGCATCACCAGGCCGAGTACCCGGAACCGGAAACTCACGCCGGGGAGTCCGCCCGGGTGACCGTGGTGGCTGCCGGACGCGATCCGGTGTCGGCGGGCGGGTCACCGCCGTCGGCCTGCTGCCCGGTGGGCGGTTCGGCCAGCCGGTAACCGCGTCCGAAGACGGTCTGGACGTACCGGGGCTCGGCCGGATCCTCCTCGATCTTGCGGCGCAGGTTCATCACGTGCGCGTCGACCGTCCGCTCCAGCACGTAGTGGTCGAACCCGAAGGCCCGGTCGATGATCTGGGCCCGGGTGAACGCCCGGCCCGGCTCACCGGCCAGCACCTCCAGGATCCCGAACTCCTTGGCGGTGAGCGTGATCAGGCGTCCGCCGATCCGTACCTCGAACCGGCCCGGGTCGACCTCGAGGTCCCCGACCCGCAGCACCGCCTGGTTGCCGGCGCTCAGGACGCCCGACCGACGCAGCAGGGCCCGTACCCGGGCGGTCAGCTCCCGCGGACTGTACGGCTTGGTGAGGTAGTCGTCGGCGCCGATGTCGAGACCGAGGAGGACGTCGTCCTCGGTCGTCCGCGCGGTCAGCAGCAGGATCGGCAGGTTGGACTCGGTCCGGAGGATCCGGCAGACGTCGAGCCCGTCCATCACCGGCATCATCACGTCGAGGATCGCGAGGTCCGGCCGGCGGGTCCGGCACTGCTCCAGGGCTGTCCGGCCGTCGCCGACCACCAGCACACTGTGGCCCTCCCGCTCGAGATAGACCCGAACCAGGTTGGCCTGTTTCGGGTCGTCCTCGGCGACCAGTATCCGCGCGCTCATGTTTCCCCATTCTGCCTGCTTGCCGCTGGTGTCGATGAGAGCGGTCCGGCGGTGAAGAAGTGATGAAAATTGCATGGAGAAGCTGTCGGACAAAGACCACATCGGCCGGGGACGGAATCTTCACCGGTTCCGCACAATCGCTGGCTAATGTTGCCGCCATGGCACTCGAAGTGTTGCTCATGGCCGGGATGTCCGGCGGATCCGGTGACCAGGAGAGTCGGCGTCGGGCCGTACGTCGGCGGATCCGGGAGACCGTCGCGGTCCGGCGGGCCTGCGCGGAGGTGAGCGCCCAGGTTGAGCTGGCGACGGAGCCGGGTGCCGAGGTGGCCCCGGAGCCGAGCCTGCCCTGACTCCGCCCTGAGCCGACGGAGCTGGCGAGGGTCGTGGCCTGACGGCCCCGACGGAGCTGGCGAGGGTCGTGGCCTGACGGCCCCGACGGAGCTGGCTAGAGTCGTCGCCTGACGGCCCAGCCGGGCCGGCCCGGGCGAAGGGTGACGGCGTGCTGCACCTGCGGATCATCGTGCCGACCGACCGGTCGGCCGACGTACTCGACCTGCTCTCCCGCGAAGCGGCGGTGACACACGTCATCGTGCTGCCGGACGCCGCCCGGACGCCGCCCGGAGACGTCGTCCTCTGCGATGTCGCCCGGGAAGGGGCCGACGAGGTCCTCGACGCGCTCCAGGCGCTCGGCGTGCACCGGTCCGGCGCGGTCGTCGGCGACGGCGTCGACGTGACCCTCTCCGCCGCCGCCGACCGGGCCGTCGACGCGGCACCCGGGCTCGGCACCGACGCCGTCGTCTGGGAGGAGGTCGCCCAGAAGACCGGCGAGGAGACGCAGCTCTCCGCGACGTACCTGCTGCTGATCACCCTGGCGACCATCATCGCCGGCATCGCGGTGCTGCTCGACCAGCCGATTCTGATCATCGGGGCGATGGTGGTCGGCCCGGAGTTCGGCCCGCTCGCCGCGCTCAGTGTGGCGCTGCTGCGCTGGCGGCCGTCGGTGATCCGCCGGTCGCTGCTGGCGCTGGGGGTCGGTTTCCTGGTCGCGGTGGTGGTGACCGTGCTCGCCACCTGGGTGCTGACCGCCGCCGACCTCGTCAACGAATCGATGCTGCTCGCCGAACGCCCGATCACCGACTTCATCTGGCGCCCGGACGCCCTCTCCTGGGTGGTCGGGTTCCTTGCCGGGGTGGCCGGCATGCTCGCGGTCACCTCCAACAAGTCCGGCTCGCTGGTCGGCGTGCTGATCTCGGTCACCACCGTGCCGGCGGCGGCGAACGCCGCGGTGGCGCTCGCCTACGGCGTGTTCGAGGAGGCGGTCGGCTCGGCCGTCCAACTGCTGATCAACGTCTGCGCGATCGTGCTGGCCGGGGTGCTCACCCTGCTGGTCCAGCGGCTCTGGTGGCATCGGGTGACGGCACGTCGTCCCACCCTCCCGGCCCGCCGGATGCCGGCCGTGCTGTCCCCGAGGACCGCCCCCCGCCGGCCGGAGGCCTCGGAGGCGTCGGACCCGGCGGCCCCCCGTCCGTGATCCTTCGCCGCTCCGCGGCCCCGCTTTGCCGCCGACGACAGTCGTCACGCCGACGATCCGGGTTTGACCACCCCGTCCGCGCCGCCGGCGGCGCCGGTCACCGGAGCGTGGTGACGGCGCGGCGCCGGCGCTGCCAGTACGCGACAGTGACCACCCCCAGCAGCGGCCCCCACAACAGCAGCGGGGCGTAGCTGGTGATGAGCGCGGCGAAGTGCCAGTCGTACGTCGTCAGAAGGTGTCCTGCGGGAAGTTTCTCGCCCTGGACGGTACGCCCGGCAGCCACCGCCAGGATGCTGCCGGTCCACAGGACCGTCAGCGTGGCGGCGCCGAGGGCGGCGGGGACGACGGCGGCCAGTGCCGGCACTCTCCGTCCCCGTAAACCGGGGATCCAGCGGGGGAACACCTCCCCCCACCGGGCGATCAGCCCGATCGCGGTGAACGCCAGCAGTTCGGAGAAGAGCGACAGGACGACCACGTACACCTCCATGGGCAGCCACGACGGAACGTCGCCCTGGCCGGCGTTCGCTTGACCGCCATCGAGAGGTACGTCGAAGATGATCACCGCGACCCGCCAGACGGCGGAGGGCAGCACCGTGAACGGGATGACGTAGGCGGCGATTCGCGCCCAGCGGGGGACGCCGGCTACCGGAGCGTGGGCAGCTGACCAGGCGGCGCGCAACCGCCCGGGTGGGGCTGGCACGGTCGGGGCCGCACCCGGCGGGATGCGTCGTCCCTCACTTGAAGCGTTCCGGGATGAGGTCCGGTCGGGTGGGTCGGCGGGGGAGAGGCCGTCGGGGACCACAGCCAGCAGCCGGGGAACCGGGCGACCGCGTAGTCCCGGCACCCAACGCGGGAACTGCTGCCCCCACTGCTGCACCAGGCCGAGGACGAGCAGTCCGGCAAGCGGCGGAACGACGGTGATCGCCACGCCGGTCGGCGTCGAGAGGCCCCGGTGGATGCCGTCCAGTTCGCGGTCGGAGATGCCGAACGGAACGCCGAGCGCCCAGAGCCCGTGTGGTACGGCCCAGCCGGCGATCGGCAACGACACGGCGACGTACGCCCAGCGGCGGGTCCACCGCGGCACCGGCCGGTAGCCGGCAGTCAGCGGTCCGCGCTGTGGGCCGCTCCCGTTGGCGAGTCCGCAGAAAAGGACACCGCCGGCCACCAGCGCCAGCCGGGCGCCGAGGTCACGCCAGTCCGAGGGACGTCCGGCGAGTGCTGCCGGGAGTTCGAAGAGCAGATGCAGCGGGAAGGCGACGAGCAGGAGCAGACCCGCGGCCGCCCAGCCACCGGCGGCCGTCCAGCGACCGGGAAACCGCACTGCGCACACGGTCACCATCGCGAGGAGCGCGGCGGCGCCCAGGGCTCCCCAACCCGACCAGAACGGCAGCACGTCCACCTGGTCCGCGCCGCAACCACCCGCAGGATCGCCCAGGTCGGTCCGGTCGCACGCGGTGTACCCCCACCGACCGCCCACGATCCAGTGCAGACGCAGGGTCGCCTCACCGGCGACGAACAGCAGGCAGGCCACCGCCCACCACCCGGCCCGCCGGTCTCGGGTGGCCCCCGCCGATGGCTGATACCGCGCAGGGCGTTCCGGCATGTCGACTCCCCGTGGTGGCGGCCGTGCTGTCACCCTATTTCTCGGCGGAGTCCGCTGTGGACGTGCTGAGCCGCACTCAG
Source organism: Plantactinospora sp. B5E13 (assembly GCF_039871775.1). NCBI lineage: Bacteria > Bacillati > Actinomycetota > Actinomycetes > Micromonosporales > Micromonosporaceae > Plantactinospora > Plantactinospora sp. B5E13. The sequence goes on from NZ_JBDPLT010000012.1 coordinate 103,523, forward strand.
CCGACGCTCAGCCGTCGGGGCCCTGGTACGGATTGTCGGCACCGACCACACGGTGTGGTTCGCGGCAAAGCTGGTGCGGAGGCCGTCGCGGGCACGACGACATCCGCACCAGCTCTCGGCGCACGGCCGGTGTACCGCCGGAACTCAGCGGCAGCCCCAGCTCTCCTGCACCGTGATCGTGACCGGCACACGCTGCGTCGACACCCCGTCGGATGCCGTCAGTACCGGCTGGTACACCCCGAACGGCAGCGGGGGCAGGGTCATCGCGATCAGGTTGATCGCGGTGTGACCGTCGCTCGATCCGGGTGGGATCGGTGCGTGCGGCAGGCTCGTGGTGGTGCCGGCCGGCAGGTTCCGTGCCCCGACCTCGAGCGGCCTCGACCACGTTCCGTCGACGGTGATCCAGAAGTACGTCCACCAGGACTGGTCGGCCGGGATGCAGATCCGCTGTCCAATGTTTGTCAGCTGCCAGCTGGGCACCGGCGGGCGGTGACCCGCCGCCGTGGCCGGCTGGCTGCCGACCAGCACGAGCGTCAGTGCGGTGATCAACCCGAGCGCCAGTCGGGCGACGCCGAAGGGCGAGCGTGTCATCAAGGCCTCCCCAAGCTCGTCAGCCGGGCGGCCGACACCCGACTCCGCCGTCATCCGAGTCGCCGCACCGAAAACCACAGCTTGCCGGTGCTGTTTCAGAGAGATATCAGAAGTCGACATTCCGGCCGGTGGGCCCGATCGGAAGCGCCACTCCGGCCGGACGTCGCGCACGGTGCTGCGCCGGGTGGTCGGTCAGGACAGGATCTCGACGTACCCGTCGGCTCCGTGCACCCGGATCCGCTGCCCGTCCCGGATCAGCCGGGTGGCATCCACCACGCCGACGACGGCCGGCAGCCCGTACTCCCGGGCGATCACCGCGCCGTGGGTCATCAGGCCTCCCACCTCCGTCACCAGGGCCGTGACCGCGACGAACAGGGGTGACCAGCTCGGATCGGTGTGCGCGGTGACCAGGATGTCGCCCGCCTCGACATCGGCCGCCGCCAGGTCGAGAATGACCCGGGCCCTCCCCTCGACCGTCCCGGCGGAGACCGGCAGCCCGACCAGGGCTCCGGCCGGCACGTCGTCCCGCCGGTACGCCCCGACGAACGCCTCGCCGTCCGACGTGAGCACCCGGGGTGGGGTGAGCGCGTGGTACGACCGGAACGCCTCCTCACGTCGCCGGATGAGCTGGTCGTCCACCTGGTGCGTGCGTACTGCGGCGTGCAGTTCCTCGAACGTGAGATAGAAGATGTCTTCCGGGTCGGTGAGCACGCCGGCCCGTACGAGGCGCCCGGCCTCCGCCAGCAGGGCCTGCTTGTAGACGAGGTAGCGGCTGACGATGCCGTACTTCGGGTACTCCCGGTAGCCGACGAAGGTCCGGACCCGGTCGATCATCCGTTTGGTCTCGTCGGCCTTCCGCGTGCCGTCCGGCAGCACCCGTAGGCGGGCGAGCACCTCCTGTTCCTTCTCGTGTGCCTTCTGCCGCCCCTGTGCGAAGCGCCGCGCGGCGGCACCCGGTGCGAAGTTCCGGACGTTGTCGAGGATCAGCGGCACGAGTGTGCTGGGGCGTTCGCTCCAGCGTGGCCTCGTGATGTCTATCTCGCCGACGCAGCGCATGCCGTACCGGTCCAGGTAGCCCTCGATGGCGTCTCGTGCCTCGGTCCCACCGGCGAGTTTCGGCAGCTCGTCCAGGAAGCCCTCGTCCTCGACGCCCTGCAGGAACGTCACCACCTCGGGGTGGGGGCGGATCACGTCGGCGACGTCGAGCAGCGCCAGGCCCATCTCCGAGGTGATGTTGTCGGGGACGGAGAGCGTGAGCGTGTCGGCCGCGTTCTTCTCGCCGAGCCACTCCCGCAGGTTGTCGTTGAGCCACCAGGTGGCCTCCATCCCTGCCATGATCACCCGCATGCTCAGCGGATCACCGAGGATCCGTTTGTGCTCGGCGAATGCCTCCAGCAGGAAGTCGAACAGCGCCGGTCCGGTCAACGCCGCGATGTCTCGGCGCAGTGCGGCGATGGACGCCTGGCTGCGCGCGATCAGGTCGGTGACGAGGGCCGGATCCGTGTCGATCGGCGCCGGCGGGCCGCCGGCCGGCGGGCCGCCGGGACCTGCGTTCGGAAGCGACGGGACGAAATCGCGGTCGAGCACGGTCTCCAGCGCGTCCCTGACCAACGGATCGGATCTTCCCGCGAGGTCCAGGAGGCTGGCGCGGCTCGTGGGCGAGGCCAGGGCCCGGGTGGCGTCGACGAACAGCCTCCCGCCGGCCTCGTGCATCGGTGCCATCGCCGTCAGCTGCCACACGGAGATCCCCAGGGGCTTCATCGGGTCGGTCATCATCTGCTGGTGGCCGACCGAGACGTACACGTGGTTCTCCTGGTCACCGGTTGCGGGAATGGGGAACAGCGTGGTGATCGGCCGGCTCTGCACGATCTGGAAGTCGTCGTCGACCAGGCACCATTCGATGTCCTGCGGCCGGCCGAAGTGCGCCTCGATCCGCCGGCCGAGCCGCACGAGCCGGACGACCTGGACATCCGTCAGCGTCGGCTGCTCCTGCCGCCCCGGGTCGATCGCCACCTCCCGCGTACCGCCGTCCGGTCGGGGCTGCACGGCACGCTGTTTGGCGGCGATCGTCCTGCCGACGATCTCGCCGTGGCGCACCGTGTAGACGTCCGGACTCACCAGGCCGGAGACCAGGGCCTCGCCGAGGCCGAAGCTGGCCTCCACGGTGGCCACCTTCCGGTTGCCCGTGACGGGGTCGGCGGTGAACAGGACGCCGGCCACCTGCGGGAGGACCATCCGCTGTACGACCACGGCCATCCACACCGTACGGTGGTCGATGCGGTTCCGCTGGCGGTAGGTCACCGCCCGCTCGGTGAACAGCGACGCCCAGCAGCGGCTGACGTGGTGGAGGATCGCCGCCGTCCCCACCACGTTGAGGTACGTGTCCTGCTGCCCGGCGAAGGAGGCCGTCGGCAGGTCCTCGGCCGTCGCGCTGGATCGGACGGCGTAGGCGGCCCGCTCGCCGGACCGGGTGAGCGCGCCGGTGATCGCCGCAGCCAGCTCGTCGGGGAGGGTGATCTCCTCTATGGTCCGGCGGATCTCTGCACTGAGCGTGCCGATCGCCTTCCGGTCGTCCGGGTCCAGGCGCGACAACCGGTCGAGCTGGGCGTCGACGGACGGTGCCTCCGCCATGATCCGCCGGAAGGCGTCCGTCGTGACGCAGAAGCCGGCCGGCACCTGGACGCCGTCGACATCTGACAGCCCGCCCAGGTGTGCGCCCTTGCCGCCGACAAGCGCGATCTGCGTCTCGTCGACCTGCCGGATATCCACCACATACTGCTCGCTCATAACGACACCATTTCCGTCGGTAGCCGTGCTCCCGCGCTGGGCGGTTCCCGTTTCCGCAGGTCGCGGCCTCGGCCGACGATTCTGCGCCACGACCCGGGCCTTGCCGCAAGCCCCCCGGTGCGATATATGTTGGTAGTGGCAGGGAGAGTGTTCTTCCTGCCTTTGTCTTTGTTGGCAAGCCCCGCCCTTGTTGGCAGGCCCCTTCAACGTTCTGCGGCGGCGATCAGCACTCTGCGGCGGCAACTCGTCCCTGTGCCGGCGACGCCCCGACGGTCCGGCCGACCCGGCCCGGGCACAGGTCGAGATCCGGGTGTCGCCAACTCGACTGGCAGAGCATTTCGACCCGGTAGCGCGTCCGTTCGGGCGCGCCGGAGTCACGCGGGCAGAGGCGAGTTGCCGAGGGCCGCCATCGCGTGCGGCGCTTCCGGCCGTCAATGCCGTTTCGGTGGCCGTAGCACGAGCCTGTCTGCGGACCGGACGAGGCGGTCGTCGTCGACGGCGAACGAGGCGCCGTCGAGCCGTTCTTCGGGTAGCCCCTGGTTGCGGTCGCGTCGAAGGTACACGGAGAGCGGCGGGGAGACGACGGGGTCGGCGTCGGTGTGGAAACGGACGCGGACCGTGTAGGTGCCGGATCGCCTGGCCGTGATGACGACGTGGAAACGATCTGGTTCGCCGGGAGGGATGGTGCGCGAGATCGGGTAGCCACGGCGGGTTTCCGTTTCCGGATCGAGCACGGCGACCACCGCTTCGCTCGGCGTCAGTGGAGCAAACATGACCTGGTGGGGGTCGTACCTGAAGCGGTCCACGACGATCCAGAGTTCGCCCTCGGCGGGACGGTCCAGGGGCGTCAGGGCCACCGCCTCCCGGCGTACCCGAGCCTCGGTTGCGGTGCGGTAGGCGACATCGAGCGTGAGGCGTACCGGTAGTTGCCTCGTTTCGATCTGTGACATGAACCTGATGTGCCACCTCTGCCGGGCATCATCGGGTCCGCGAGATAGATCGGAAAAGTACTCCTGAACGTGCCACCTCTCGTGATGGGAGAGCAGCATCCCGAAGTCGTCCAGGTCCGTGACCGCCGGCTGACGTGCTTCCATGGCCGTCACCACCCGCTCGCGCAGGGAACCACGCCTGGTGGTGAGTTCGTCGAACTCTTCCTGATCGATCCGGTCGAGCGGAACGGTCAGGACTTCACGGCGTTCGCCGGAGTCGATGTCCGCGACGGCGGCAAGGCCTTCCGACGGAAGGAGGCGCGCCAGGACGGGGTCGGTGATCCTGACCTCACAGTCCCGCGCCGCTCCCCAGCCGACGTTGCTGACGGTGACCCCGAGCCCACGAGGTCCGCTGCGTTCGTGGGAGAAGGCCAGGACGGGTGTGGAGTCGGGCTCGAACGAGATCACCTCGACATCGAAGTGGTGTAGGACGGACGAGACCGTGCCGCGGTTGACGAACTTGAAGTCGAGTGCCGCGCAGTGCGTCCACACGCCGGCAACCTGCAGGTGATCGTCGACCGACGAGTCGACCAGCACGGTGTCGGACCGTCGGGGCGGCGGAGCCGGACTGGCGTGCGCCGCGACCCGATCTGTCGGGTACGGCGAGCCGGGTTCCCGGTCGCCCTGGGCGCGGCGGCCATGGATGACGTCAAGGCCGATGGACAGCGCGCAGACGGCGGCCAGCAGTGGCCAGAGCAGCCACGGGCTCGACAACCATCCGGTCATGCTGTTGCTTGCCACATTGATGGTGATGCCCGCGGCGGTGCTTACCAGGACCACCGTCACTGACCGGACGGGCAACCGTCTCATGTGAGGTCCGACGTCCTTTCTCGCTTCCCGGCAGGAGACCGGCGACCCGGTTCGCGCTGACTGCCGGCGCACGTCCGGGCGGGGCAGCAGCGTCGACTCCACCGCTCGTCCGGGTCTCGCACCGCCCATACTCGCCCATCAATTCAAGAAGATCCCGGCGTGGAGCGGAAGGAGCGCGCGTTCAACGGCTGTCGACGGTGCCTGCGTGGGCGGACCCGTAGGGTGTGTGACGCCGTACTCGGCTGTGCTGAACCCACAGGTTCTCCTCGACGTATACGCCGCGATCCCGTTCCCGGTCGATGAGCACGAGGTTGAGCGCACCGGGGACCACGTATTCCCGGGTGACGGGAAAGACCATGTCCGTCCAGCTCTCCCATTCGGCGACGGTTCCCTCGATCGCCATCGATCTCGGAGCTGGACCGAGGACCCGGGCTCCCATCCGCTGGTGGGTGCGGATCCACGGATCGATCGAGAGCCCGTCCGGGCGGGTCCATCCGGCGTACTCGGCCATCGGCACCGTCGGGTAGCGGTGCTTCCACGTCGGTCGGAGCGGTGCGACCAGCTGCCTGAGCCCGTCGTGGCGCGCCCGTCGTGCCAACTCCTCAAGCACGACCCCGGCCAAGCCCCGCCGGTCGTGTGCGGCGTTCACGGCGACGGCCATGAAACTCAGGCTCGTGGGCTCGACGCCGGTTTCCCGGCCGTCCACCGCACGGATCAACGCGTCGTCATAGCCGGATGGCAGGTCGTCGACGTTGCCGTCCCAGGCCATCGGCACTCCCCAACCGCCGGCGACGACCGTGCCCTCCTCGAGCACCATGATGTCGTACCGCGCGAAGTACTCCTCGGCCCGGCCCAGGTACCTCTTCGGCACGTCGTTGTGGAAAACGAACTCCGGCCAGCGTTCCTGGAACACGACGGCCGCCATCTCGTGCAGCTCGGGCCGATCGGCGCGAGTAACGATCTCCACGGCGGCAAGATATCGGCGGTGATCTGTGGACGCAACGGAATAGTCCGGCCTACACCCTGTGCCCGACCCCGCAGGACAAGGACGTATGCGACAGCGAGGCCCCGCCGGACCCGGGGTCCGGCGGGGCCGTCACACGTGGTGTCGAACGCTCGGAGCGTCCACGTCATGCCGTGTGTCACGGCCGACGTGCGAAGAAACCTCGGTCAGGCGAGGCCGGCCCGGCGCAGGGCGTCGGCCATCGCGCTGTTGGCCGCACCGCCGGAGCCACCCTGGCCGCCGCGACCGCCCCGGGACTGCTGACCGCCCCGGCCCTGACCCTGACCCTGGCGGGACTGGCCCTGGCCCTGACGCGACTGACCCTGGCCCTGGCGGGGCTGGCCGCCGCCGCGCGGCGTACCCCGGTCCTGGTTGCCCCGGTCGGTGCCGGCGCCACCGGACGGACGCTGGCCGGCCTCGGCCTCGTCCTCCAGGCGCAGGGTGAGCGAGATCCGCTTCCGGGGTACGTCCACGTCCAGCACCTTCACCCGGACCACGTCCCCGGGCTTCACCACGTCGCGCGGGTCCTTGACGAAGGTCCGGGACATCGCCGAGACGTGCACCAGACCGTCCTGGTGCACCCCGACGTCGACAAACGCGCCGAACGCCGCCACGTTGGTGACGACACCCTCCAGCAGCATGCCCGGCGTCAGGTCGCTGATCTTCTCCACCCCGTCGGCGAAGGTCGCGGTCCGGAACGCCGGACGCGGGTCCCGACCCGGCTTTTCCAGTTCCTTGAGGATGTCGGTGACGGTCGGCAGTCCGAACGTGTCGTCGACGTAGTCGGCGGGCTTGAGCTTGCGCAGCATCGCCGTCTTCCCGATCAGCGTGCCGAGCTCACTCCCGGTCGACGCGAGGATCCGGCGGACCACCGGGTACGCCTCCGGGTGCACGCTTGAGGCGTCCAGCGGATCGTCGCCGTTCGGGATCCGCAGGAAGCCGGCGCACTGCTCGAACGCCTTCGGACCGAGCCGGGGGACCTGCTTGAGCGCCTGCCGGCTGCGGAACGGGCCGTTGGCGTCCCGGTGCAGCACGATGTTCTCGGCCAGCCCGGCGCCGATCCCGGAGACCCGGGTCAGCAGTGGCGCGGAGGCGGTGTTGACGTCCACCCCGACCCCGTTCACACAGTCCTCCACCACCGCGTCCAGCGAGCGGGAGAGCTTCACCTCGGAGAGGTCGTGCTGGTACTGCCCGACCCCGATCGACCGGGGGTCGATCTTCACCAGTTCGGCGAGCGGGTCCTGCAGCCGGCGGGCGATCGAGACCGCGCCGCGCAGCGAGACGTCCATCCCCGGCAGCTCCTGGGAGGCGTACTCGGAGGCGGAGTAGACCGAGGCGCCGGCCTCGGAGACCATCACCTTCGTCAGGTTCAGGTCCGGGTGCCGGCGGATCAGGTCGGCGGCGAGCTTGTCGGTCTCCCGGCTCGCCGTGCCGTTGCCGATCGCGACCAGCTCGACGCCGTGCGCGCGGGCCAGTTTGGCCAGCGTCTCGACCGAGGCGTCCCACTGCCGGCGCGGCTCGTGCGGGTAGATGGTGTCGGTCGCCAGCACCTTGCCGGTGTCGTCGACCACCGCGACCTTCACCCCGGTCCGCAGGCCAGGGTCCAATCCCATGGTGGGCCGGGTCCCGGCCGGCGCGGCGAGCAGCAGATCCCGCAGGTTCGCCGCGAAGACCCGGACCGCCTCGTCCTCCGCCGCCTGCCAGAGCCGGACCCGCAGGTCCGCGCCGAGGTGGATGAGGATCCGGGTACGCCACGCCCAGCGCACCGTGTCGGACAACCACCGGTCGCCCGGCCGGCCCTGGTCGACCACCCCGAACCGGGCGGCGATCTCCCGCTCGTAGCGGCTCGGCCCGACCGGTACGTCGTCCGGCGCCGGCGCCTCCTCCGGGTCCAGGGTCAGCTCGAGCACGCCCTCCTTCTCACCCCGGAACATCGCCAGGATCCGGTGCGACGGCAGCTTCGGGTACGGCTCGGCGAAGTCGAAGTAGTCGGCGAACTTGGCACCCGCCTCCTGCTGCCCGTCGCGTACCCTGGCGACCAGCCGGCCCCGCGACCACATCTGCTCACGCAGCGAGCCGATCAGGTCGGCGTCCTCGGCGAACCGCTCGACCAGGATGGCCCGGGCCCCGTCCAGCGCCGCCGTCGGGTCGGCCACCCCGGCGTCCGGGTTCACGAAGCCGGCCGCCACCGTGCGCGGATCCTGGTCCGGGTCGGCGAGCAGCGTCTCGGCCAGCGGCTCCAGCCCCGCTTCCCGGGCGATCTGGGCCTTGGTCCGCCGCTTCGGCTTGTACGGCAGGTAGATGTCCTCCAGCCGGGCCTTCGAGTCGGCCGCCATGATCTGCGCCTCGAGCGCCTCGTCCAGCTTGCCCTGGCCGCGGATCGACTCCAGCACCGCGGCCCGCCGCTCGTCCAGCTCCCGCAGGTAGCGCAGCCGCTCCTCGAGCGCGCGCAGCTGGGCGTCGTCCAGCGAGCCGGTCACCTCCTTGCGGTACCGGGCGATGAACGGCACCGTCGACCCGCCGTCGAGCAGCTCGACGGCGGCCCGCACCTGCCGCTCCTGGACGCCGAGTTCCTCGGCGATCCGCTGGTCCACCGAGCGCGGCTGTACAGAGATTGTCACGATCCTGATCCGCCTTTTCCCCACTGGTCGTTCCGTCGTGCATTGTGCCGCACGCGTCGCCGTACGCCCGGGAAGGTGGGGCCGTAGGCGGAAAGGGGTCCGGTGACCGTGGACACCGGTGGTCAGCGACGGAGGGAGACGGTGCCGGCCGCGACGGTGGAGTCGACCGCGTCGAGCAGGTCACCGAGTTCGGGCGGGAGCAGGCGACGGGCGGCGGCGATCCGGTTGGCCACCACGGTCCGGTTGGTCGGGATCAGCGCCCGGATCAGCCCGGCGGCCTGGACCAGCCCGGCCAGCGTCGCGGTCCGTACGTCCAACGGCTGCTCGGAACGTTCCAGCACGGCGACGAGCCGTACCCGGGGGCGGGCCACCCGGTTCGGGTCCAGGCCGGGCCAGCGCACCGTGGTCCGCAGGTTGAGACTCCGGCTGGTGCTACGGCGGACCGCGCCCGCGCTCACGAGTCGGTCGCCGACGTGGTCGCGGGCCCGGGAGGCGAGGAACTCCAGCCACGACCGCACCGGATGCCCGTCGCCACGGCGCACCATCTCCCCGAGGACCCGGTCGGTCACCGGCTCCTGCCAGGCCCGGTCGTCGGCGACGTACACCTGGGAACGGAGGAGGGTGATCCGCGCGTCGAACAGGAGTTCGGCGACGAGGGCGCCGGCCAGCGCGGAATTCACCATCACCGCTGAGGCAAGCGCCTTCCCGCTGTAGTCGTCGTGCGCGATGAGAAAGAGTTCGTCGGCCAGCCGTTCGCCGGGTTGGCCGGAGTGTCTGGTCATTTGTCATCCTTGGCCGGCCGGCGGGGCTTGCCGGATCGGTCAGCGTCCAATGTCGATGCGAGACGGTACGCCATGGGCACTTTCCGTTCAACCCGTGCCAGCCCTCCGTCATCCAATACCGGGGTGTGTCGATCCCTTGTCGCAGGCCGTGATCACCCCTACGCTCTCGGATGTTTGTGCCATAACCCTCCGGTTTTCCGTTCGGGACCGGTTCCGCGCCGGAACCGGCTTCCCCGCACCGAGAGACGTCGACATATGTCCTCCAGTTCCGCTTCCGGGTCAGGCCTGCGTCAGGGCCGCCTAAGCGCCGCGCAGCTCGCCCTCTTCACGGTGGCCGCCTCGGCACCACTGACCGTGCTCGGCGGTGCCGTCACCACCATGTACGCGGTCAGCGGCAACGTCGGCGCCGCGCTGGCCTATCCGCTGCTCGCCGTCGTGCTCGGCGTCTTCATGGTCGGCTACGCGGCGATGAGCCGGTTCGTGGGCAGTCCCGGGGCCTTCCACACGTACGTCGCCAACGGGCTGGGCCGGGCCGGTGGGGTCGCCGGTTCGTTTGTCGCGCTGCTCGCGTACAACGCCGTCCAGATCAGCCTGTACGGGTTGTTCGGCGCGGTCGTCGCCGACTTCTCGGCGGCCCGGCTCGGGGTGGACCAGCCGTGGTGGGTCTGGTCGCTCGTCGCGCTGGCGGTGGTCGGCACGCTCGGCGTCCGGCGGGTGGACCTCAACGCCGTGCTGCTGGCGACCCTGCTCGTCCTGGAATGCCTGATGATCCTCGTCTTCGACCTGGTCGCGTTCGGCAGCCCGGCGGAGGGCAGCGTCACCCAGGCCGGCCTGGACCCGGACAACCTGTTCGCGGCCGGGTTCGGCGGGGTGCTGGTCCTGGCCGTCGTCTCGTTCACCGGGATCGAGTCCGGCCCGCTCTACAGCGACGAGGTGTACGACCCCCGACGTACCGTGGCCTGGGCCGGTTACCTCGCACTCGCCTTCACCGGAGGCTGCTATGCCCTGTCGGCCTGGGGGCTGACCGTGGTCACCGGCCCGGCGCAGACCCCGGCCGCCACGGCGACCGCCGGCCCGAGGGCGGTCTTCGACGTCCTCGCCGAGTACGCCCACCGCACGGTCGCGGATCTCGGGTACGTCCTCTTCGCCGCCTCGGCTCTCGCCGCCCTGCTCTTCTTCCACAACGGAGTCGCCCGGCACCTCTTCGGGCTCGGCCGGGAACGGCTGCTGCCGGCGTACCTGCGCCGGACCGGGATCCGCACCGGCGCCCCGGTCGCCGGCTCGCTGACCCAGTCGGTGCTGGCCCTCGGCGTGGTGCTCGGCTTTGTCCTGGCCGACCGGGATCCCGTGTTCCACCTCTTCACCTGGCTCAGCGGCGTCGCGGCGGTCGGGCTGGTGCTGCTGATGCTGCTCACCTCGGCGGCGGTTGTCGGCTTCTTCCGGGGCCGGCCGGAGCCAGGGGTGAACCTCTGGCAGCGGCGTGTCGCCCCGGGGATGGCGACGGTGCTGCTCCTCGGCGTCCTGGTCGTGCTCGTGGTCGACGTCGACAGCCTGGTGGCGCCGGACGACCCGAGCTACCTGGCCTGGCTGCTGCCCGGCCTCGTCGCGGTCACCGCCCTGTTCGGGCTCGGCTGGGGGCTCGTGCTCCGCGCCCTGCGCCCGGCGGTGTACGCGGCGGTCGGTGGTGGACCGGCCCAGGTGGCGCCCGGCGAGGGCGCCGAACCGTCCCTCTCCCGCTGATCCCTCCGCAACGCCGACCACCAGCCGGTCACCTTCGGGCCGACCCGGCCAGCCGCACAGTCAGCCGAGCGATCGCCACCATCCGTCGACCGCTGGCGGGCGGTCCACCACCACCCGCTCGCCGGGCCGGGGTACGGCCAGCCGGACGTCGCGGACCGCCGCCTCCCGGCACAGCCGGTCGACCGGATCGGCCCAGCCGTGCGGGGCGAGGTTGAAGGTCGCCCAGTGCACCGGGATGAGCAGTCCGCCCCGCAGGTCCAGGTGTGCGGCGACCGCCTCCTCCGGCACCATGTGCACGTTCGGCCAGGCGGCGGAGTACGCCCCGATCTGGATCAGCGTGACGTCGAACGGGCCGTACTCGGCGCCGATGGTGGCGTACCCGTCGAAGAAGCCGGAGTCGCCGGAGCAGAAGACCCGTCGGCGCCGACCGGTGACGACCCAGGACCCCCAGAGGCTCCGGTCCCGGGCGAAGACGCGTCCGGAGAAGTGCCGGGCCGGGGTGGCGACGATCTCCAGGCCGGCGACGCTGACGCGTTCCGCCCAGTCGAGTTCGACGATCCGTTCCGGTGGCACGCCCCAGCGTTCGAGGTGGGCGCCGACGCCGAGCGGCACCACGAACGGCGCGGACTGGGTGCGGCGCAGCGCGCGGACGGTCGCCGTGTCGAGGTGGTCGTAGTGGTCGTGCGAGATCAGTACGGCGTCCAGCCGGGGGAGCCGGTCGAGCGGCACCGGGACCGGGTGCAGCCGCCGGGGACCGATCCGGGCCGACGGTGAACAGCGTTCGCTCCAGACCGGGTCGACGAGGATCCGCCGGCCCTCGATCTCGAGCAGCGCGGAGGCGTGGCCGTACCAGATGACGTCGAGCTGGCTGGCGGGGCCGGGCGCCGGGGCGACCGGTGGTGGGCCGGCGCCCGGGCCGCCGGCCGCCCGGCCGGCCGCCGGGGCGGTTTCCCGCCCGACCGGCGGCGCGGCGTCCGGGGCGAGCACCGGGATGGTGCCGGTGGGGCGGCGGGGCTGTCGGCCGAAGAAGAGTTCCCACAGCGCGTCCCGGCCACTGCCGGGCAGCAGCGTCCGGGTGGTGACCGGGTTCCGGAACGCGCCCGCGTGGAACTGGGGGGAGCGGCGTACCCGGTCGGCGCGGGCGCCGCGCGGCTGCCGGCCGAGCGCGACCGGCACGTCCCGGACCGCCCAGGCGGCGGCCGCGAACGCGGTCAGGGCGACCGCTGCCCGGGTCCACCGCCGACGGCGGGCCCGGGCAGCGGTCAGCTCCGTGTCACGCCGCGCCGATCCGGCCCGCATCCGTCCGTCACCTCTCGCCCCCGGACGTAGGGTACGCCCGGCCGGGCCCCGGATCCGGGGAGTCCGGCCAGGTCAGCACGGGACGGGCGACGAGGTCAGCCGCCGTTGCTCGGCTGGTAGCGGCGGGCCCGCCGACTCGGCGCGTGCGGGTTGTTGAGCCCGTCCACGGCGGCCAGGAACTTCGGTCCCAGCACCGCCCGGGCCTGCACGGCGGGATGGGTGGCGCCGAAGTTGTCCGGGTCGGCCTGGCCGTCCGCGAACAGCACGTACGTCAACACCGGGGCACCGGCCGGGCTGAAGATGACCCCGGCCTCATGTCGGGCGTTGGCGAACCAGCCGGCCTTGGTGGCGACCCGGGCCCGTTCGTCCGAGGACATGGTGCGGCGGATCCCGTCGTTGAAGGCGATCGGCGAGCGGAGCAGGTTGAGCAGGAAGGTGGTCGAGGCGGGCGAGAGCAGGGTGCCGCCGACCAGCGCCTGCAGCAGGTCGTGGGTCTCCCGGGCGGTGCTGGTGCCGAGGAAGAAGCGGTTCGGGTTGGCGACCGGCTCGACCTGGGTGTTCGGGAACCCCTTGCCGACCAGGATCTGGTTGATCTCGGCGGCCGGGGCGACCAGGCCGCAGAGCCGGACGGCGGTGTCGTCCGAGACGGTCAGCAGCGCGGCCAGCACGTGGCCCAGGGTCACCGAACTGGGATAGGCGTTGTCCAGGCTGAAGATGCCGTCGCCGCCCGGCACCACGATCGCGGCGGTGACCTCCACCCGCTGGTCGAGGGTGAGCAGCCCCCGGTCGACCTTGTCGAGCACGGCGGTGGCCACCGCGATCTTGTTGACGCTGTACGCCTCGACCACCGTCTCCGCGTTCTCCTGCACCGCGATCTGCGGCGTACCGTCCGGACCGGCGACGCTGACCTGGGCGTACCAGTTCCCGCCGGCCCGCGCCTTCGCCCCCTGGTACGCCCAGGCGACCCGCCCGGCGGGGGAACCGCCGCCGCCCGCCTCGTCCGTGCCGGCGGCGCCCGGTGCGGCCGTCGCCGGTCCGGCCAGCCCGAGTACGGTACCGGCGGTCGCCGCCGTACCGATCCCCAACGCGGTCCTACGGTTCACCCTGCTCGCCACGTGCTGGCCTCCCGTGTGTCGGTGTGCCGGCGGCCACCGCCGGGCGGCGGACGACCGGACGGGATCGATCTCCGTGTCGTCCCGTCCGGCCACCATAGGCGAATCCGCGCTCCCGTGTGGGCACCCACCCGCGCGGACACCGGCATCCGGGGTGGCGTCAGGTGCCCGGCGTGCCGTTACGTTCCCGGGTGGCCCGCAGGTAGTCCCGGTTCAGCCGGCCGATGCTGGAGAGCGGGATCTCCTTCGGACAGACCGCCGAACACTCGCCGATGTTGGTGCAGCCGCCGAAGCCCGCCTCGTCGTGCGCGTCGACCATGCCGACCACCCGGGTCAACCGCTCCGGCTGACCCTGCGGCAGCAGGCTCAGGTGGGTCACCTTCGCCGCCAGGAACAGGGTGGCCGAACCGTTCGGGCAGGCCGCGACGCAGGCGCCGCAGCCGATGCAGGCGGCGGACTCGAAGGCCGCGTCCGCGTCCGCCTTGCGGACCAGCTGGGAGTGCGCCTCCGGCGCGCTGCCGGTCGGCGCCGTGACGTAGCCGCCCGCAGCGATGATCTTGTCGAGGTTGCCCCGGTTCACCACCAGGTCCTTGACCACCGGGAATGCCCTGGCCCGCCACGGCTCGATGTCGATGGTGTCGCCGTCGGAGAAGTGTCGCATGTGGAGCTGGCAGACCGTGGTCGCCTTCTCCGGGCCGTGCGCCATGCCGTTGACCACCATGCCGCAGGCGCCGCAGATGCCCTCCCGGCAGTCGTGGTCGAACGCGACCGGGTCCCCGCCCTCCAGGGTCAGCTGCTCGTTGAGTACGTCGAGCATCTCCAGGAACGACATGTCGGGGGAGATGTCGGTGACCGGGTAGGTCACCATGCGGCCGGGATCGTCCGGACCTTTCTGGCGCCAGATCCGCAGGGTCAGGTTCACTTGTAGCTCCGCTGGGTGGGGTGGACGTACTCGAAGTTCAGGTCTTCCTTGTGCAGCACCGGCGGACGGTCGGCGCCGGTGAACTCCCAGGCGGCGACGTACGCGAAGTGGTCGTCGTCGCGCTGCGCCTCACCGTCCGGGGTCTGGCTCTCGGCCCGGAAGTGCCCGCCCGCCGACTCGGTACGGTGCAGCGCGTCGATGCACATCAGCTCGGCGAGTTCGAAGAAGTCGGCGACCCGGCCGGCCTTCTCCAGCGCCTGGTTGAGCCCCTCACCGTCACCGGGCACCTTCACCCGCTGCCAGAACTGCTCCCGCAGGGCGCGGATCTCGGCCAACGCCTTGCGCAGCCCGGCGTCGGTGCGCTCCATCCCGCAGTGGTCCCACATGATCTGGCCCAACTCGCGGTGGAACGAGTCGACGGTCCGGTCACCGTTCACCGCGAGCAGCCGGTTCAGCCGGTCGGCGACGTCGTCGCGGGCGGCGACCACCTCCGGGTGGTCGTCGGTCAACGTCTCGAACGGCCCTGCGGCCAGGTAGTCGGCGATCGTGCTGGGCAGCACGAAGTAGCCGTCGGCGAGGCCCTGCATCAGTGCCGAGGCACCGAGCCGGTTGGCGCCGTGGTCGGAGAAGTTCGCCTCGCCGATCACGAAGAGCCCCGGGATCGTCGACTGGAGGTCGTAGTCGACCCAGAGCCCGCCCATCGTGTAGTGCACCGCCGGGTAGATCCGCATCGGCATCTCGTACGGATCCTCGCCGGTGATCCGCTGGTACATGTCGAAGAGGTTGCCGTACCGGTCGGCGATGGTGGACCGGCCGAGCCGGTCGATCGCGTCCGCGAAGTCGAGGTAGACGCCGAGCCCGCCCGGCCCGACCCCCCGGCCGGAGTCGCAGACGTTCTTCGCCGCCCGGGAGGCGATGTCCCGGGGGACCAGGTTGCCGAACGCCGGGTACATCCGCTCCAGGTAGTAGTCCCGCTCGTCCTCCGGGATCTGGCGGGGCGGACGGTTGTCGCCGACCGCCTTCGGCACCCAGACCCGGCCGTCGTTACGCAGCGACTCGCTCATCAGGGTCAGCTTCGACTGGTGGTCGCCGGAGACCGGGATGCAGGTCGGGTGGATCTGCGTGTAGCAGGGGTTGGCGAACAGCGCCCCCTTGCGGTGCGCCCGCCAGGTGGCGGTGACGTTGCAGCCCTTGGCGTTCGTGGAGAGGAAGAAGACGTTGCCGTAACCACCGCTGGCCAGCACCACCGCGTCCGCGTACTCGGTGCTGATCTCGCCGGTGACCAGGTCGCGGACCACGATGCCCCGGGCCCGGCCGTCGACCACGATCAGTTCGAGCATCTCGTGCCGGGAGTGCATCTCCACCCGGCCCAGCCCGATCTGCCGCTCCAACGCCTGGTACGCCCCGAGCAGCAGTTGCTGGCCCGTCTGACCCCGGGCGTAGAAGGTGCGCTGCACCTGGGCGCCGCCGAACGAACGGGTGTCGAGCAGCCCGCCGTACTCCCGGGCGAACGGGACACCCTGGGCCACCGCCTGGTCGATGATCTCGACCGAGACCTCGGCGAGCCGGCGGACGTTCGACTCCCGGGACCGGAAGTCGCCGCCCTTGACGGTGTCGTAGAAGAGCCGCTGGATCGAGTCGCCGTCGTTGCGGTAGTTCTTCGCGGCGTTGATCCCGCCCTGCGCGGCGATCGAGTGCGCCCGGCGCGGGCTGTCCTGGTAGCAGTACGACTTGACCCGGTAGCCCAGCTCGCCGAGGGTGGCCGCGGCCGAACCGCCGGCCAGCCCGGTGCCGACCACGATCACCGTCAGCTTGCGGCGGTTGGCCGGGTTGACGAGTTTGGCGCCGAACCGGCGGCGCTGCCAACGGGTCTCGATCGGCCCGTCCGGCGCGGCCTGGTCGGCGATCGGCTCGCCGTAGCTGAAGAGGTCGCCGTCCGGGCTGGCCGGTGCGCCCGCGAGTTCGGTGCCGATGTTCTCCTGGCGGGTGTATTCCATCGATGCCTGTCCTGTTTCGGTGACTCGGGGGCGCCGGCCCAGCAGGTTGTGCACCGCGGCGCGGAGCCGTCCGGCCGGCTCGGCGCCGCGCCGGCCCGTCGACCCGTCGTCGTCGGCCCCCGGCCGGACGTCGGCGTTGGCGCTGGTCGGCACGGCGGCCCGGGGGTCCATCCGTTCGCCGACCACGGGGTTTGTCGGTTCGTCAGCTCGTGGGGTCATCGCGGGTCACCTCACCAGGCCGGCGAGAACGGAGAAGGGCACCACCAGGTAGCCGGCGCAGAGCAGCACGGCGAAGGCGAGGGCGGCGCCCCGGGCCCGGCGCTCGCCGCGCGGGGTTTGCTGGCCGAGGCTGCGCAGCGCGCTGAACATGCCGTGCCGCAGGTGGAAGCCGAGGGTGACGATGGCGATGACGTAGAACAGGGTCACGTACCAGCGCTCGGGTGCGAAGTCGGCGACGACGTTCGCGTACGGCCGACGCGGGTCACCGACCGGGTTCAGGTCGCCGGTGGTCAGGTCGAGCAGGTGGTAGACCACAAACGCGGCGATGATCACCCCGCCCCAGCGCATGGTCCGGGCCGCGTAGCTGACGTGCACCTTGGGGCGGTGCGCGTACCGGACCGGGCGGGCCGCCCGGGCCCGGCGGGCCAGGACGGTGGCGGCCCAGATGTGCGCGACCAGGGCGACGCCGAGCAGCACCCGTTGGGCCCAGAGGTACCAGGTGTCTGGCAGCACCGGCGAGCCGATCGTGCGCAGCCAGTGGGCGTAGTGGTCGAAGTCCGTCGGCCCGACGAAGATCTTCAGGTTGCCCAGCATGTGGGCGATGAGGAAGAGCACCAGCAGGATGCCCGTCACCGCCATGACGACCTTCAGGCCGATGCTGGACCGGATCGGCGCCCGCGTCGATACAGCTGTCACCAGCCAAACGCTAGGTAACCTCGGATTAGTCGTCCAATGCATCGAACGCTCAGTCTTGATAGCCGTAGGCTATGCGGGTGCAGTTGCAGCAGTTGAGGTACTTCGTAGCGGTGGCCGAAACCCGACATTTCACTCATGCCGCCGACAATGTCGGAGTCACCCAGCCGTCGCTCAGTAAGCAGATTCACTCGTTGGAGGCGGAACTCGGCGCCCCGCTCTTCGAACGGGTACGCGGCAACATCGCCCTGACCGCCGCCGGCGAGGTGCTGCTGCCGCTCGCCGAACGGATCCTCGCCGACGTCGACACCGCCCGCCGCGAGGTCCAGGAACTCGTCGGGGTACGTCGGGGCCGGATCCGGCTCGGCGCCACCCCCAGCCTGGTCACCTCGCTCGCCCCGGCGGTGCTGCGCCGGTTCCGCGACGCCCACCCGAACGTCGAGGTACGCGTCGAGGAGAGCGGGTCCCAGGACCTGGTCCGGGACCTGCTCCGGGGCGAACTCGACCTGGCCCTGATCATCCTGCCCGGGCAGGGCCCCGACCCGGCACTGCGTACCGAGCCGGTGCTGCGGGACAGCCTGGTGGTCGCCTCGGTCAACCCACTGCCGATCGTCGACCCGACCGGCCCCCTGCGCCTGGCCGACCTGCGCGACCAGCCGCTGGTGATGTTCCGACGCGGCTACGACCTGCGCGACGTGACCCTACGGGCCTGCCGGGAGGCGGGCTTCGAGCCCACGCTGGCGGTCGACGGTGGAGAGATGGACGCCGTGCTCAGCTTTGTCGAGGCCGGGCTCGGCGCCGCCCTGGTCCCCGGCATCGTGGTCGCCCGGCGCCCCCGACTCTGGGTCACCCGACTGGCCTCGCCCGGGGTGCAGCGGACCATCGCGTTGGCCCGGCGACGGGAGGTGGAACCGACCCACGCCGCCCGGGCCTTCCGCCGGATCCTGCTCGACTACATCCACACCGCCGCCGAGAACTCCACGCTGCCGCCCGGTGTCACCCCGTACTGACCCGCGATCGGAGTACCGGTGCGTCGTCGCGCCGTAATGGTGCCGAGCGCGCTGAGGTTACAACCATCACCATCCTATCGGCGGAGCCGGCGCGTGCCACTCGGTCGATCGACCGTGTTGACCAGGGGTTTTCCCGCCTACGCTCGCTTGCGCGCCACAGTCTTCCCGCCGCCACCCAGTTCTGGAGGCCCTCGCTGTACGCCAACAAGGCATACCACGCGTACTACGACAAGCCCCTTCGCGCCCGGCTGCGCGGGTTGGCCCGCAACCCGGCCATCCCTGGCAATCTGCTGCGACGACTCGTGACCGAACAGCCCAAGGAGGTGCGCTACCCCCTCGCCATCCGCCGGGAATGGTCCGACGAGCAGGTCGAGGCCCTGCTCGACCACCCCGACCCCGAGGTACGCGTCGAACTGGCCCAGGCCCGGTACCTGACGCCCGAGCAACGGGCGAGGCTGGTCGAGGATCCCGACCGCCGGGTGTTGGGGGCGCTGGCCGAAGGGCCGGATATTTTCGAGCTGCGTATCGCGAAGCGTGATCCGGTGCTGCCCGACTGGGCGTACGACCGGCTGGTCGAACGGGATCCCCGCCTGCTCGTGTACATCCTGGAGAATTGGCGGATACCGCAGGAGGTACGCGACCGGTTGTCGCCGCCCAGACCGGCCACTGCACCCGCCCCGCCGGTGGACGAGGCTCCGCTCGATCGCCGGGAAGCCGAACTGCTGGTGGGCAACGACAACGAGTGGACCAGGACCTGTGCCGCCGTCGATCCCAGGTTGCCGGTCGACCTCGTCCACAGGTTGACGACCGATCCGTCGCCCCAGGTCCGGCTGGCGGTGTCGATGCGTCCCGAACTCAGCGAGGAGGAGCGGTCGGCGATCGATTACCACGTCGGTCCAGACGACCGCATCCACCCGCCGCGCTGGCCGCAGGTCACCCGCGACCCGGCGGTGCAACGGCGGTGCGTCCACTCCGCGCACATCGGCCTGCGGCGCAGCGTCGCGTGCAACCCGTCGCTGCTACCGGACCTCGTCGCGGTACTCGCCACCGACGACGATTTCGCGGTACGGCTGCTGCTGTGCGAGAACCATGCCAACGTCCCCGCCGAGACCGTGCTCACCACCTATCTGCAGGCCAGGACGCTGAGCCGGGGCCGGTTGCTGAACCACCCGGCCTTCGAACGGATCGGGTTGGCCCGTCTCGCCGACTCTGCCGACCCCGGGGCACGCTGCCTCGTCGTGCTCGATCCCGAGGCGCCGGCACCGCTTATCGAGCGGCTCAGCCATGACCCGCACCCGGCTGTCCGGTGTTCTGTGGCGGCCGATCGACGGCTCTCACCTGGCCGGGTGTGCGACCTGTTCGACGATCCCCTGACCACCGAATACGCCTCAGCCAACCCGCACCTGCCGATCCCGGTGATGGAACGGATCCTCGGCGACGCGGTCGGGCTCGCCGACGAGCCCGTCGAGGGGAGCCCGGCGGTCTACCTCGGCAACTGGAAGGCCGACGAACTGCCGCCCGACGAGGACTGACCCAATCCACAGGCACCTGACCTGGGGCGGAGGTGGCCGAGATCCATTCGGCCGCCTCCGCCGCACCCGTACGGGCCGCGACCACCGGGTCCGGGAGCGCGGCGCGTGTCGTACCCGGCTCCTATGCTGCCCCGGTGAGCAGCCTCGTGCGGTACGTGACCGTCCAGGACGGAGTCGTGTCACGGCACGCGATGGGTGGGGGCGCCAGCATGGGCGTCGACTACTACCTCGCGATCGGGCCGGCGGGCGTGCTGCGCTGGCTGGGCGCGCTTGACGAGGACTACGACGGCGACGACGGCTGGGCCGACGACGGGCTGTGCCGGGACGCAGTCCTGCTCGACGCGGACCGGCGCCGTCTGCTCTTCCACACCGGATTGGACCCGTTCGGGTGCGACGGGGCCTACGCGGCCCGGGCCGCGTTGCTCGACGGATACTCGCGGACCTGGCCGGGCTGGACGATCGAGTGGGCCTACCACGGCACCGGCGACCTGGTCACCGCCCTCGGCGAGGACCGCAGTGTGGTGCGTGAGGCCGACCCCTTCCGTACGGAGCTATACCCGTACGGTCGAGGCGAGCCGGACGACCCGGTCAGGTACGTCGTCAGCGTGGTCGACGAGACCGGCTGCCGCCGGTACGCGCTCAACGCGTGGTCCGAGCAACCGTGGCGACTCGGTCCAGAGTCGTTGCTCGCGGCGCTGCCGGCCGAGGAGCCGGTGACCGCCTGCCGCACGATGCCCAAGGCCGGTCTGCACCTCGATCTGCGTACCCGCCGCGCGGGTCTGTGGAGCATCGAGATCCTCCGAGGACTTGCGGACTGGTGGCCGCAGCGCTGGCCCGACTGGGAGTTCGAGTTCTGGGCGGACGACCCAGCCCCACACCTTGCCCGGGCCGGAAAACTCACCCTGCCTCCGGTCGACATGGACCTGGCGGTACGTGAACTTGCCCACCGGCTTGACAAGCACTGGCCGGTGGAGGAGATCTGGCGGAAGCGGGAGGTCGACGTCGACCGCCTGTACCGGATGAACTTCTCTGGCATCCGCGCCCACCTGGACGCCCGGGTGACCCCTGCCGAACTCGACACGGCGGTCAACGCCATTCTCGACGGACGGCCACTGTACGCGTGATCGTCACAAGGTGAGCAGAGAGGTCCCCGCCGTGCGGCGGGGACCTCTGTTCGTCCCAGTGGGGATCAGATGCGCTTGGCCAGGTTGACGAAGCCGCGCCAGGCGTGGGGACCGAAGGTCAGCACCGGGCCGGTCTGGTCCTTGCTGTCCCGGACCAGCACCTGGCCGGGTAGGTTGTCGGCCACCTCGACGCAGTTGCCGCCGTTGGAGCTGCTGCGGCTGGACTTCCGCCAGGCCGGCTCACGTGTACTCATCGATAGCCCTTGGTCAGGTTGACGAAGCCGCGCCAGGCGTGGGGACCGAAGGACAGCACCGGGCCGGCCTGGTCCTTGCTGTCCCGGACCAGCACCTGGCCGGGTAGGTTGTCGGCCACCTCGACGCAGTTGCCGCCGTTCGATCCGCTACGGCTGGACTTCCGCCAGGCCGGCTCACGTGTACTCATCGATAGTCCTTAGAATCAGGTCTCGTGTGTGCCCTATGGGCAGTGCGCGGGCGGACAAGGCTTCCCAGGTCCACTCTAAGGTGGTGACATCGTCCCCGTCTGCCACGACTCGGCCGCGAAGTTGATCGTCAAGGTAGCCAACCGGACGCTTGCCCACCAGGTTCGCCACAGCGAATGCGCCCGTCAAGCCCGCGTGAATCCCGGCGCTGAACGGAATAACCCTAACGCTCACTCCGGGTGTTTCGCCGATCTTGACGAGGTGGCCGAGTTGTTCGCGCAGGAGGGCTGGTTCTCCGTATCGGAGTGCCGGCTCGCCCATGATGGCCGATAGGGTAATCGGACTTTCACGGTGCAGGGTCGCCACCTGGCGGGACATTCTCGTCCCGGTCATCTCATCGACCTGAGCGGGGCTGTGCGGCCCGGCGCTCAGCACTGCGCGGGCGTACGCCTCGGTCTGGAGCAGGCCGGGGACCAGCGTGGGCTCCCACGTGCGGATCATCGTGGCCTGCTCCTCGTGGACGGCCCACGGACGCAGCCAAGGCGCTGCCGCATCCTCTCGTGCCGCGTCGGCGGCCTTCACCACCTCCCCGTCGCCGCCGAGTACCCGGTCCAGCCGCTCGGCGGTGTCTGGCTGCGGCACCAGCCGCCCATTCTCGATCGAGGTGATAAGCGACGTACTCACCTTCACCAGTTTCGCGAGTTGGCCTTGCGTAAGAGATCGCTCGCCTCGCCGTTGCTTCACCAGCTTGCGCAGATCTTGCATGCCGTATCACCGCCGTATACAGAAGGGTCCAACCTCATCCCATCGGTTTCACCGCCTCCAATATTCCGCCTTGGGAGCCTTTGGTCCAGGGTGGATATCGACGGAGCGAAAGCGGCCTGACGCGAATCGGGTGGCCGTGCGAGCCGGTGCCCGAAGGGGCGACCCGGGCCGCGCCCGTCGCGACGGGGGCCGCCCAACCGGCAGCGCTGGTACGAGGCGCTGGGCGGTCCCCGTCCCTCTGCTGCCCGAACGGATGTGAGGTGACGTCGTGCTGAGGAGACATCGGCGGTACTGGCGCCGGCTCTGGCTCTACTGCTGGTGCGGGTTTCGCTGGAAGTGCCCGGACGCGGTGCCAACCGTGCCGATGCCGTTCGACCCGGACCCGAACACGCCCGAGCCAGCCGTTCCCGTGTGGTCACCAACCACGGCTCCGATGCCGGCCGTGGCGCAGCCGCACGTCACTCCGGACGCCTCGCCCCCACCGGCCCAGCGGCGAGCAGTGAACCAGGGGCCCGGCTGGAACGGTCCCACCGGGTTCGGTCATCGCGCCGGTCGCCCCGGTCGACTGACTCCAGCCCAGGAATCTCGTACGAGCGCGAGGCACTGACGTGGGCACGATCGTCATGCGAGGCCTGGCCGCGCTCGCCGGCCCGGACCACGAGCACGCCCCCCAGCGCCCCATGTGGCTGTGTCGCGCCTGTGGCGGTGACTGGCCCTGCGCGCCGGCCCGGGATCTCCTGCCGAGGCAGTTCAGGCTGGATCCCCTGGCCCTGTTCGTGTACCTCGGGATCTGCCTCTACGAGGCGACCGAAGACCTCTACCGGCTCAACCCGAATCCCGGTCCGGACCCGGCCGTCCTGCACGCCCGGTTCATGGGATGGGTGCCGACGGACAGGATGATCAGGAGGGCGCTCGCTCGACGGTTCGCGGCCGGCTGGCCCGCCACCAACAGCGGTCCGTAGCTCGCCGGTCCCGGCTAAGTCCTGTCGTCATCCGCTCTGGCGGCGGGCCCGGGCCGGGCCGTTGATCGAACGGCCTGCGGACGACGGAAGGGGACACATCCGCCGTTGCGCATTCACACCTGTCGCAGGAAGGTGTGGGCATGGGACTCGCGACGGTGCCGCCGGACAGCCACGTACACAGCGAGTGGTCCTGGGACGCGCCGCTGGCATCGATGGAGCTCTCCTGTGCGCGGGCGGTGGAGTTCGGGCTGCCGGCGATCGCGTTCACCGAGCACCTCGACCACACGGTCTGGACCGTCGCGCTCGACGGCGTCCACCGGGACGAGCATCTTGCGAGCCTGGCCACGCCGGACGGGGTGCTGACGCCCCCGGCGTTCGACGCACCCGGATATCTGGCGGCGATCGAGACATGTCGCGAACGGTTTCCCGACCTGCGGATCCTCAGCGGTCTGGAGCTGGGTGAGCCGCACTGGCACGTCGCGGCCTGTCGCAGGGTGCTCGGTGCCGGCCGGTTCGACCGGGTGCTCGGCTCGGTGCACTGCCTCCCGGAGCCCGCCGACCCGGACCGGTTCGCCGAGCCGCCGGGCCACTACCGGCACCGGGTAGCGGCCGACGTCGTCCGGCAGTACCTCGCGGAGGTCGTCCAGCTCGTCACCCGGAGCGAGGTGTTCTCCGTACTCGCCCACATCGACTACCCGGTCCGGTACTGGCCGGAGCGGGACGCCGGCCCGTTCGACCTGTCAACCTTCGAGGCGGAGTTCCGGCACGCGTTGCGGTCCACCGCCCGGTCGGGTCGGGCCCTGGAGATCAGCACCCGGATACCGTCGCTGCACTCGACCCTGATCCGGTGGTGGCACGAGGAGGGCGGTGACGCGGTCTCGTTCGGCAGCGACGCCCACCAGCCCTCGGCCGTCGCCCGGGGCTTCCGGGAGGCGGCGGCGATGGCGCGGGCGCACGGTTTCCGGCCGGGCGAGAACCCGTACGACCTCTGGCCGCGTGCGAACTGACCAGCGGGACGGTTGACCAGGAGGTGTCAATGGAGCAGCCGGTCGATGCTGCGGAGTTCGGCGGACGGACCGAGGTGGTGCTGGTCCGGCACGCGTTGTCCGTACCGCCGACGGCCGACGGTCCGGACCAGTTCACTCGGCCGTTGACGCCGGACGGTCTGCGGCAGGCGAAGGAGCTGGTCAGGGATCTGGCGGTACCGGCGCCGGTTGCGGTGTGGAGCAGTCCCTACCTGCGGGCGATCCAGACCGTCGAGCCCACCGCGTCGGCGCTGGGGCTGGTGGTACAGACCCGGTGGGAGTTGCGCGAGTGGGACGACGGACTCACGTTCACAGTGGACTGGAAGCGGCACTACACAGCGAGTTGGCTGGACCCGTCGTTGGTCCGGCCGGACGGCGAGAGCCTCGACCAGCTCACCGAACGTGCCGTGGCCGCGGTCCGTACCCTCGTCGGGACGTATCCGGGCCAGCGGGTGCTGGTCGGCAGCCACGGCACGTTCGTGGCCCGGGCGCTCTGCGGTTTCGACGTACCGGTGAGCCGGGCCTTCTGGGATGGGATGCCCATGCCGGCGGTCTACCGGCTCGGCTTCGACCTCCCCTGCGCCCAGCCGGAGGTGTCCGGGCCGGGCCTGCCCATCGGGACGACCCCGGGGCCGGCCCGATGAAAGGTCGGGTCAGCGTTTCCGGACCAGGGTGACGCCGTCCCGGACCGGAAGCATGACGGCCTCGACCCGGTCGTCGGCGGCGATGGCCCGGTTGAGCTGCCGCAGGACGCGCGGGCCCGGGGCACCCGGTTCGGGGTCGAGCACCCGGCCGCCCTGCAGGACGTTGTCGAGGACCAACAGGCCACCGGGGCTCAGTCGTTGGACCAGGGCCTCGTAGTAGTCCGGGTAGCCGGGCTTGTCGGCGTCGATGAAGGCGAAGTCGACGACCGGCTCGTTGGGCAGGGTCCGGAGCGTCTCGATCGCCGGTGCGATCCGCAGGTCGATCTGCTTGTCGACGCCGGCCCGCTGCCAGTATTTCCGGGCGACGGCGGTCCACTCCTCGGAGACGTCGCAGGCGATCAACTGGCCGTCCGACGGCAGTCCACGGGCGATGCAGATGGCGGAGTAACCGGTGAAGACGCCGACCTCGACGGCGTACCGGGCGCCGCTGAGGCGGACCAGCATGGTCAGCAGCTGCCCCTCGTCGGCGGAGATCTGCATGCCGGCGGCGTCCGGGAACGCGGCGGAGGTCTCGGCGGCGAGTTCGCGGAGCAGATCGTCGGCGGGGGAGGAGTGGGCCAGGACGTACGCGGCGATCTCGGAAGCGAGTGGTTCGGTCACGGGGCCTAGCCTCGCCGATTCTCGACGCGATCGCACGCTCCTGGGATGGCGAGTTCCCGGTCAGAGCCGCGATCGACGCTGTGGCACACGCACTACCTGAAGGCGATCGGGGTGGACCGGATGTACCAGGTGAGGTGCCGGTCGCCGTGGTCGTCAGGACCCCAGTAGTCGACCACCGCGTACCGTCGTTCCGCCCCGGGCAGGGTGAAGCTCTGTCGCGTCTCGGCTCCGGTGCCCGAGACGGCGGTCAACACGTGTGGCCCGGGTGGCGCCTCGATCGGAAAAAGGATCCAGTTGTGCTGACTGCCCACCTCGAAGGGCTGGTCGACGACCACGGTGTCGTCGATTCTCACGGTGACGGTCACCGGGTCGTCCTCGAACGACTGGTTGCTCACCCAGAGGTGCAGATCGGCCTGCTCCTTCTCGACGATCCGGAGGGCGGGGGGAGTGGGACCAGGCTGGGCGGACGGGGTCGCGGAGCCGGAGACCTCGACACCGGCCGCCGGGGCGGTAGGCGTACCCGACCCGGTGCAACCGGCCACCGCCAGCACTGTGGCTGCGGCGAGAACAGCCGTACGGATGGACATGGCCGCCTCCCTCCACCCGGTCAAACGAGCGAACGCGGTGGCGGGTTCCCCACCGAGCCGGCCGGCGCGGGGCGACCTGGACGCGGAGTGGGATCGCCGGTGTCGGCCCGCAGGTGCGAAATCCGGTTGATCGTCGGGGCGGTGCTCAGCCACAGTGGTGCCCATGACGTTCTGACGGACCGCTCCCGGTATCCCCAGGCACCACGGCACCGAACCGTGCCGTGCCGCCGTCCGCCCATTTCCTCCTTCCCCGAGAAGAGAGCGTCTTTGTCTGCGTTGCCCTCCCGGCAGGCTTCCCTGCCGAAATCCGGTGCCTCCGTCACCGTTTTCGCCGCCCCGACCAGCTGGATCGAGTCCGACGCGCTCGCGCAGTGCCACCAGGTGGCCGCCCTCGACGGCATGATCCACGTCGCCGGCATGCCCGACCTGCACCCCGGCAAGGGCGCCCCGATCGGCGCCGCCATGTTGTCGAGCGTGCTGTACCCGTTCCTGGTCGGCTCCGACATCGGCTGCGGCATCGCGGTCTTCCCGATCAGGCTCAAGCGGGTCGTACCCGAGAAGCTCGCCGCTCGGTTCCCCGACCTCGACCGGGCGCTCGACCCGGAACGCGACGCCGACGACCCGGCCTGGGCCGTGCTGGACGGGGAGATTCCCGCCGGTCACGTCGAGGGCCTCGGCACCGTCGGGCGCGGCAACCACTTCGTCGAACTCGCCCGGGTCGGCACCGTTCTCGAGCCGGACCACGCGGACCGGCTCGGGCTGGCCGCCGGCGACCTCGTCCTGATCGTCCACAGTGGCTCGCGTGGGCTGGGCGAGCGGATCCTACGGGCGCACACCGAGGTGCACGGTGCCGGGCCTGCTCCGGACCCTGCCGGTTACCTCGCCGCACACGATGCCGCCGTACGGTGGGGTTCGCTCAACCGGCGGCTGATGGCGGCCCGGGTTGCCCTCGCGCTCGGCGCCGAGCCGACCGAACCGATCGTCGACGAGTGCCACAACTCGGTCGAGATCCGGGACGGCGCCTACCTGCACCGCAAGGGCGCGGCCCGGGGTGACGGCCGGGACGTGCTGGTCGCCGGCACCCGGGGCACGCCGTCCTACCTGGTGGCCGGGCACGCCGGGGCGGAGGCGAACCATTCCGTGGCGCACGGCGCGGGCCGCAAGATGTCCCGCGCCGACGCCCTGCGCCGGGGGCGGGCCAAGCACACCGTCGAGGAGTTGCGCCGTACCCCGGTGGGGTCGCTTGTGGTTTGCGGCGACCGTCAGTTGCTCTTCGAGGAGGCGCCGACCGCGTACAAGCGCATCGAGCAGGTGATCGGCGACCTCGTCGACCACGGTCTGGCCACCCCGGTGCTCAGCACGGTTCCGGTGGTCACGTACAAGACGGCCGACCTCGACCCCGCCGGCGACCGTCGGGACACGCGCCGCAGGCGGGGGCGGTCGTGAGCGTCCACCTGCTCATCTCGGCCGGACGTGGCCCGCAGGAGTGTGCCTGGGCGTTGGCCCGGCTGCTGTCCCGGCTGGAGGCCGACGCCGGGTGCCGGCAGTTGACGACCCGCCGGGTCGAGACGATGCCCGGGGACCGGCCGGACACCTACCGGTCCGCGCTGGTCGAGATCTCCGGCGTCGGCGCCGAGACGTTCGCCGCCGGGTGGACCGGGACATTGTGCTGGCAGGCGCCGAGCCCGTACCGCGCCGACACCGGTCGGAAGAACTGGTACGTCATCGCCCGGCCCTGCCAGCTCGACATCCCGCGTACGCGATTCGTGGAGGCGGACGTCGACATCGTCGCCTGCCGGACCGGCGGTCCCGGCGGTCAGCACCGGAACAAGGCGAGTACGGCGGTCCGGGCCACCCACCGCCCGTCGGGTCTCGTGGTGGTGGTCGACACCGAGCGGCAGTTCAGCCTCAACCGTCGGATCGCCCTGAAGCTGTTGCGGGAACGCATCGAGCGTGGTGACGAGCTGGCCGAACGTGCCGCCGTCACCGCCCGCTGGCGCATCCACGACGAACTCGTCCGGGGCAACCCGACCCGGGTCGAACGTCCGGACGCCTCGGAACAGGATCCGCCCCGGCCTGGTCAGTCGGACGTGGGCTCCGCCGTGGTGCGGCGTCGTACCAGGAGATCCGCCTCCAGCAGGCGGCCGGAGAGCCGGCCCGCGCGGTAGATCTCGTCCTTCGTCATGTTCGGCACGATCAGGTGTGCCTCGTGGATGCCGTCGCCGCTGCCGACGTCCACCAGGGCCAGGAACCACCGGAGTGCCTGCACCAGGTCGACCGGGCCGCCGAAGCCGTCGCGGTACCAGCAGGCGGCCGCGAACATGCTGCCCCGGTCGCCGGCCTCGGCGCCGCGCAGGTACCACCGCAGCGCCTCTTCGTCGAGGTCCTGCTCACTGAGCCGGTCGCCGAGCCGTGGGTACGCCTCCACCACCCCGGCCTCGGCGGCCTGGCGCAGCCAGGGCACCGCGTCGGCGGTACGGCCGGCGAGCACCCCGAGGTTGAACGCGGCGAACGCATCACCAGCCTCGGCCGCGGCCTGGTAGAGCGCCGCCGCCCGGATCTCGTCCGCCGGGGTGCCGATGCCGTGTTGGACCAGGAAACCGAGGCTGCGCTGGGCGACCGGATCACCGTCCTCCGTCGAGGCGGTCAGCAACTCCACGCCGCCGACCGGGTCGTCCAGGTGGTAGGCGAGGATCACCCCGAGCATGGTGCGCGCCTTCGGGTCGTGCCGAGCCGGTTCCCGCAACCTCGGCGCGAGCAGCGTCAGCTCCCGTTCGGCCTGAGCGACGCCGGCCTTCGCGGCCAGCAGGTAGCAGGACGCCGCCTCCGGCAGGTCCTCCCGGTGGTACGCGAAGAGGGTGCCCAGGTCGAGCAGAGCCAGCGCCTCGCCGGCCTGCGCCGCCGCCCGCCAGTGCCGCTCCGCCTCGTCCTCGTCCACCGGTACGCCCTGACCGGTGGCGTACATCAGGCCGACCGTCCGGCGTGTTCCGGCGTGGCCCGACTCGGCGGACCGTTGGTACCACCGCAGGGCGGTGAGGTGGTCCGGTGCGACGCCCCGACCGGTCGCGTACAGCACCCCGAGATTGTGGGCGGCCTCGGCGTTGCCCAGTTCGGCCGCCCGCTCGTACAGGCGGTGCGCCTTCACCGGGTCGGCGGGTTCGCCGTGACCGTTGCTCGCCAGCAGACCCAACAGCAGCAGTGCCCGGTGGTCGTCGCCGGCCGTCGTCAGCTGTTCCCGTGCCTCGTCGAACTCGCCTCGCTGCACGGCGAGCAGACCGCGGTCGTAGGCCTGCAGCGTCACGGCGGACAGTGTAGGGAGCGCGGGAACGGGGTCGAGGAGGCAGGACCGGCGCCGGGCGTGCTGACCGCCGGGTCCCTCAGTGCCGGACCAGGCAGAACGGATGACCCGCCGGATCGGCGTAGACGGCCCAGCTGCGCCCGTCGACGTCCTCCTCCAGCACGGTGGCGCCCAGTTCCCGTACCTGTTCGTCGGCGCGGTCCAGGTCGGGCACCCCGAGGTCCAGGTGGAACTGCTGCGGACGGTCGGGGTCGGGCCACCGTGGCGGCTGGTGGTCGGCCGCCCGCTGGAAGGCGAGCACCAGGCCGGACGGCACGTGCAGGGTGGCCCAGTCGTCGTCCAGCGTCCACCGTTGATCCGGCTGGTTGACGCCGCCGCCCAGCAGGGACCGGTAGAACTCGGCGAGGCGTACCGGGTCGGGGCAGTCCAGGACCACACACTGCAGTTCCGCGATCATGTTGCGATCGTAGGGCCCGGTCCCGGGCGGTCGTACCGGACCGGTGCTCCACCCATTAATCGACTCTTCTCGAATTTCACGTTTGCTGGGGGTGTGGGCCGGCAATTGAGCGATCATGGCTCTGCTGCTTGATCTCGCCAACATTCTCGGCGGCTTCCTGCTCGCGATCACCCTGCTGCGTCGCCTGCCCCGGATCGGCGACGACCTCGGCCGGTTCGCCGCCCGGGTCGGACCGTTCGGTTGGGTGGTCGGGATCGTCGCGCTGGTGGCGGGTGGCTACTTCCTCCTGGTCCACCTGACCACCGGCCCCCGACTGTTCCACTTCGAGGTGGTCGGGATCGCGGTCGGTCTCGCCCTGCTGTGGTCCCGGCTCACCGGCCGGTCGGCCCCGGAGGCGGAGCGCCGGGACACCGCGAGCGGGCCCGGACTGCTGCTCGCGATCCTCGGGTTGATCGCGATCGTGGTCGGCATCCAGGGCCTGTTCACCCCCGACGGGTGAGCGGGCGGGCCGTCCCCGCCGACGCCAGCCCGACGCCCGGTTGGCGGCTACCGACAGGGGAGCAGCCTGAGCATCTCGTCCACCGAGCCGGCCGGATCGGTGATCGGGAACTGGGTCGCCCGGATCACCGCGTCCGGGTCCACCAGCAGCGACAGCCGCTTGAAACGGTCGACGCCGGCCGCCCGGAAGGTCGGCAGCAGCAGCCCGGCGGCGAGTCGACTGTCCTGGTCGGACAACAACGGGTACGGCAGCCGGGCGTACTCGGCGAAGGCGGCCAGTTCGTCCGGGCGCTGGGTGCTGACTCCCCGGATCTCGGCGCCGGCGGCGGCGAAGTCGACGGCCCGGGAGGCGTAGGTGAGGGATTCCAGGGTGCAGCCCCGGGCGCCCGGGATCTCCGCCCAGCCCGGCGGCAGGCTCTGGGCGCCGGGGGCGAAGGCGCCGGGAAAGAAGTAGAGCACGGTCCAGCGGCCGTCCGGTGCGGTGACCGGGACCGGTGTGTCGTCGTGCCGGCGCAGGACGACGTCCGGCAGTTTCCGGCCGACCAACTCGTGCACCCGGCGGCTCTCGGCCGAGCCGTCCTCGGCGGTGGCGGTCAGCGCGCCGTCACCCATCACGTGCCGGGTGCCCCAGTCCTGCAGCGCGATGAGGGTCGGCAGCAGGCCCTCGCCCTTCGGGGTGAGGACGTAGTCGTAGCGCGGTGGCCGGGTGGAGTACGCCCGCTTCTCCAGTACGCCGTGCGCGACGAGCCCGGCGAGGCGTTCGGTGAGTGCCCGACGGCTGACCCCGAGTTCCCGTTGCAGGCCGTCGAACCGGGTGTTCCCGCCCGCCACGTCGCGGATCACCAGGAACGTCCACCAGTCGCCGATGACTCCCAGCGCCTGGGCGATGCCGCAGTCGGCGTCCGCGAGCTCAGACCGTTTCACGAGGTCAAGTATAGTGCGTTTCATTCTGGAACTTACTCGTGGCGGGGGAATGATGACGGACGGTGAGGGCGGCGCGAGGGTCTTCTGGCGGTGGTGGACGGCCGGCACGACCAGCGGGCTCGGCTCGGCGGTCGGCGCGGTCGCGCTGCCGCTGACTGCGGTGACGGTGTTGCACGCCTCCGCGTTCGAGATGGGCCTGATCGTCGCGGCCAGCTACCTGGCCTGGATCGTCATCGGCCTGCCGGCCGGGGCGATCGTGCAACGGCTGCCGATGCGCCGGGTGCAGATCGTCGCCGACCTGGCCCGTGCGGCGGCGGTCGTGTCGATCCCGCTGACCTGGTGGACCGGGCACCTGACGATCGCCCAGCTGGTGGTCACCGCACTCGTGATCAATTTCGCGGACGTCCTCTTCGACGTGGCCAACTCGACGTTCCTGGCCTCGATCGTCAGCAAGGAGCAGTTGCAGGCCCGGAACAGCCTGACCTCCGGAACCCACGCCACCACCCAGCTCGGCGGCCCGTCCATCGGTGGCCTGTTCGTCCAGTTGATCGGCGCGGTGCCGACCCTGCTCGTCGACGCCGTCAGTTACCTCGTCTCGGCACTGCTGCTGCGTACCCTGCCGGAGCGTCGGTCGACGGCACCGGACCGGTGGCCGCCGGTCCGGGCCATGATCCGGGAGGGCTGGCACTTCGTGGTCCGGCACCCGGTGATGGGCCCCTGCATGTGGGCCGCCACCGCGGCCAACGCCGTCTGCGGCGCCCAGCACGCCCTCTACACGCTCTACCTGATCCGGGAGCTCCACCTGACGCCCGGTCTGGTCGGGGTGCTGCTGGCCGCCGACGGGGTCGGCACCCTGCTCGGTGCGACCCTGACCAACCGGATCACGAACCGGCTCGGCACCGCCCGCGCCCTGATCGTCGCGGGATTCGTCGCGGTCGCCGGCGCGGTTGTCGTGCCGCTCGGCACCGGCTGGCCGGCGCTGGCCGCGTTCGCGATCGGCAACGTGGTGTTCTCGATCGGTGTGGTGGTGCTCAGCGTGGTGACCCGTACCTACCGGCAGATCGCCAGCCCGCCCGAACTGCTGCCGCGGGTGATGGCGACGGTGCGGTTCGTCTCCTGGGGGGCGATCCCGATCGGCGGTCTGCTCGCCGGGCTCCTGGCCGGTCTGCTCAGTGCCCGGACCACCCTGTTGATCTTCGTTGCCGCAGCGGTGTGCATTCCGGCGGTCCTGCTCGCCTCGCCGGTCAGGCGGTTGCGCGACCTCACCGACCATCACGAGCCGGTCCGGACCCCGGACGACGACGCCGTCCTGCGGCTCGAGCGCAGCGGCCCCCGGCCATGACGTCGGCCGCCCGCAGCCGACGGACCGGATGCGCGGATCCGACTTGACCCTCACGTGACGTCAGGCTGGAGGGTTGGGCACATGAGCGACCACTACAACGCTTTCGAGCTCAGCCCGGTGCCCACTCCCGGTCCGGACGCGGTGGCGCCGGAGCTGTTCCGGGGCATCTACGGCATGCCCGCCTTCGTGACGATCCCCACGACCGATCTGGCGACGTCGGTGGACTTCTGGGTTCGAGGGCTGGGATTCTTCGAGCTGTTCAGCATCCCCGGCACCCTCGTGCACCTGCGCCGGTGGGCGTTCCAGGACGTGCTCCTCGTCTCGGCGCCGACGGTTCCGGCGCAGGCACCGGCGATGAGCGTCAGCTTCTCCTGCGTGCTCAACCAGGTCGACTCCCTTGTCGAGGACTGTCGTGCGGTGCGCCCGGACTCGGTCGACGGCCCACGGGACACGCCCTGGAACACCCGCGACGTGGAGGTGATCACCCCCGAGAACGCACGGATCGTCTTCACCGCGGCCAAGCCCTTCGATCCGGACAGTCAGGAGGCGCGCAACCTTGAGGCCATCGGGATCAGCCCACCGGCGGCCGGTCGCGGCGACAATGCGGAGCATGTCTGATGTCACCGACGCCGACGGCCTGACCGTCGGTCAGGTCTCGGCGCGGCTGGGCGTGACGGTCCGCGCGCTGCACCACTGGGACGACATCGGTCTGGCGCGACCGTCGCTGCGTACGACCGGCGGATACCGGCTCTACACCGCCGACGATCTGGAACGCCTGCACCGCATCGTCGTCTACCGGGAGCTCGGCCTCGGCCTGGACCGGATCCGGGCCATCCTGGACGACTCGGCTGCGGACGTGCCCGACGCACTGCGCGCCCAGCGCGCCCAGGTGACCGAACGGATCGACCGCCTCCAGCAGCTCGGCATCGGACTGGACCGGATGATCGACGCCCACGAGCGCGGCCTGCTGCTCACCGTCGAGCAGCAGGCCGCGATCTTCGGCCCCCGATGGAACCCGGACTGGCCCGCCCAGGCCCGGCAGCGCTACGGAGGCACGACGCAGTGGCAGCAGTACGTCGAACGCGCAGCCTCCCGCGGTCCGGAGGAATGGCAGGCGATCGCCGATGCGGTCGCCGACCTCGAGCGTGTGCTCGGGGACGCGATGGACGCCGGGGTCATCCCTGGCAGTCCAGCGGCGAACCAACTCGTCGAGCGGCACCGCGAGATCTTCGCCTCGTACTTTCCCCTCACCCGGCAGATGCAGGTCTGTCTGGGCCGGATGTTCGAGGCCGATCCGGGATTCGCCGCCCACTACGACGGCATCCGCGCCGGCCTGGCAACGTGGTTCCGGCGGAGTATCGACGCCGCTGCGCGCGCCCATGGCATCGACCCCGACACCGCTACCTGGCGGTAGCGGCGCGGGCGACACCGGATCGGGCGGGGCGGAGATCCGTCGGTATCGTCCAGTCATGTCGCTCACTGATCCCATGCTGGCCGTCGCGGCGGCGGAGGCGGGTGCCGAGATCGTCCGGTCCCGTTACGGCGCCGAACTGGAGCGCGTCGAGAAGTCCGCGGGGGATTTCGCCACCGCCGCCGACCTGGAGGCGGAGCAGGCCATCCTCGACCTGCTCCGATCCGCCCGTCCGGACGACGCCGTGCTGGGTGAGGAGAGTGGACGGAGCGGCGCCGGCGATGCCGACCGGACCTGGCTCGTCGACCCGCTCTGCGGCACGCTGAACTTCGCCGCCCGGACCCCGCTGGTCGCGGTCAACGTCGCGTTGCGCACCGGAACCGACGTCACGGCCGCGGCCAGCGCCGACCCCTTCGCCCGCGAGGTGTTCTGGACCGACGGCGACCAGGCGTACGTCCGTCGGGACGGGGTGGACGAGAAACTGCTCCCGTCCGGTGGGTCCCGGCTGGTGGACGTCAACCTCGACCCGCCGTTTCCGAGTTTCCGGGCCGTACGACTGCTGGCGGACGAGGGCTTCGCCGAGCGTTTCCTTCCCCGGGTGCTCTCCACCACCCTCGCCGTCGCCTGGGTCGCGGCCGGGCGGCGGGCGGCGTACGTGACCGACGGCGACCTGCGGGACAGCGTGCACTTCGCCAGCGGCATCGCCCTGTGCCGGGCGGCCGGCTGCGTGGTGACCGGCCTGCGGGGGCAGCCGGTGCACACCGGTGCCGGCGGGCTGCTGGTGGCGGCGGACCAGGAGACCCACGCCGCGCTGCTGGCCCTGGTCGAGCGGCAGTTCGGGAACTGAGAGCGGGATGGGGGACGGGGACCCGCGATGAGTGGGAACGAACCGGCCGACGGATTCGCCGCGAGCCGGTACCGGTACCTCCGTCCGCCGGTCGGGGACGGACGCTACTGCGTCGGCAACGTCACCGAGTGCTACGACTACACGGACGACGGCGGGGTACGGATCCCCTGGGGTGGCACGATGACGCCGGAGGAGGCGGCCCGGGTGCGGTCCCTGCACCTGCGCCCGTCCCGGGCACAGTTGCGGAGGCCGAGGCTGCCGGCGTTCCTGCCCGACCTGGGGAACCTCGCCGCGCTGCACCTGCCGACGCC
Organism: Plantactinospora sp. B5E13; assembly: GCF_039871775.1. Lineage (NCBI taxonomy): Bacteria > Bacillati > Actinomycetota > Actinomycetes > Micromonosporales > Micromonosporaceae > Plantactinospora > Plantactinospora sp. B5E13. The sequence goes on from NZ_JBDPLT010000012.1 coordinate 138,925, forward strand.
GCTGGTGCCCCTGCTGACCCCGACCGGCGTGCCGGCCGGCCTGCCCACCCTCGTGATCAGCCACGACCACCTCTCGCCGGTCCCGGAGGCGCCGCTGGCCGCCGATGCCGTCCTTCCCGGACTCCGCGCGGTCATGTTCGTCAACTCCAGTCCCGTACCGCCCCTCGCCCAGATCCTCGACCCGCTGCCCCCGCTCGAGTTCCTGTACACCGCCCTCGGTGATGACGAGGTGCTCCGGCAGATCCGGGACCTGCCGACGCTACGTCACCTGGAACTGGCCCACCTCGGGAACGTGGACGTCTTCGCGCACATCACCGCTCCGCTGCGGGCCATGGAGATCGGCGGCACCGGGACCCGTTTCCCGGTCGCCCGCCTCGCCACCCTCCCGACCCTGCGCGCGCTGCGACTGAACGGACTCCGGGCCGAGATCGACTGCCGGGTCTTCCGGGAACTGCCCGAGTTGGTGGAACTCACCATCCTGAACAGCAAGCGGATCACCCACGTCGAGGCGTTGCTGGAGTGCCGGAAACTGTCCCACCTCAGCCTCACCAACTGCGGCAACCCGTTCCGGAAGGGGATCGGGGAGCGGTTCCGGGACGGGCGGTTCGACCACCTGGACATCAGATACGCCTGACCGGATCGGGCGGTGGTACCAGAGCCGGGGCGGGGGCGACGTCAGGTGCGGGCCGGCGGTGCGGTGCTCTCGCGTACGACCAGGGTGGTGCTGAGTTCGACCCGGTGCTGGAGGAGCGGCTCACCCGCGGCCACCGCGAGCACCATCTCGGCGGCGGTGGCGCCCATCTCGGCGAGCGGCTGCCGGACGGTGGTCAGCGGCGGCGAGCACCAGCGGGTGTTGTCGATGTCGTCGAAGCCGACCACGCTGAGGTCCTGCGGAATCCGCAGGCCGAGTTGCGCGGCCGCCGCGTACAGGCCGAGGGCCTGCAGGTCGTTGCCGCAGACCACGGCGGTCGGCGGGTCCGCCAGGTGGAGCAGTTCGAGACCGAAGTCGCGGCCGCGTTCGAAGAAGAACCGGCCGCTGCGGACCAGCCGCTCGTCGAGCCGCAGCCCGGCGATCTCCATCGCCGCCCGGCACCCCTCCAACCGGGCCCGGGCGGCCACGTAGTCGGGTGGCCCGCTGATCACCGCGATCCGGCGGTGGCCGAGGTCGAGCAGGTGACGGGTGGCGGCGATGCCGCCGCTCCAGTTCGTCGCGCCGACCGACGGGATGGTGTGCATCGGTTCGCCGGTGGGGTCGAGGGCCACCAGCGGTATCCCGCTGGCGGCGAGCTGGGCGTGCTGCTCGGGTGTGAACCGGGAGAACGCGGCGATCACCCCGACCGGGTGGCGGGCCAGCAGCTGCTCCGCCCAGGACCGGCCCGGCGCGGTGCGGCCGTTCGCCTCGATGAACCCGACCGCCAGCTCGTGCCGTCGGGCGACCTGTTCCACCCCGCGCATGATCTGGATCGCCAGGTGACTCTCCAGGCCGTAGAAGACCACCTCCAGGGTGGCGCTGGCCGGTGTCTTGTCCGGGCGCCGGTAGCCGTGCTCGCGGAGCAGCGCCTCCACCCGTCGCCGGGTTTCCAACGCCACCCCGGACCGGCCGTTGAGCACCTTGGACACGGTCGGCTTCGACACCCCGGCCAGTTCGGCGATGCTCGCCACGGTCGGTTCTCCCCGTCGGCGTCCCCGCCGTGGCCCGTCTGTTATCTGCCCCGCCACGTGCCGCAGTGTACGCAGTCGGTGACGTCTTCATCCATCATCGTCGCTGCATGTCTCGATCGTTCTCGTCCGGCCGGTGAGAATGCGCAGGTCAGTGCTCCTGAGTGGTGGTCAGGGCGACGGCAGGGTGTAGGTGCCGTCGGCGCCACGGACGAGCGGCGTCACGGCCACCACGGCATCCAGGTTGATCGGTCCGTAGATGTGCGGAAAGACCACACCCGGCGCCACCTCGTCGTCGCGTACCGGTGCGGAGAGCCGGGTCGGGTCGATGCCCAACAGGAGTAGCGGGCCGGCGTCGGCGTAGAACGCCTCGGCGACCCCGAGGACCTGGTCCCGGCGGGCGGCGTGGACGAAGCCCTCCTCGGCGAGGGTGCGGCCCCGGGTCGAGACCCGGTAGTCCCCGCTGGCCTGGGCCGCCGTCCAGTCCGCCGCCTCGGCGATGTGGAAGATCACCGCTGGACTGTACCGCTCCGGTCATCGACCAGGTTGGACGTATTGACGCTCTGGTAGCAGGTCGGTAACCTCTGGACAACCCGCCGCAAGAACTAAACAAACCTCTGCTCTTTTTCTGACTAACAGCCGCAACTTCTACCCCGATGGCATCCCATCGGGGTAGATCCGCCTGCGCTCGTGGGACCACCACCCCGGGCACCGTCCGCTCCGGAAGGAACAGCGATGAGACGATCCAGACGTGTCCCGGGGGTGGCGACGGTCGTCGCGGCCACCGTGGTCGCCACCGTCGGGCTGTCGGCACCAGCCACCCCCGCCGCCGCCCGACCGGACCTGCCGGCCGACCGGCCGGTCCGGATCCTCGCCGAGGGCAACCTCGCCCAGGGACGACCCACCCAGGCCAGTGGTCACGCCGACGTCTACGCCCCGTCCCGGGCGGTCGACGGCGACCAGGGCAGCTACTGGGAGAGCGTCAACCACGCCTTCCCGGGCTGGCTACAGGTCGACCTCGGCTCTTCGGTCACCGTCGACCGAGTCGTGCTGCGGCTGCCGACCTCCGGCTGGGGCACCCGGACCCAGACCCTGAGCGTGCAGGGCAGCACCAACGGATCGTCCTTCACCGACCTGGTCGGCTCGCGGACGTACACCTTCAACCCGGCGGTCGACGGAAACTCGGTGACGGTCAGCTTCACCGCGACCACCACCCGCCACGTCCGGGTCAGCATCAGCGCCAACAGCGGATGGCCGGCCGGGCAACTCTCCGAACTGGAGGTGTACGGGCCCAGCGGCGGCCCCACCGACACCACCCCGCCCAGCGTGCCCGGCACCCTCTCCTACACCCAGTCGGGTACGACGATCCGGCTGAGCTGGGGCGCCTCGACCGACAACACCGGCGGCAGCGGCCTCGCCGGGTACGACATCCACCGCAACGGCGCGCTGCTGCAGACGGTCGGCGCGGTGACCACCTTCGAGGACAACCCGCCGCTCTCGACGACGGTCTCCTACCAGGTACGGGCCCGCGACGTCGCGGGCAACCTCTCCGCGCCCGGCAACACCGTCACCCGTACCGGCAGCCAACAGCCGGGATGTCAGAACGTCGCCCGGGGCAAGCCGATGACGGCGACCGGCTCCACCTTCGTCTACACCCCGGAAAAGGCCAACGACGGGGCACTGGACACGTACTGGGAGGGAGCCGCCGGCTTCCCGCAGTCCCTGACCGTCGCCCTCGGCGCGAACCACGCGGTCACCGGGGTCAACGTCAAGCTGAACCCGGACCCGGCGTGGGGCACCCGTACCCAGAACTTCCAGATCCTCGGCCGTGACCAGGCCTCGGGCACCTTCACCAACCTGGTCTCGGCGGCGAACCACCAGTTCGTCCAGGGCAGCAACGTGGTGTCGATCCCGGTCACCGCGACCACCGCCGCCGTGCAGTTGCGGTTCAACAGCAACACCGGCGCACCGTCCGGACAGGTGGCCGAGCTGGAGGTCTGCGGCACCCCGGCGGCCAACCCGGACCTGGTGGTCACCGCGGCGACCTGGACGCCGACGGCGCCGACCGAGACGACCCCGATCACGCTGGCGGCCACGGTCCGCAACACCGGCTCGGCGGCCGCCGCCGCGACCACGGTCAACTTCAGTCTCGGCGGCACGGTTGTCGGCAGCGCGCCGGTCGCCGGGCTGGCGGCCGGCGCCTCGGCCACCGTCACCCACCAGGTCGGTACCCGGCCGCAGGGCAGCTACCCGGTCGCGGTGGTGGTCGACCCGACGGACACGGTGATCGAGCAGGACAACGGCAACAACAGCCTCACCACCACCTCGCCGCTGGTCGTCGCCCAGGCGCCCGGGCCCGACCTGCAGGTTTCCGGCATCACCGTCAACCCGACGAACCCGGCCGTCGGCGCGACCGTCACCTTCACGGTGGCGGTGCACAACCGGGGCACCACCGCGACCGGCGCGACCACCGTCACCCGGCTCGTGGTCGGCGGCACCACCCTGAACACCAGCACCCCGTCGATCCCCGCCGGGGCCACCGCCCAGGTGCCGATCAGCGGCAGCTGGACGGCGACCAGCGGCGGCGCCACCATCACCGCCACCGCCGACGCGACAAACGTCGTCGCCGAGACCAACGAGGGCAACAACATCGGTACGCGGTCGATCGTCGTCGGTCGCGGCGCGGCCGTCCCGTGGGTGTCGTACGAGGCCGAGGACGGGCGTTACCAGGGCACCCTGCTGGAGGCCGACCCGCTGCGGACCTTCGGACACACCAACTTCGCCACCGAGTCCTCCGGCCGCAGGTCGGTACGGCTCACCGGCACCGGACAGTTCGTCGAGGTCACCTCGACCAACCCGGCGAACGCCATCGTGGTCCGCAACTCGATCCCCGACGCGCCGGGCGGCGGCGGCACCGAGGCCACCATCAGCCTCTACGTCAACGACACCTTCGTCCGGAAGCTGACGTTCTCGTCCCGGCACAGCTGGCTCTACGGCAACACCGATGAGCCGGAAGGACTGACCAACACCCCGCAGAGCGACGCCCGACGGCTCTTCGACGAGTCCCAGGCGCTGCTGTCCCAGACGTACCCGGCCGGCACCCGGTTCCGGCTGCAGCGGGACGCGTCCGACACGGCCGCCTTCCACATCATCGACCTGGTCGACCTGGAGCAGGTGGCGCCGGCGGCGGACCAACCGGCCGGCTGCACCTCGATCACCGCGTACGGCGCGGTGCCGGGCGACGGCATCGACGACACGGCGGCCATCCAGCGGGCGGTGACCGACGACCAGAACGGGGTGATCGGCTGCGTCTGGATCCCGGCCGGGCAGTGGCGGCAGGAACAGAAGATCCTGACCGACGACCCGTTGAACCGGGGACAGCACAACCAGGTCGGCATCCGCAACGTCACCATCCGGGGCGCCGGGATGTGGCACTCCCAGCTCTACACGCTGACCGAGCCGCACCTGGTGGTCGGTGGCATCAACCACCCGCACGAGGGCAACTTCGGCTTCGACATCGACGACAACACCCAGATCTCGGACATCGCGATCTTCGGCTCCGGCCGGATCCGGGGCGGACCCGGCGGTGCCGAGGGCGGCGTCGGGCTCAACGGACGGTTCGGCCGCAACACCAGGATCAGCAACGTCTGGATCGAGCACGCCAACGTCGGCGCCTGGGTCGGTCGCGACTTCGACAACATCCCCGAGCTGTGGGGACCCGGTGACGGGCTGGAGTTCACCGGCATGCGGATCCGCAACACGTACGCCGACGGCATCAACTTCAGCAACGGCACCCGCAACTCGCGGGTTTTCAACTCGTCCTTCCGGACCACCGGTGACGACGCGCTCGCGGTCTGGGCCAACCCGTACGTCAAGGACCAGTCCGTCGACATCGCCCACGACAACCACTTCGTCAACAACACCGTCCAGTTGCCGTGGCGGGCGAACGGCATCGCGATCTACGGCGGTTACGGCAACTCGATCGAGAACAACCTGATCTACGACACGATGAACTACCCGGGCATCATGTTGGCGACCGACCACAGCCCGCTGCCGTTCTCCGGGCAGACACTGATCGCGAACAACGCCCTCTACCGCACCGGCGGGGCCTTCTGGAACGAGGACCAGGAGTTTGGTGCGATCACACTCTTCCCGGCGACCCGGGACATCGTCGGGGTCACCATCAGGGACACCGAGATCCACGACTCGACGTACGACGGCATCCAGTTCAAGACCGGTGGCGGCAACATGCCGGGGGTGGTGATCAGCAACGTCCGGATCGACCGGTCCAACAACGGCGCGGGCATCCTCGCGATGGGCGGCGCCCGGGGCAGCGCGACCCTGACGAACGTGACCATCACCAACTCGGCCACCGGCAACATCGTGGTCGAACCGGGATCGACCTTTGTGATCAACGGCGGCTGACCCGACCGGCACCGGCGGACGTGCTCCCGAGGCGCCACGCGTCGGGAGCACGTCCATGACCGCCCACGGCCGCCCGCCGTGCTCGGGGGCGACCCCGTCCCGGCTTCCGGTCAGTCCTCGGCCTGCCGGCGCAGGAACTCGCGTTTGAGCTGTTCCCGGTGCTCGTGATCCCGCTTCCGCCAGTCGGCCATGTCCGCCTCGGAACGCTGCCGTACCTCCTGCTCGGGATCCCAGTCGATCCCGAGGTCGCGGATCTCCCGGTAGACCATCTCGGCCGGCACCCGGAGCCGGCGCAGTCGGGCGAGGAGGTCGACCGTGTTCAGCCCGGCCAGGGAGACGGTGACGGTCTCGGCGGAGTCGTAGAGCACGGTCGCCTGCCACTGGGCCGGTGGTGCTCCCTCGATCCGCAGCGCGACCGCCTGGTGGGGCGGGGTCGCGGAGGCGAGGAAGACGAGGACCGGATCGTCGGAATCCACACCGGCGGCGGTCCTACCCGGAGGGCCGACGGTTCGTCGTCGCCGTACCCGCGCGGGAGACCGCCGTCAGCGCACCCGGGGGAGGACCGTCAGAGCACCTGGGAGAGGAACTGCCGGAGCCGGGGACTGCGTGGCGCCGCGAAGAGTTCGGCCGGTGGGCCGGCCTCGACCACCCGGCCCTGGTCCATGAAGACGACCTGGTCGGCGACCTGCCGGGCGAACCCCATCTCGTGGGTCACCACGACCATGGTCATGCCCTGTCCGGCCAGGTCGGCCATCAGCGACAGCACCCCCTTGACCAGTTCCGGATCGAGCGCCGACGTCGCCTCGTCGAAGAGCATCACCCGGGGTGACATCGCCAGGGCCCGGGCGATCGCCACCCGCTGCTGCTGACCGCCGGAGAGCCGGCCCGGTCGTACGTCCGCCTTGTGCCGTAGGCCGACCAGGTCGAGCTGGCGCAGTGCCACCTCGTCGGCCTCGTCCCGGGAGAGGCCCTTGAGCTGTCGGAGGGCCAGGGTCACGTTGCGCCGTACGGTCATGTGCGGGAAGAGGTTGAACTGCTGGAACACCATGCCGATCCGCTGGCGCAACTCGTCCGGGTCGCCGGAGAGCACGCTCTGCCCGTCGAGCAGCACGTCACCACGGTCCGGCTCCAACAACCGGTTGATGGTCCGGAGCAGGGTCGACTTCCCGGAACCGGACGGGCCGATCACACACGCGGTCTCGCCGCGGCCGACCTCCAGGTCGACGCCGCGCAGCACCGGATTGCGTCCGAACGCCAGGTGGACGTCCCGGGTGGCGACGCTCACCGACTCGAAGACCCGGCCGGCGGCCGGGTCGGACGAGACGGCCGGCGACGTCAGGTCGGTCACCGCCACGGTCCGGTTGTCGCCGACCCGGTCCGTCGACGGCTCGGCTCGGTCACCGTCGGACATGGGGGCCTCCCTCCGTCGACGTGGGCAGTGGGGTCTCGCCGGCCGGCGCCAGCGGATCCTCGGGCTCCGGCCCGGCGGCCCGACCGTCGCGCAACCGCCGGTCGACCCAGTTCACGAGGTGGGTCAGCGGCACCGTGATGGCCAGGTAGCACAGGCCGGCGAGCAGCAGCGCCGACTCGTTTCCGGTGTTCGCGGCGTAGTCCTGGCCGATCCGGAACAGCTCCCGCTGGCTGGCCACCAGGCCGAGGAAGTAGACCAGGCTGGAGTCCTTGATCAGGGCGATCAGCTGGTTGACCCAGGCCGGCAGGACCCGGCGTACGCCCTGCGGGATGATGACCAGACGCATCGCGGCGGCGTGTGACAGCCCCAGGGCCCGGGTCGCCTCCAGCTGGCTGGCCTCCACGCTCTGGATGCCGGACCGGAAGATCTCCCCGATGTACGCCGCCGCGATCAGCGACAGGGCCAGGATGCCGAGCGGGTACGGGTTGGGTCCCCACCAGGCGAGCCCGAGGGGGGCCAACCCGACCCCGATCAGCAGGATGGTGACCGCGGCCGGCAGCCCCCGGAACACATCCGTGTAGATCCGTGCCGGCCAGCGCAACCATCGGGTCCGGGCCAGGCCGGCGACGGCCAGCAGCATGCCGAGCAGGGTCCCCAGGATCGCGGAGACGAGCGCCAGCAGCAGCGTGTTACGCAGCCCGACCGTGAGCATCTCGGGTAGCGCCTCGCGCATCGACTCCAGGTCGAAGAACGTCTCCCACAACGTCCTCAGCGTCTCCATCGCTCCACCTGTCTCTGCTCGCTCGTCTCCTGTGGAGGGTCAGGCCGCCGGCGTACCGGTCGGGCTGGCCGGCGCGGTCGGGGCGCCGCTCGGCGTGCTGCCAGCGCCGGCCTGCACCGGTGGGAAGGTCACGGTGCCGCTGCCCGGCTTGAAGGTCTCCGGGATCGGCCGACCCGGGTAGTACTGGTCCTGGAGGCGGGTCCAGGTGCCGTCCTGGACCACCTCGTCGAGCGCCTTGTTCAGGGCCTCGCGCAGCGGGTCGTTCCCCTTGGCCACCGCGAACGCGGTCGGCGCCGAGCTGAGCTGCTTCTCGGCCAGTACGATCTTCCCGCCACTGTCCTGCGCGGACTTCTCACCGATCTCGGCCGGGGCGATCCAGGCGTCGGCGGTCTTGGCCTTGAGTTGGTTGATCGCGCCGTTGTAGTCCGGCACCCGGACCGGGTCGAGCCCTTCGGCGGTGGCGTAGTCGTCCTGGACGGTGCCCTGCACCACCACGACCCGCTTGCCCTTCAGTTCGGCGAAGCTCCTGATCGGCGAGCCGGCCGGTACGTCGAGTCCGAAGTAGCCGAAGTCGTAGCCGTTGGTGAAGTCGACGGTCTTCTTCCGCGCCTCGGTGATGGTGATCGAGGACGAGCCGGCGTCGAACTTGTGGTTGTTGACCTGGGCGAGCAGTGCGGAGAACTCGGTGCCGACGAACTCGACCTTCAGGCCCAGCCTCTGCGCCACGGCGGTCATCAGGTCGTTGTCGAAACCGGTGAACTTCCCGTCCTTGAGGAAGACGTTCGGCGGCGCGTCGGTCAGCGTGCCGACCCGCAGCGTGCCCGGTTGCAGCAGGTCGTACGGGTTGTCGGCGCTGTCGGCGGAACCTCCGCCGCAGGCCGCGACCGCACCGAGCAACGCGACGGCGGCGACCCCGGAGAGCAGGCGGGTGGTCAGGGTGTTGAGGCGCATTGTGTGGAAACTCCAGGAAATATCCGGCGGGCGACGCCGACACGGACGCGCGGCCCGCGACCGTGCACCGGTCGTGGGCGTGCCGCAGCGTCGAGGTCAACCGCCTCGAGGGGATCAATCAGATGGTCGGAGATCCGCCGACCGGCGGGCGGGGTCAGGCGTGACCGCGACAGAGCATGGTGCTGATCCGGCACAGGTCGACATGTCGACGCCACCGGTGCCAGGTGACATGGAGCCGGCTCGACCGCTCGGCCCGGGTGGTAGGCACTGCGAACCTCCATCGGTCCTGGCGGTAGCACCCGCACCCGTGGTGGGGGGTTGCTGCGACGTCGACGAGCCAGGTCTCTCGGTCGCTCTGGATGGCCGGTGCAGAGTCTACGCAGCCGGTGGCCCGACGTTCCAACTGGTCAGCGCGGTTGGCGCTGTAATCCTTGCCACGCTTCGCCCGGCCGCCTGGCCGGGAGGGCCCCTTCCGTGCCACCGGCTACCGCCCGGGCGGCAGGAAGGTGCCCTCCGGACCGTTCAGACCTAGCGGACCGTGATGGTCAGATGACTCGACATCGTGGCTCCGGCGCTGTCGGTGACCGTCAGCCGGGCCGTGTAGGTACCCGGCCGGGCGTACGAGTGGGTGGCCGAGGTGCCGTGCACGACCGGGGTGTTGTCACCGAAGTCCCAGGCCCGGTCGGTGATGGTCCGCCCGGCCGCCGGGGTGGCCGTACCGGTGAACGCCACCGACAGCGGCGCCGTCCCGGTCCGGGGGTTCGCGGTGACCGAGACCGTCCCGCCGGTCTCCCGTTTCACCCCCGCGCCGTTGAAGCGCAGCCAGTCCAGGGAGAGCAGGTCGGGTGTGCCGCCGGCCTGCGCCGGGTTGACGAAGACCAGGTAGAGGGTGAACGTCCCGCCCGGGTTGGCCAGGTTGACCGTCGGCGAGACCACGTTGTCCCAGCCGCCGGTGCTGCCGACCGGCATCGTGCCGAGCAGCTGCCCGGTCGGCGAGTCGGCCCGGAACTCGACGGTGCCGCCGGTGCTGCCCGAGCTGACCGCGGCGGTGACCGAGCCGATCCCGGTCAGGTTCACCGGACCGAAGCTGATCCACTCGCCGTGGTCGACGTCGCCGACCCGCCGGCCGGCCCGGGCGGTCGTCCGCTCCAGCACCTGGATCCCCTGGGCGGCGTCGAAGTGCTCCGCCTCCCTGTTCTTCGGCTGCAACTCGTGCCAGACCGAGCCGACCAGCGCCAGCACCCCGCCGGCCGCGCCGCCGTCGGTGTACTGGGCGGTCAGCACCGTGTAGAGGTTCTGGCCGGGCCCGTGTCCGTCCCCACCGTTCGCCTCCGTGGTGACCGTGCCCGAGCAGCCGAGGTAGTTGTCCATCGGGTGGCTGTGGCTGTCGTGGCCGAGGTGGGTCTGGGTGACCACCCGGTCGCAGGCGATGCCGCTCTCCTCCGGGTCGGTGACCGTCACCGCGTACGGGATCTGGTCGCCGAAGTCGAAGAAGCCGCCGTTCGGCACGCTCAACGCCACCGCCGGCCGGGTGTTGCCGACCGTGATCTGCGCGGTCGCCACCGAGCTGAGCCCACGGGCGCTGGTCACGGTCAGCCGGGCGGTGAACTGACCCCGCTCGGAGTACGTGTACGTCGGGTTCGTCGCCGTCGAGTCGGTGTCGCCGTCCCCGTCGAGGTCCCAGGCGTACGTGATCGGCGTGCCGTCGGCGGAGGCGGAGCCGGTACTGGAGAACCGCACCGTCAGCGGTCCCGGGCCGCTGTCGCGGTCCACGCCCACCTTCGCCACCGGCGGCCGGCCGTTCGCCACGTAGTCGATCCGGTAGATCCCGGCGCCCTCGTTGCTGCCGCCCCGGCCACTGCCGCTACCGACCCCGAAGTCGATCACGTAGAGCGAGCCGTCCTGGCCGAACTCGGCCTCGAAGGGCTGGATCCAGCTCATGTCACCGAAGATCCCGTTGATCGACTGGAGGTCGCCGACCCGGGTCGGACCGAAGCGCGGGTCGGCGAAGGTCTGCGCCGTGTCGTGGATCGACAGCGTCTTCCACCACTGCCGGGTCAGTTCGTAGACGATCCACTTGCCCTCGTAGTACTCCGGGAACTTCGTCGGTCTGGGGTTGGCCGGGTCGTAGTCGTAGACCGGGCCGCTCATCGGCCCGCCGCCGCCGGTGCCCAGCTCGGGGAAGGCGGCCGAGGCCGAGTAGGCGTACCAGACCAGTGCCGGGCGGGCCGCCGGCAGGTTGGTCAGCCCGGTGTTGTTCGGCGAGTTGTTGACCAGGGCGCCGCAGTCGAACTTCGGCCCCGGCGTCGAGGTGGCGAAGTTGTAGTCGTTGAACGGCACGTTGTCGCCGGTGCAGTACGGCCAGCCGTAGTTGCCGGCACTGGTGATCCGGTTGAACTCCACCGTCCCCTCCGGCCCCCGGTTCGGGTTGGCGGCCCGGGCGTCCGGCCCGTAGTCGGCGACCAGCAGCGCGTCGGTGAGCGGGTCGACGGTGATCCGGAACGGGTTGCGCATCCCCATCGCGTAGATCTCCGGCCGGGTCCGGGCCGTACCGGGGGCGAAGAGGTTACCGGCCGGCACCGCGTACGTCCCGTCGGCGCGGGGGGTGATTCGCAGGATCTTGCCCCGCAGGTCGTTGGTGTTCCCGGAGGTGGCCTGCGCGTCCCAGGCCCGCCGGCCGGCCCGCTCGTCGATCGGGGTGAAGCCGCCGGACTCGAAGGGATCGGTGTTGTCCCCGATGCCGGCGTAGAGGTTGCCGTGCCGGTCCATGGCCAACGAGCCGCCCATGTGCGAGTTGGCCCGGCCCTCGCCCCGGTAGGTGGGGATGGTCAGCAGTCGCCGCTCGCTGCCCATGCTGATCGTGTCGCCCGCGACCGTGAACCGGGACAGGTTGAGCTGGTTGGCGGTCTTGTCCGACCAGAGCAGGTAGAGCCAGTTGTTGGTGGCGAAGTTGTTGTCCAGGGTCAGCCCGAGCAGCCCGTCGGACTGGCTGGTCTGGGTCGGGGTGTAGGCGAAGTCGACAAGCGTACGGACGGCCAGTGTCTCCTGGTCGATGACCTTGACCGCGCCGGTCCGCTGGATGTAGAAGACCCGCCGGTCCGGTGCCACCGCCAGCTCGAACGGGTCGGCCAGGTCCTCGGTAACCAACGGCACCCGCTGGAAGTCGCCGGTCCGGGTGGCGCCGCAGTCGCCCGGCACGGCGCCGGCCGCCCACTCGATGCCGCCGCGCAGGTGGGTCAGGAACGCCGGCTCGGCGAAGGCGGAGCCGGCGTGCCCGCCGGCGGTGAACCAGGACCGGCCGCCGTCGTAGTTCTGGCACCACGAGTACGCGTGGTCGTGCCCCTCGTCCAGCCCGGGGATGCCGTCCCGGACCTTGACCTGGGCGAGGGTGTGCACCTTCCCGGTCGGGTTGGTGCGCCAGTTGTACCACTCCTCGCCGCGCTCCCACAGCTCCGGCAGGTCCTTCGTGGACGGGTGCGCGTCGTCCAGCACCTTGATCCGACCGGGGTACGTGCCGCCGGTGGCGGAGAAGTCGGGATGGAAGTCGAAGATGGTGCCGACCAGGCCCTCGTACCAGGCCCAGTCGCGTTCGCTGGCCGAGGCGGCGTGCAGCCCGACCCAGCCGCCACCGGCCCGGACGAAGTTCTGCAACGCGACCCGCTGCGCCGCGTCGAGCAGGTCACCGGACTCCGGGGTGGAGTTGGTGTTGTTGAAGACCAGCGCGTCGAAGCGGCCGAGGTTGGCGTCGGTGAAGGCGGCCGCGTCGGTGGTCGCCTCGACCTCGAAGTTGTGCTCGGCGCCGAGCCGCTGGATCGCGGCGATGCCGGCCGGAATCGAGTCGTGGTAGAAGTTCGTCGTCTTGGAGAAGACCAGGACCCGGAACCGGGGTGCGGCCGAGGCGGGGACGGGCGCCGTGCCCAGCAACAGGGTCACGATCGCGAGCAGGGCGAGGACGGTCGTGCGGTGGCGTCTCATACGGGCGCTCCCGGACTGGAGGAACGGGGAAATGGAAAGCGCTTACCGCCGCCGACCTGCCCAGCCTAAGGGAACCAATTTCGATACGTCAATCTCCGGCGTCGCGCCGCCCGTCCGGACCCGCGCGGGTGGTGCGGGTCAGCGGCCCTCGGCCAGGTCCATCGCCCGGTAGATCCGCTGCTCCGAGATCGGGTACGGCGTACCGAGCGCCTGGGCGAAGACGTTGACCCGCAGTTCCTCGATCATCCAGCGGATCTCCCGGACCGCCTCCTCGTTCCGGCGGGCCGGGGGGAGGGCGGCCAGCATCTCCTGGTACTCCTTCTGGACCTGGGCTATCCGGGCCTGCTGCTCCCGGTCCCGCCCCGGGTTCTGCGGCAACCGGTCGAGGCGGCGCTCGATGGCGGTGAGGTAACGCGGCAGGTCGGCGAGGCGGGCGTACCCGGTCTGGGTGACAAAACCCCGGTGCACCAGGGCGGAGAGCTGGGCCCGGATGTCGGCGAGTGCGGACACCAGGGCCAGGCTGTTGGTCCGGCCCAGCCGCTGCTCGACCGCGTACGCGGTGGCCAGCACCCGACGTACCCGGTCGACCACCGCGAAGGTGGTGTCGATCAGGTCGGCCCGTACCCGGTCCCGCAGGGCCGTGAAGCCCTCGGCGTCCCAGGCCGGTCCGCCGGCGTCGGCGACCAGCTTGTCGACCGCGGCGTCGGCGGCATCCTCCAGCAGGTCCTGCACGGTGCGGTGCGGGTTGCGGCTCAGCGCCAGTTTGGCCTCGTTGCTCAGCCGGCCCTGCAGGAACTTCGCCGGCGAGCCGAGGCCGAGCCGGAGCAGCCGTCGGGTGCCGGCCCACATCTGCACCTGCTGCTCGGCCTCGGTCTCGAAGACCCGGACCGCCACGCTCTCGCCCTCGTCGGCCAGCGCCGGATACGCCGTCACCAGGTAGCCGCCCCGGACCTGTTCGATCGAGCGGGGCAGGGTGCCGATGCTCCACTCCCGCAGCCCGGTCCGTTCCACCTCCGGCGCGGCGGCGGCCACCATCCGACGTACCTGGGTGGTGAGCTGGCGTTGCAGCGCCGGCAGGTCCTTGCCCTCGGCGACCGTCCGCTCGCCGTCGTCGTCGATCACCCGGTAGGTGGGCCGCAGGTGGGCCGGCAGCTTCGCCAGGTCCCACGCCTCCCGGGGCACGGTCACCCCGGTCAGCCGGCGCAGCTGGTGGGTCACCGCGTCGAGCAGCGGCTCCCGCCCCGGCGTGATCGCGGCCAGCACCGCCCGCGCATAGTCCGGCGCCGGGACAAAGTTCCGGCGTACGGCCTTCGGCAGCGACCGGATCAGCGCGATCACCAACTCCTCACGCAGCCCCGGCACCTGCCAGTCGAAGCTCTCCGCGTCCACCCGGTTCAGCACCGGCAGCGGGATGTCGACCGTCACCCCGTCCGTGTTGGTCCCCGGCTCGAACCGGTACGTCAACGGCAGCGTCACCCCGTCGGAGTGCCACTCGTCCGGGTAGTCCGCCGGGTCGACCCCGCCCCGGCCCTCGTTGACCAGCATCTCCCGGTCGAAGGTGAGCAGGTCCGGCTGGTCCCGACGGGTCCGCTTCCACCAGGCGTCGAAGTGCCGGCCGGAGACCACCTCGGCGGGGATCCGGGCGTCGTAGAAGGCGTACACCGTCTCGTCGTCGACCAGGATGTCCCGGCGCCGGGCCCGGTGCTCCAGCTCCTCGATCTCCTCGAGCAGCTTCCGGTTGTCCGCGAAGAACCGGTGGTGGGTCTGCCAGTCACCCTCGACCAGCGCGTGCCGGATGAACAGGTCCCGGCTCAGCGTCGGGTCGATCCGACCGAAGTTGACCTTCCGGCCGGTGACCAGCGGGATGCCGTACAGGGTCACCTTCTCGTACGCCAGCACCGCCGCCTGTTTCTTCTCCCAGTGCGGCTCGCTGTAGCTGCGTTTCACCAGGTGCTGGGCGAGCGCCTCGACCCACTCCGGCTCGACCCGGGCGGCGACCCGGCCCCAGAGCCGGGACGTCTCGACCAGTTCGGCGGCCATCACCCAGCGCGGCGGCTTGCGGAACAGCGCCGAACCCGGGAAGAGCGCGAACCGGGCTCCCCGGGCGCCGAGGTAGTCGTTCTTCTGGCTGTCCCGGAGCCCGACGTGGGAGAGCAGCCCGGCCAGCAGGGACTGGTGGATCCGCTCGGTGTCGATGTCGTCCGTCGGGCTGTCCGCCGTACCCGCGGTCTGCGCGACGCGCGTGGCCCGGCCGCCCCGCTCGGTCTGCGTCGCCGGCTCGGTCTGCGTCGCCGGCTCGGTCTGCGTCGCCTGCTCGCCCCGGGGCCCGCGCTCGCCGCGTCGGCCACTGCCGGGCCGGCCGGTCGCGCCGTCGGACATTGTCCGCAGCACCTGACGGAGCTGGCTGTAGATGTCCTGCCACTCTCGGACCCGCAGGTAGTTGAGGTACTCGGCCTTGCACATCCGACGGAACGCGCTGGACGACAGGGCCCGCTGCTGCTCCTGCAGATAGCGCCAGAGGTTGAGTAGCGCCGCGAAGTCCGACTCCTTGTCCACGAACCGGGCGTGCGCCTGGTCGGCCTGGGCCTGCTTGTCGGCCGGTCGCTCCCGGGGATCCTGGATGGAGAGCGCGCCCGCGATCACCGCCACCTCGTCGGCGCAGCCGTTGCGTTCGCCCTCCAGCACCATCCGGGCCAGGCGTGGGTCGACCGGCAGCTGGGCGAGCCGCCGCCCCAGCGGGGTGAGTCGACGGTCCGGGTCGGCCGCCGACGCCGCCTCCAGCGCGCCCAGCTCCTGCAGCAGGTTGACCCCGTCGGCGATGTTGCGCCGGTCCGGCGGGTCGATGAACGGGAAGGCGGCGATGTCACCGAGCCCGATCGCGGTCATCTGCAGGATGACCGAGGCGAGGTTGGTACGCAGGATCTCCGGGTCGGTGAACTCGGGCCGGCCGAGGAAGTCCTGCTCGTCGTAGAGCCGGATGCAGATACCGGCCGAGGTACGCCCGCACCGGCCCTTGCGCTGGTTCGCCGACGCCTGGGAGATCGCCTCGATCGGCAGCCGCTGCACCTTCAACCGGTGGCTGTACCGGGAGATCCGGGCGGTGCCGGGGTCGACGACGTACTTGATGCCGGGGACCGTCAGTGAGGTTTCGGCGACGTTGGTGGCCAGGACGACCCGTCGGCCCCGGTGCGGCTGGAACACCCGGTGCTGTTCGGCGGTGGAGAGCCGGGCGTAGAGCGGCAGGATCTCGGTGTCCCGCAGCGCGGGCCGGTTCTGCACCAGCCGGTTGAGCGCGTCGGCGGTGTCCCGGATCTCCCGCTCGCCGCTGAGGAAGACGAGAACGTCGCCGGGCCCCTCGGCGGCGAGTTCCTGCACCGCGTCGCCGATCGCCTGGATCTGGTCCCGGACGTTCTCCCCGTCCTCGTCACCGTCCTCCTCGGCCTCGGTCACCTCGATCAGCGGCCGGTACCGGACCTCCACCGGATACGTCCGACCGGAGACCTCCAGCACCGGCGCCGGCCGGGGCTCACCACCGGGGGTGTCGGCCGGCTGCGCGAAGTGCCGGGCGAAGCGTTCCGGGTCGATGGTCGCCGAGGTGATGATCACCTTCAGGTCGGGGCGGCGGGGAAGGAGCTGTTTCAGGTATCCGAGGATGAAGTCGATGTTGAGGCTCCGCTCGTGGGCCTCGTCGATGATCAGCGTGTCGTACTGCCGGAGCATCCGGTCGTGCTGCAGTTCGGCGAGCAGGATGCCGTCGGTCATCAGCTTGACCAGCGTGTCGTCGCTGACCTGGTCGGTGAAGCGGACCTTGTAGCCGACCACGCCACCCAGCTCGGTGCCGAGTTCCTCGGCGATCCGGTCGGCGACGGTCCGGGCCGCCAGCCGTCGGGGCTGGGTGTGCCCGATCAGCCCGCGGACGCCCCGGCCCAGCTCAAGACAGATCTTGGGCAGCTGGGTGGTCTTCCCGGAACCGGTCTCGCCGGCCACGATCACCACCTGGTGGTCCCGGATCGCGGCCAGCAGGTCGTCCTTCTTCTCGCTCACCGGCAGGCCGGCCGGGTACGTGATCACCGGCACCGCCGCCAGCCGGCGGGCCAGCCGCTCCTCGGCACGGGTCAGCTCGGCGGCGATCTCGGTGAGCCCGGCCTGGCGGCGCTGCGGGTCGCGGACCTTGGCCAGGCCGTCGATCCGGCGTTGGATCCGACGCTGGTCGCGGAAGATCAGCTCCGGTAGCCGGGCCCGCAGGTGTGCGAGGTCGGCGGGGGCGGGTACGACTGGGGCGGGCGATGGAGTCTGCATGTCGTCGCCAAGAATAGGCAGGCCCGGGTGCCCGCCGCCCGCGAGTTACCGGTCACCCCGGGCCGGACGCCCCGGCTGCTTCCGGGCCGGTTGGAAATCCCGCCGTGACCAGTCGGACGGCAGCCGGTACGACCAGCCCGGCCGCCACCCGTCGGGGGCGGTGAGCAGTTCGGCGAGGTCCCGGCCGTTGAGCAGGTGCTCCAGCGCCCACCGGTTGCTGGCGTGCGCCACGACCAGCACCCGGGTGCCGTTCCAGGCGGCGGAGATGTCCCGGAGGAAACCGGCGAACTGTTCGACCACCTGCCGGTAGCTCTGTCCGTGCGGGAACGGCTCGTCGAGGTGTCGGAGCCGCAGTTCGGCGATCTCGGCAACCGGGGCGCCGTTGAACCGGCCGTGGTCGCACTCCCGCAGCCGGGTGTCGAAGTGCACCGGAAGCTCGCGCAGCGGGAAAGCGATCTCCACGGTTTCCACCACCTGCGGCAGGTCGGAGCAGAAGATCGCGTTCAGCCCGTCGGTCCGACGACGTTCGCCCAGCTCGCGGGCGTCCTGGCGGCCGCGTTCCGAGAGCTGCCCGGGCAGCCAGCCACCGGCGATTCCGGCCTCGTCGTCGGTGGTCGCCCCGGGTGTCTCGTAGACGATGTCGACCGCCATCTCCCCAGCCTGCCAGCCGTCGGCTCGCCGGACCGGCGTTCGCCCGCCGCCGACGCCAGCAAAATCGCGCAGCCTCATCGAGATCGCGCAGCCTCATCGAGATCGCGCAACTTCAGGGAAACAGTGGCTACCGGCACGAATCGAGACCACTATTTCCCGGAAGTAGTGTGATCTTGGCCGCGTCGGTGGAGCGCGCCTGTAGTTCCGCGACAAATCCGTCGAAGTCGTCCCGGAGGCGCTGGGCGGTCACGTGCAGCACGATCCAGTTGTTGCCGAGGAGCCGGTTGAGTCGGCGGCGATCGAGGTGGAACTGTCGGGGATCGCTGTGCCAGAGGCCGTCGTACTCGACGGCCACCTTCACCTCGGGCCAGGCCAGGTCGAGTCGGGCCACGAAGCGGCCACGATCGGAGACGACGTACTGGGTCTCGGGGCGGGGGAGACCGGCCAGCACGAGCCGGACCCGGAGCCGGGACTCCTGCGGTGACTCCGCGCCCGGATCGGCGAGGTCGACGGCGCGCAGCGCAAGGCGCCAGCCTCGGTCACCGGCCCGGGCGAGCGCGTAGTCCCGCAGCCCTGGCGCGGTGACGATCCGGCGGGCGAGGAATTGGTCGATCATGGTTACCGCTTCGACCGGATCGAGCCACCGGGCCAGATCCCAACAGGTGCGGTGTGCCGTCGTCAGCGGAACGCCGTCGCGACGACGGACATCCTGGTCGGTCAGCGTGGTGGTGTGGATCCGCAGCCCGGCGACCGGGCCGAACCGGGTTCCGGCCGGCACGACGACCTCGACCGGAGCCTGCTCGTCCAGGTTGGTGGCACCGTAGAGGCAGGCGGCCGAGCGTCCGGCGATGGCCGCGCCCTCCGGGATCAACCAACGTGCGACGAGGGCGCATCGGGTGCGGTGCGAGACGGGCAGGTCCGCGTCCGCGTAGATGTCCCGGAAGAGCGGACGCCAGGTGGAGCTGCGGAGTTCATTCCTGGTCAACAAACCGTCGGCGATGGCCTGGGAACCACGGAAGACCGTGCCACGTAGGCGCGGCGGACGTCGGGCTGCTCGGGGCATGCCGTACAGGGTGGGGGAAGCGGGACGCGTCCGGGGGACCCCTGTGGATAACCAGCTCACGCCGCTGCTCAGGCGGACGGGCCCCGCCACTCAGCTGGACGGGGACCGCGCCGACGTGGCGCGGTCCCCGGGATGCGGTCGTGCGCGATCGTGTCAGGCGGCGGTGGACCAGATGGCGGTGAACGCCGCGGCCTCACCGGCCAGCCAACGCTCGACCTGGTCGCCCCGGACCGCCGGGTCGGGCCGGTGCACCACCCCCCGACGTACGTCGACCAGCACCGGCTCGGCACCGGGCAGCACCTGCGCCATCTGGCGACCCATCAGGTGCAGGGTGGCGAGCAGCGCCTCCTGGCTCGGTGGCTGCTCGTCGAAGTGCAGTCGGACGGCCTCCCGCCGGCCGTCGTCGTGACGCAGGCCGAGATGTGGATTGATCTTCACCGGCAGGTCGCCGATCATGCCGAGGGCGTCGTGGGTCTGGGCGAGCTGCACCGTCGACAGGTCGCCGAGCGAGTGCAGGTAGCTCACCGCGCCGGGCACCAGTGCCTCGTAGAGCGGACGCCAGCGTGGCTTGACGGTGCCGGCGATCTCCGACAGGTGCCGGCCACCGGTGCGGAAGGCGATGTCCGCCTTGAGGGCCTTGACCAGCTGGCCGTGCGGGTTGAAGCCGGACCTGCTCGCCCGCTGCTTGCGCAGCCCGCCGACGAAGGTCGCCTTGGCCGGCCCGGTCCGGTCGACGTAGCGGGTGAAGGCGAGCAGGGTGGCGTACGGCAGCGGCGCGGGGGTGGGGGTGGGAGCGGTGGAGGCGGACGTCTGCACGGCTGTCCTCCCAGTTCAGAAGCCGTTTTAGTACACACATTCTAATCGATTTTCGCCGCTGCGCCCACCCTGATCCCAGGTTGCTGCTGTCGCGTCCGTCTGAACCCTGCGAGTGTCCGGGGAAGTCTGCGAGTGATCTTGCGAGCCGTCCGGAACAGGTTGCGAGTCACCCGTACGCGCCGAGTTGGTCGCCGGAACAGGGCGTCAATGGAGAGCAGGATGCCGTGGGTATGAGCGTCGATTCTCCGACGGGCTCCCGGGCGGTGGTGCCGGTGACCTGGAACCGGGCGCGGATGCCTGCCGGGCGGTTGAACTGCCTGAACGTCCGGCTGGCGGACGAGGAGATGCGTGAAGTCTCTGCGGCGGCCCGCCGGGCGGGTTTGACTCCGACCGGGTACGCGGAAGAGGTAGCGGTCGCGGCGGCCCGGGCGGATGCCCAGGGCGGCGCCGCCAGAGCCACGCGGGCCGAGCTGGCACGGGTGCAGCGGGAGGTGTTCGCCGTTCGGGCTGCGCTGGTCAGCGCGGCGCGGTCGATCGCAGGCGGCTCCGACGGGTCGCTGCGGGAGGTAGTCGAGCGCCTTGACGGGGTCGCTGAGCGGCTGCATGGCCTGCTGAGACGGGTCTCGGCGTGATTCCGCGGGTGCGGCCGCGCAGCGCGAGTGTCCGCGAGGTGTTGCGCTACTTGTTTGGCCCGGGTGAGAACGGCGAGCATCACGACCAGCGGCTGGTCGCCGCGTGGGAGACCGCAGCGATCGGCGGGGTTGCCGAGCTTCAGCCGCCGACGGCCGGTGGCAGTCTCTTGGTCGCCCGGGTTGCCACGCTCCTGGAACAGCCGGTCCTCGCTGCCAACAACCCGCCGGACAAGCCTGTGTGGCATTGCTCGATCCACAATCACCGCGACGATCCGCTGCTGCCGGACCAGCAGTGGGCGCAGATCGCCGTCGCGTTCGCCGACGGGGGTCGGGCTGGCGCCGGCTGGTGATCGGGCGTCGGCGCGGTGGGTAGCGGTGCACCACGCCGATGATCACGTTCATCTGGTGGCGACACTGGTGCGTCAGGACGGCCCGACCGTGTGGCCTCGCAACGACTACCGCCGCTGCCAGTCGGTGGCTCGTGAACTTGAGGGTCTGCTGGGGTTGCGGGCCGGCAGGCCGTCCCCGATCGAGGCAGGGGCCGGGCAAGGCTGAGTCGACGCTGCGGCCCGTTGCCGGTGAGGTGAGCAGCGTCGGGCGCGGATCCGGGGCGAGCGGCGTCCGGCGGTCCTGTGATGGGATACGACGCGTGATCGAATCGCAGGCGCCGATGTTGGAGATGCTGTGGGAGCCGCACGACCCTCGCCACGCGCTCGACGAACGGTTCGGCTTCAGCGATTCAGAGTCGGCCAGCCGCTGGGTTGCCGCGATGCTGGACAAGCACTGGGGCGTTCGCATCGACTCCTGCGAGCGGATCGTCATGAGCGGCGGCAACGCGCTAGCTTGGGTCGGCACGCCGTCCGGCCGACTGCTCGCGAAATGGTCGGTAGTCCTCGACCGTTTTCCGCGTCTGATGGAGACGGCGCGTCTCACGAGCTGGCTCCACGGCCGAGGGCTGCCGGTCTCAGTGCCGGTCCCCGCACGAGACGGCCGCCTTCAGGTCGAGGTCGACCGTGTCTCGATGGGTCTGCAGCGCGAGATCGTGGGCGACCTCCTCGACACCGCCGATCTCAACCAGGTGCGGGCGGCCGGAGTCATATTCGCCCAATTGCAGGACGCGCTGGCCGCATACCCGGACGCCGATCAGTTTCTCGCCCCCGCCGTCTCGTCCAAGCCGTTGACGGTCCGGGTCACCGACTGGCTCGACTCCCGCGCCGACCATCTGCCGATGGCTGCTCGTGACACGCTGCGCGGGCTGGTCGCCAGCGCGCCGCCCGACCGACTTCCCCGCCAGCTCGTCCATTTCGATATCCGGTCCGCCAACATCTTGTGGGCTTGCGGCGGGGTCGCCGCGATCCTCGACTTCGAGGAGGCCCAGCATGATCACCGAATCGTCGAGCTGGCCCGCGCGGCGGTCCTGCTCGGCACCCGCTACCACAACTGGGGGCCGGTGTCGGCCGAAGTTCGCACAGAGTTCCTTACCGGCTACCAGTCCGAGCGACCGCTGACCCCAGCCGAGGCGGGCTGGTTGAACATCGTCCTGCTCTGGCAGGCCCTGGCGATGGTGCCGCCCGGCGACGACCCGACCGGGTGGGGACCATCGGCCCTGAGCCAGCTGAGCCAGGAAACCGCAAGATAGTTCCGGACGATCGCATCTCGCACCGTCCGGACCTACCTTGCGAGCCGCTGGTCAGCGTCTTGATCATCCGCAACCTTGGAACGGACGCGACACCGCGGACCGGTGGGCCGGGCCGCGGCGCCGTTTCCAAGGTTGTTCCGGGCGCTCAGGCTTAAGGTCGACCGGGATGACGAGGGTGGGTGCCGGCCCGGCCCACGTCGGCACGTCACCGTCAATCGTGATCACGTCCTGGCCGGCGAAACTTCTCGTCGTTGGCCGAGAAGGACCCCGCATTCCTGGCCTGGGTGCCGCGACGCGGCAGCCGCATTCACCCCCACCGACGGCGAACCTGGCGGCATCCGGTGGGCACCGGGAGCGCGGTCAGTCGCGCGACGGCACCTCAGGCGGACAGCTGCGCGGTGTCGCCGCTGCGGAGGCGGTCCAGCTCGGCGAGGTACATCGCCTGCATGCGGTCATAGTGGCGGGCCAGCAGCATGATCTCCTCGACGCTGTAGCCCTCGATGAGCCGTCCCGTCCGCTCGGCGAACCGCTCGTACGGTCGCTCCAACTCGGCGACCCGCTCCGGCCGCAGGGTGACGATCACCCGCCGCCGGTCCGCCGGATCGCGCTCGGCCGTCACGTAGCCGGCCTGCTGGAGTCGGCGGAGCATGCTGGTCACCGCCCCGGTGGTGAGGTTGGTCCGCTCGGCGACCTGCCCCGCGGTGGCGGATTCGACGTCCGCCAGGTAGTCCAGGCACTCCAGGTCGCTCACCGTGAGGCCCAGCCGCTCCGCGATGGCGTACCGGAACACCATGGACAGCCGTGACATCTCCCGCCCGGCGCGCATCAGGTCGGCGATCGCGGACGTACGGGCCGGCTCGTGGGACATGCCGCAATCATGCCTCCGGTACGGTGACCCGGTGCAGCCGAGGTAACACGCGGGTCAGCACCCAGTGTGGTGCGGCCGCGCCCCCGGTGAGGCGGCGCATCAGTCCGGCGGCGGTGTCGACGGCACCGAAGGCGTAGGGCACCATCTCGTCCTGGTAGCTGGCGATCGCCTCCTCCACCGGCGTGCCGTTCGCCCGGGCCTCGACGAGCCTGTTGCCGAGCAGGGCGGCGTCGCGGAGCGCGGTGTTGCCGCCGTGAGCGCCGAACGGCGGCATGACGTGCACGGCGTCGCCCATCATCGTCGCCCGGGGTACCGCCCACCGGCGCGGGCGCCGGCCGGTGGCGAAGAGGTTGAGGACCGTGGCGTCCAGCTCGGCCGTGTCGACCAGCCGCCGGATGAGCGGATGGAAGTCCGCACTCATCCGGACGGCCAGGTTCCGCAGCGCCAACAGGTCCCCGCGGACGCCGGTGGGCACCTCCTCCTGTCGGAGCAGCAGTCCCCACATGACGTAGTCGTCGCCGGTGGGCGCATAGCTGCCCGGGGCCAGGCGTGCGAACGCCTCCCGCGGGCTTTCGCCGAACCGCATGGAGGTGAAGAAGAAGGCGCGGCCCGGCTGGTTGGCGATGGCCAGGACCCCGCTGGTACGCAGCGCGTCCGGGATGACGCTCGCGCCGCCCGGCCGCAGGGGCGACCGGCCGTAGACGCCCGCCATCGGGGTGTTCGCCGGTTCCGCGTCCGGCATGAGCTGCGCGCGTAGCGCCGAGCCGACGCCGTCCGCGCCCACGACGACGGTTGCCGCGGCGGCCCCGCCGTCGGAGAACCGCAGCCGCAGCCCGGCCGGGCCGCCGCTGTCCACCGCGACGGCGTTCTTGCCGTAGTGGATGCGCCCGTCCAGCCCGTACTGCAGGATCGACCGCAGGGTCAGCCGGTCGACCTGACGGGTCGCGTGCGGCTCGTCCTTGAAGGTGATGGTGAATGCGTCCCGGAGCCGGCTGTCGGTGAAGCGCAGGCGCCCGCCGGGCTCGTCGCCGGTGGTCAGCGCCAGGTGGTACAGCGAGCGGGGCAGGCTCTCGCGCAGCGCCTTCAGCCCGTACCGGTCGAGAATGATCCGGTAGCCCTGCCGCCGGACGAAGGGGCCCGGGTCCCGCTCGTAGACGTGCACGTCGACGCCGGCGCGCATCAGGTACTGGGCGAGGCAGAGGCCGGAGAGGCCGGCACCGGCGATTGCCACGGAGAAGTCAGTCGATATGCCCATGTGAATATCTTAATGACTAAGATGATTTGGGCAAGGCGGCCGGCATGCCACGGTCCGCCGACGGCCGGCGCACCGCCCTGATCCCGAACGCCCTCGACGGGCTTCCCGCGCAGACGCGTGAAACCGGCCTACGACGCGACCTCGATGATCTCGAAGCGGCCCCGGTGGCGCCCGGCGCCAACGTCAAGGTCAGCGGGCGTTCTCGTCACGGAGACCGACGCAGTCGTGCCTCCAGAAGGCGTCCGAATAGACAAAAGTCCCCGTCATCCACGGCTCGTACGCGGTCAGCGTGACCACCTGGAAGGCCTCGTCGGGGACGCGCAGCGAAGGCTTACGGAAGCCGCGTTCGCCTGCGGGAGCGAAGCCAAGGCGGGAGTAGTACCGCGGGTCTCCCTCCAGGAACACCAGCGGCACCCCGCGATCGTCGAGTGCCTGCAACCCATGGCGGACCAGTGCGGAACCGACCCCCCGGTGCTGCCACTCCGGGGCGACGGCGAGCGGACTCAGAGACGCGACCTCGACAAGTTGTCGGGGCGCGTCGAGCAGGCATCGGCTGAACATGACGTGCCCCACGACCCTGTCGGCGTCCTCCGCCACGAACGATGCGACGGTCGGATCGTCGCGACGTAGGGCATCCACCAGATCCGCCACAGACTCGCCGTGTTCGCCGCCGAAGGCGCGTCGGTGGATCGCGCGCACCGTCTGGTGGTCGTGGACGCCTTCGTTCCGGAGGAGCATGGCCGGGACCGTATGCGGCGCCGGCGGGGCGGGCAACCGGATAACCCGCGCCGTGCCGGGCGCCGCGTAAGCGGCCCCGGGCCTCGATGACGAGTCGATCGGCTACGCCGCCCGGCCGCCGGACCCCGGCCATTGCGCGCCGACGGCGGCTTTGGGGCGGCACGTGACCCGAATCACAGGTATTGCCAGCCGTCAGTCCGGCTCTCCCACCCCTGGACCATCCCTCGTGGGGTGCTGACGTCGACAGAGCGCGCCTCACGGACCGCCCGGGTACTCTCCTGAACGGATGCGGCCCCGTGGCGCCGGATCGGCATCTGAGCCTGGTCGACGTGAGGAAGCGGTGACTCGTCCGGTGGTCGGCCCCGCAATACCGTGGCCGCATGCCTGAACTGATCCTGCCGACCACCCACCTGCATGCCGCCTTTCTGGAGTGCCGGGACGACTGGGGGCCCGGGCTCCACGAGGACGGCTTCGGCCTCGGGACCGACGACGACGTGGACTCGCCCGAAGGCTTCGCCACCTGGGTGCGGCAGCGGCTCCGACTGACCCATCCGGCCGGAACCCCCTGCCCGGCCGAAAGACACGCCTCACCCCGCTGGATCGTCGAGGACGGCCAGGTACTCGGGGGCATCGCCCTGCGGCACTGGTACGACGACAACATCGGTCAGATCGGTTACGGCGTACGCCCGTCCGCGCGCCACCGGGGCCTGGCGAGCTGGGCGCTGGGCGAGATGCTCAAGGAGGCCCGCGCCGCCCTCGGGCTGGACCGCGTCCTCGTCCCCTGCCTCGCGGACAACGTCGCCTCCGCCCGCACCATCGAACGTAACGGCGGCGTCCTCGACGGCATCCGCGACACCCCGAACGGCCGGGTACGGCGCTACTGGATCATCCTGGACCGGTGACCCCGACCGCCGACGTCACCCCACCGTCGGACCGTCAACCACGCGGCTGCGCCAGCGGGATGTCGACGTGGCCCTGTCTGACATCCCGCTGGCGCAGCGCCTGCGGCTCAGTTCACCGCCCAGGGTTCAGTTCACCGCCCGTGGCTCAGTTCACCGCCCGCCTGACGAGCGCGCCGATCCTCGCCTCGTCGTCGGCGGTCAGTTCGGTCAGGGCGTACGAGGCCGGCCACATCGCACCCTCGTCGAGGTGTGCCACGTCGCTGAAACCGAGCGTCGCGTACCGTGTCTTGAACTTCGCCGCGCCCTGGAAGAAGCAGACCACCTTGCCGTCCCGGGCGTAGGCCGGCATCCCGTACCACAGCTTCGGCTTGAGCGCCGGCGCGTTGGCCTTGATCACGGCGTGCAGCCGCTCGGCGAGCAGACGGTCGGAGTCGGACATCTCGGCGATCTTCGCGAGCACCTCCTGCTCCGTGTCGGCCGTGGCGCCCCGCCGGGGCCTGGTCTTCAGTTCCTTGGCGCGCTCCTTCATCGCGGCGCGCTCCTCGTCGGTGAAACCGTCGTGCTTGCCGGTCTTGGCGGTGGTGGTCGTCTTCGTCGTGGTCGACATGGCAGTGTTCCTCTCGGTCAGGGCTTGTTCGTGGGGATTGCCGGTTGTTTCGTCCTGGACGGATCCCGTTTGTCGCTGGCGGGTTGTCCGGTTTCCTCGACGCTTGTCAGAACCAGGTCACCAGTTGCCCGCCTGCTGGCGGGTCGGCGCGTTGAGCCGGTTGAAGGCGTTGGTCATCGCGATGTTGAGCAGCAGCGCGGCCAGCTCCTTCTGGTCGAAGTACGTGGCGGCCACGTCCCACACCTGGTCCGGCACCGGGTCCGCCTGGTCGGCGAGGCGGGTGACGGCCTCGGTCAGGGCCAGCGCCGCGCGTTCCTCGTCGCTGAACCAGGGCGTGTCCCGCCACGCGGCGACGGCGTGCACCTGGTCGTCGGTCGCGCCGTGCCGACGCGCCTGCTGGGCGCCGCCGGCCACGCACGGGCCGCAGCCGTTGATCTGGCTGGCGCGCAGGTGGCTCAGCGCCAGCACCCTGCCGTCCACCCCGGTGGCCGTGATGGCGCTGTTGAGTGCCATCAGGGCCGGCATCGCCTCGGGCACCAGCATCGCCGGGTTCGGCATGCGCTCGGTCCGCATCGTTTCTCCTCTGTCGTGTGCGTCGCTGACGGAGAACATCGGATCATCGAAGCGGTGGCACCCGCGCGGTCCGTGGGACACCGTGGGACACGGTGAATCGGGCTGACCAGCGCAAACGCGCGGCTGATCCGGTTCGGTGGTACGGGACGGGACGGGTACGGTGGTGCGGGTGTCCAGCCCCCAGGAGCAACTGGTGGCTCAGCTCGCCCGGCTGAAGGAGCTGAGCGGGCTCAGCCTGCGTGCCCTTGCCCGTGAGGCGGGCCTGAGCAGTTCTTCGCTCTCCCGGTATCTGACCGGTCAACTCGTACCACCGTGGGAGGCGGTCGTGGCGTTGTGCCGTGCCGTGGGCCGTGACCCTCGACCGCTGCGCGCGGTGTGGGGCGAGGCGGCCAAGGCCGGCCCGGTCCCCGCGCCGCGCCGCAACGACCTGCCGGCCGACCTGTTCGACTTCACCGGCCGGGCGGCGGAAGCCGGTCTGGTCGAGGAACTGCTGGGCACCGCCGGCGCGGTGGCGATCGACGGCATGGCGGGCGTCGGCAAGACCAGCCTGGCTGTGCACGTGGCGCACCGGCTCGCCCCGAGCTACCCGGACGGCGGGCTCTACCTCGATCTGCACGGCTTCACCCCGGGCCACGAGCCGGTGGAGCCGCATGTCGGGTTGGGGCGGCTGCTGGACGCGTTGGGCGTCACACACCCGCCGGCCGGCACCGCCGAACGCGGTGCGCTCTGGCGGTCCGAGCTGTCCCGGCGACGGGTGCTTGTGGTGCTCGACAACGCCGTCGACGCGGAACAGGTGCGCCCGCTGCTTCCCGGCGCGGGGAAGTCCGCGGTCCTGGTCACCAGCCGCCACCGGTTGGTCGACCTGGACACGGTGCCGCCGGTGTCCCTGGAGCCACTCGCCGAAGCCGACGCGGCCCGCCTGTTCGGTCAGGCGGCCGGCGTCGCGCTCAGTGGGGAGGAGGCGGTCGACCAGGTGCTGCGCGAGTGTGGCGGGCTTCCGCTGGCGCTGCGGATGGCGGGGGCGCGGCTCCGCCACCGTCCAGGCTGGACCGTGGCGGTGCTGGCCGACCGGCTGCGCACCAGCCCCAGCCGATTCGACTCCGTGTTCGGCATGTCGCTGCACCAGCTGGACCCGGGTCAGCGTCGGGTGTTCCGGCTGCTCGGCGTGCTGCCGGGCGCGGATTTCGACCCGGCGGTGGCGGGCGCGGTCGCCGACCTGCCGCCCGAGCGGGTCGCCGCGGTGCTGGAGGAACTTGTCGACGTCCACCTGGTCCAGGAGCCCTCGCCCGGGCGGTACCGGATGCACGACCTGATCCGGCGGTACGCGGCGGACCTCGCCGCCGCCGAGGAGCCGCAGGGCGAGGCCGCCCTGCGCCGGGTCCTGAACCACTACTTGGCGCAGGCGGTCGCCCACGAGCGGACGCTGCCCTCGCCGTACCGCCGGGAACCGGCACCGGGCGATCCGGCGCAGGCCATGGCCTGGTTCGACCTCGAGTACGTCAACCTGGTCGCCTGTCTCGACGCCGCGGTGCGGCTCGGTGTGGACGAGGTGGTGGCCGAACTGCCGCAGGCCATGCGGGTGTGGTTCTTCCGGCACCGGGGGACCGACGACCAGGCGCGGCTGCTCGACGCCGCCGCGGCCGCCGCAGGGCGTCTCGGCCGCGACCGGCAGCGGGCCATGCTGCTCGCCGACCTCGGCTTCGCCCGGGCCGCCGCCGGACGCCTCACCGAGGCGCTCGCCGCCTACCAACTGGCCGAGCAGTCCAACCCGGACGACGACGTCGCGGCCGGGCTGGCGTTGCGCATCGGCTTCGTACGTCGGGACCGCGGCGAACTCGAAGCGGCGCAGCTGCACTTCCGGCGGGCACGCGAGCTGTTCGAGAAGATCGGGAGCCGGGCCGGACAGGCCCAGGCGCTGGCCTTCGACGGATGGGTGACCCTGCACCTCGGGCGGCGCGACGAAGCCGTCGAACTCGCCCGGGCCTCCGCCGCCCTGGCCGACGGACCCGGGCAGATCACCGGACTGGGGATCCTCGGTCTCGCCCTGGCGGCGGAGGATCCGGCGACGTCGTTGCGGACGCTGCACGAGGCGTTGCGGCTGGCTGAGGAGAACCGTCTCCCGCACAACCAGGCGTGGTGCCACCTCCATCTGGGTGTCGCGCTGCGGGTCATCGGATCACTCGACGAGGCGCTCGAACACCATCGGCGCGCCCTGGAGTTGCTGGAGCCGTTGACCGAGGTGCAGCTGGAGATCGACTGTCGGCACGCCCACGCCGAGACGGCCCGTCTGGCGGGTCGCTACGACGAGGCGCTGGCGCTGCTCGACCGGGTCATCGAGGTGGCGGGTGAGCTGGGCCGGCCGTACGACGAGAAGCGCGCCCGGGACGCCCGGGGGATCGTCGTGGCGAGCACGCCCGGCGACCGTCCGGGGTAGCCGCGAATCGCCCGGACCGATCCCGGCGCGCGGCGGCCGGGGTCCCGGTCGGGGCATGGGGCTGGCCTGAGGCACGGTCCGTCGGAGAGCGCGCTCGGCGGGGATCCTCTTCGCGCGACATCCCCTGCCAGAGCTACCCTGGCTCGCCGGCATCCTGCGCCTCGGGTAGGCCTCACCGTGGTTTCCGGCAGGGCCAACGACCGGCGGACCTGAGTCTGACTGCGGGCTCTTTTATTGGTCGTGGTCGGTTTCAATGGACGTATGCCGTTTCGTGGTCAGCCGGGTACTGGAAACCGCCAACGTGTGTCCGCTTCGAGGCGGCGTTTGAGAGCTGCGGACCAATACCCGGACGGGCTGCGGATGCCTCGTTCCTCGCGACCGGCGGCGGCTCGGCTGGAGGTGGGGCCGATCGACGTCAAGCCTGACCCGTGGCAGCGTTTGGTGGCCATCGGCAGCATCCTGTCGGTGTTGATCGTGGCCATCGGCCTGTACATCACCAATGAGGCCAACCGTGAGACCAGCGCGGCCAACCGCGAGCAGCATCGCCTCACCGCTCAGGGGCAGATCACCGATCGGTTCGCCAAGGCGGTGGAGCAGCTCGGTCAGCCCGGCGCGGAAAAGGTGGACGTGCGTCTGGGCGCGATCTACGCCCTGGAGCGCATCATGCGCGACTCCGCCGTGGACCAGCCTGCCGTCATCGACATCCTCGCCGCGTTCATCCGGGTTCACGCCCCCGCAACCAAGCGGAGCACAACTCCGCCTTCTTCAGCTCCTCACCCACCGGTCGATATCCAAGCCGTCGTCACCGTGCTGGGCCGCCGCGATATCACCCGCGACGGCACCATCGGAAACGAGACACTGCCTATCCGCCGTCTCGACCTCTCCGACATCAATCTGGTCCGCGCAAACCTGGCTTACGCGAACCTGAACGGCGCGAACCTGACCCAAGCATTTCTGAACGGCACGAAGCTGGAAGGCCGGGTCGACGCGAGAACCGCGGATGCGGTCGCGAATGCGGTCGCGACGTTGACCGGCGCGAACCTGAGCGGCGCGAACCTGAGCGGCGCCGACCTGACCGACGCGAACCTGAGGTGTGCCAAGACCGATGACCGCACGCGGTGGCCCGCGGGGGTGCCGCGGCCGGTGTCGTGTGCTGACTGACTTCCACCGGGCCTACCCGGCCCCGCGATCAGGTAGATCCCGGCGGAGGCGACGGCCCGAGGGCACACGACGTAGTCCGCCCGACCGTGTTCCCTGCCCGCCGGGTCACGCCGCCCCGGTGCAGCCTGGGCCGGACCCGGAGGTCAGAGCTGTCCGACGTCGGTGATCCGGACGACCGCCGCACCGGCCGCGTCGGAGGCCGCCAGGTCGATCTCGGCGCTGATGCCCCAGTCGTGGTCGTCGTCCGGGTCGTCGAAGATCTGCCGGACCGTCCAACGTTCCCGGCCCTGGTCGATCATCAGCAGCGCCGGTCCCCGGGCCGCCGGCCCGGTGCCGATCTCGTCGTACGCCTCGAAGTACGGCTCCAGCGCGTCCGCCCACGCGTCGGCGTCCCAACCGTCGGCACCGTCGAGTTCGCCGAGTTCGTCGAAGCGGCGCAGCGCCGCCAACTCGACCCGGCGGAACAGTGCGTTGCGGACCAGCACCCGGAACGCCCGCACGTTGCCGGTGACCGCCGGGGGACGCTCGTCGAGGACCTTCTCGGCCGCCCCCTCGGTGGGGTTGCGCAACCGCTCCCACTCGTCGATCAGGCTGGAGTCGACCTGGCGGACCAGTTCACCGAGCCACTCGATCAGGTCGACGAGTTCCTCGGTCTTGGCGTTCTCGGGGACGGTCTGCCGCAGCGTCCGGTACGCGTCGGCGAGGTAGCGCAGCACCAGCCCTTCCGAGCGGGACAGCCCGTAGAAGCTGACGTACTCGGTGAAGGTCATCGCCCGCTCGTACATGTCCCGGACCACGGCCTTCGGCCGGAGTTCGTAGTCGGCGACCCACGGGTGGCCCCGCCGGTACATCTCGTACGCGGCGTCCAGCAGCTCGGCCAGCGGCTTCGGGTGGGTGACCTCGTCGAGCAGTTCGAGTCGGGCCTCGTACTCGATCCCCTCGGCCTTCATCGCGGCGACGGCCTCGCCCCGGGCCTTGAACTGCTGCGCCGACAGGATCTGCCGGGGATCGTCCAGGGTGGACTCGATCACCGACAGGACGTCCAGGGCGTAGGTGGGTGACTCCACGTCCAGCAGTTCGATCGCGGCCAGCGCGAACGGCGACAGCGGCTGGTTGAGCGCGAAGTCGAGCTGCAGGTCGACGGTGAGGCGTACGCGTCGGCCGGTCTCGTCCGGCTCCGGCAGTTGCTCGACCACCCCGCCGGCCAGCAGCGCCCGGTAGATCGCGATGGCCCGTCGGATGTGCCGGCGCTGCGCCGCCGGATCCTCGTGGTTGTCGGTGAGCAGGTGCCGCATCGCGGCGAACGCGTCACCGGGCCGGGCGATGACGTTGAGCAGCATCGCGTGGCTGACGTGGAAACTGGAGGTGAGCGGCTCCGGCTCGGCCTCGACGAGGCGGTCGAAGGTGGGC
Organism: Plantactinospora sp. B5E13; assembly: GCF_039871775.1. Classification (NCBI taxonomy): domain Bacteria; kingdom Bacillati; phylum Actinomycetota; class Actinomycetes; order Micromonosporales; family Micromonosporaceae; genus Plantactinospora; species Plantactinospora sp. B5E13. The sequence continues at coordinate 171,175 of NZ_JBDPLT010000012.1, forward strand.
TGGCCCCAGCCGATCGACCCCTCCGGCGGCTTCTTCCGGACCACCTTGCGGCGCTTCTTCGGGTCGTCGCCCGCCTTCGCCAGGGCCTTCTCGTTCTCGATCACGTGCTCCGGCGCCTGCACCACCACCCGGCCGAGGGTGTCGAAGCCGGCGCGGCCGGCCCGGCCGGCGATCTGGTGGAACTCCCGTGCCTTGAGCAGCCGGGTCTTCACCCCGTCGTACTTGGACAGTCCGGTGAAGAGCACGGTCCGGATCGGTACGTTGATCCCGACGCCGAGGGTGTCGGTGCCGCAGATGACCTTGAGCAGTCCGGCCTGGGCGAGGGTCTCGACGAGTCGCCGGTACTTCGGCAGCATCCCGGCGTGGTGCACCCCGATGCCGTGCCGGACCAGCCGGGACAGTGTCTTGCCGAACCCGGAGGTGAACCGGAAGTTGCCGATCGCCTCGGCGATCATGTCCTTCTCGGCCCGGGTCGCGACGTTGACGCTCATCAGCGCCTGGGCCCGTTCCAGCGCGGCGGCCTGGGTGAAGTGCACCACGTAGATCGGCGCCTGCTTGGTGCCGAGCAGCTCCTCCAGCGTCTCGTGCAACGGCGTCATGGCGTACGAGAACATCAGCGGCACCGGTCGTTCCGCGTTCTTCACCACCGCGGTCGGCCGCCCGGTCCGTCGGGTCAGGTCGTCGACGAACCGGGTCACGTCGCCCAGCGTGGCGGACATCAGCAGGAACTGCGCCTGGGGCAGCTCGATCAGCGGCACCTGCCAGGCCCAGCCGCGGTCCGGCTCGGAGTAGAAGTGGAACTCATCCATGATCACCAGGCCGACGTCGGCCCGGGCGCCGTCCCGCAGCGCGATGTTGGCCAGGATCTCGGCGGTGCAGCAGATGATCGGGGCGTCCTCGTTGACGCTGGCGTCCCCGGTCAGCATGCCGACGTTGTTCGCGCCGAAGATCTCGCAGAGCGCGAAGAACTTCTCCGACACCAGCGCCTTGATCGGCGCGGTGTAGAAGCTCACCCGGTCGTCGGCGAGGGCGGCGAAGTGGGCCCCGGTGGCGACCAGGCTCTTACCGGACCCGGTCGGGGTGCTCAGGATCAGGTTGGCGCCCGAGACGATCTCGATCAGCGCCTCTTCCTGGTGGGGATAGAGGGCGAGTCCGCGCTCCTGTGCCCAACCGGCGAACGCGTCGAAGAGGGTGTCGGGTTCGGCGCTGCCCGGCAGCTGGTCAGTGAGCGTCATGGCCGGTCCATGGTGCCTGGCCGACTCTGCCAACGCCAATCCGCCCCCGTCCCGAATTCTTCCGCCCCGTCTGGCATCGTCCCACTCCCGGGGCGTCGGCGCGGACGGTCAGTGGCGGCCCGGACGGTCAGCGGCGGCGGAAGATCAGGTCGAAGGCGGGCCGGTCGACCCGGGTGGCCCGCCGCTCGAACTTCGTGACCGGTCGGTGGGCCGGCCGTGGTGCGTACCCGGGGAACGTGTTGACCAGCTCCGGGTCGGCGGTCAGCGTGGCCAGCATGGTCTCGGCGTACTCGGCCCAGTCGGTGGCGCAGTGCAGCACCCCGCCCGGGGCCAGCCGGGATCGGAGCAGTGCGACGTGCGCGGGCTGGATCAGTCGACGCTTGTGGTGGCGGGCCTTCGGCCACGGGTCGGGGAAGAAGACGTGGATCGCGGTGAGCCGGTCCGGCGGAATCCGGTGCCGGAGCAGGTCGAGGGCATCGCCCCGGGCGATCCGGACATTGCGCAGGCCGCGCCGCTCGACCAGGCTCAGCAGGTTGGCGATGCCCGGGGTGTGTACCTCGACGCCGAGGTAGTCCCGGTCCGGGTCGGCGGCGGCCATCTCCGCCGTGACGTCCCCCATCCCGAACCCGATCTCCAGTACGACCGGCGCGTGCCGGTCGAAGAGCGCGGCCAGGTCGACCGGGGTGGGCGCGGGGGGAGGCCCGGGCGGGATCTCCAGCCCGTACGTCGGCCAGAGCCGCTCGAGCGCGTCGTGCTGCCGGACACCGAGCCGCCCCCGACGCGGGTGGAAGGTGCGGATCTGGGCGTGGTGACCGGTCGTCGCCGCGTCCCCGGGGTCCGCCACCGTCCCGGTGGTACGGCGGTCCGGGGACGTCCCGGCGGCGGGTTCCGCAGGTGTCCCGAGGGTCTGGTCCTGGCTGGTGACGGTCACGGGTACCTGAGCCTACGCGATGCCCGGTCGACGCAGCCGATCTTGACCGATAACCCGCGACCGGATGTGCCGGACGCCGTCAGATGAGAGGATTTCTCCGTACGGCAGGCCCGGTGGCCCCCGCGTCCGGCCCTGCCCGAGGCGCCGGGAAGGGGGAACGTGTTCAGCCGTCGACACCGGGCCGCACTGTCGGCCGTCGTGTCCGTCGTATCGGTCGTGCTCGCCGGGATACTCCTCGGCGCGGCCCCGGCCCGCGCCGCCGACGTCTTCGTCCAGCTGAACCCGAGCACGGTCGAGGCTGGGTACATGGTCGGGATCAAGGCCAGTTGCCGGACCAACACCCAGCCGGCGACGGTCGAGTCGCCTGCGTTCGGCAGTGTCACGGTGCATCCGCAGGCCGGATTCCTCACTGCGGTGGCGACCGTGCCGAAGACCACCCGGGCGGACACCTACCGGGTCCGGCTGAGCTGCCCGGACGGCAGGAACGCGTCGACCAGGCTCGTGGTGGTGGGCGGTGCCCAGTGGCCGGATGGTGGGCAGTGGCCGCACCGCGGGCCGGCGACCGGGTTCGGCGGTACCGCCGGAGATGACCCGGGGCAACTGCTGGTCGTCGGCGGGCTCGCGGCCACCGCCCTCGGTGTGCTGCTCGGCATGGTCGCGCTCCGCCGACGGCGCCGGCCGGCGGCCCCCGGGCGGATCTGAGTACGCGTCCGATGTCCCGCATGTCCACCGCCCGCCGGCCGAGGCTCGGCGGCCGACGTCCGGCCCCGCACCTGCGACATCCGGCCGCCCGGGGTGGCCCGGCCGCTCGGCAGCGCCGGAGTACGGTCGGCCCGCTCGCGGTGATTCTTGTCCTGGTCGGGGTCTTCGCCACCGGGGCCGGACTCGGGCGGTCGGCGGACGGGCCGTGGTGGTGGCTCAACAGCGGCAGTAAGGCTCCGCCGTACGAGTTCCCGGTGTTGGAGCCGAGCCGGCCGGTGCGCCTGGAGATCCCGTCGATCAAGGTGGAGGCGCCGGTGCACCGGGTCGGGCTGGCCGAGGACGGGACGATCGCCGTACCGGATCTGGACCGGCACAACGAGGCTGGCTGGTACGACCGGGGGCCGACCCCCGGGCAGTTCGGCCCGGCGATCATCGTCGGCCACGCGGACACCCGTACCGGACCGTCGGTCTTCCACGATCTGGCCAAGCTCCGGGCGGGTGCCCGGATCGAGGTGGTCCGGCAGGACCGGTCGGTGGCGATCTTCGAGGTCAACTCGGTCGAGCGTTTCGACAAGGACGCCCTGCCGGCCGAGCGGGTCTACGGCGACTACCAGCGTCCCTGGCTGCGCCTGATCACCTGTGGTGGACGGTGGGTGGGCGGCAGCACCGGCTACGCCGACAACATCGTCGTGTTCGCCTCGCTGGTCGACTCCCGAGATCGCTGAGGCGGGGGACCCGGTGTGGGCCGGCCTACCCGGTCGGTCCGGCCTGCTGCACCACCTCGAACTCCAGGAGCGTGGCCCCGGTGGCGACGGGCTTCGGTCGCGCACCGTCGGTCCCGGTGCGGGCGTGCGCCTCCCGGGCCGGCCCGGCCGCCCAGGCCTGGTACGCCTCCTCGCTCTCCCACTTCGTGTACACGAAGTACCGGGACTCGCCGCCCACCGGCCGGAGCAGCTCGAAGCCCAGGAATCCCGGGGCGTTCTCGACCGCGCCCTGCCGGGCGGCGAACCGTCGTTCCAGGTCGGGACCGGCGCCCGGTGGCACCTCGATCGCGTTGATCTTCACAACTGCCATGACTCCACCCTATTCGCGAGTTGTGGCCGGTCAGGCGCCGGCAGGTTCGGCGTCCACCACGATCGGGGCGTGGTCCGAGGGCCCCTTGCCCTTGCGCGCCTCCCGGTCGACGTACGCCGAGCGGACCGTGCCGGCGAACGATTCGGTGGCGTACACCAGGTCGATCCGCATGCCCTTGTTCTGGTGGAACATCCCGGCCCGGTAGTCCCAGTAGGTGAACGGGTGTGGACCCTTCATCGGCGTCGGTACGACGTCGACCAGGCCGAGGGCCCGCAGGTCGGCCAGGGCCTGTCGTTCCGGCGGGGTCACGTGGGTCGAGCCGACGAACAGCGACGCGTCCCAGACGTCCGCGTCGGTCGGTGCGACGTTGTAGTCGCCGCAGACCGCCAGGGGGCGCCCGGTCCGCACCTCGGCGGCGAGCGCGTCGCGCAGCACCGACAGCCAGGCCAGCTTGTACTCGTAGTGCGGCGAGTCCGGGGTACGGCCGTTCGGCACGTAGACCGACCAGACCCGTACGCCGGCGCAGGTCGCCGAGATCGCCCTCGCCTCCGGGTCCGGGAACCCGGGCTCGTCGGCGAAACCCACGGTCACGTCGGTCAGTCCGACGCGGGACAGGATCGCCACCCCGTTCCAGCGGCCGTCGCTGTGGCTGGCCACCGTGTAGCCCAGTTCACCGACCTCGGCGACCGGAAACGACCCGTCCGGGCACTTCGTCTCCTGCAGGCAGACGACGTCGGGCCGGGTGTCGGCGAGCCAGCCGAGCAGCCGGGGCAGCCGGGCCTTGACCGAGTTGACGTTCCAGGTAGCCAGACGCATACCACCAGCCTGCCGGATGGCCCGCCGCCACGCCCGTCAGACTCCCGGGCGGGGCGGACCGGCCGGTGCGGCGGTTCAGCTGCCCGGCGTCTCCCCGGGCCGGCCGTGCTCGGCGAGGAACCGCTCCAGCTCGGCGCCGAGTTCGTCGGCGGTCGGCAGCGGCCCGGCGGGGTTGGCGAGCAGGTTGGGACCGCTGCGGCCCCTGGTGAAGGCGTCGTACTGCTCCTCCAGAGCCCGTACCAGCGAGGCGGCCTCGTCGGTCTGGGCCACCTGCTGGTCGATCTCGACGCGTACCGCCTCGGCGGCCTCGCGCAGCGGCTCCGAGGGAAGCAGCAGCCCGGTGGCCCGGGAGACGGAGGTCAGCAGCAGTTCGGCGGCGCCCGGGTATTCGGACTGCGCCACGTAGTGCGGTACGTGCACCGCGAACCCGATGGCGTCCCGTCCCTGCTGTCCGAGGCGGAACTCCAGCAGGTTGCCGGCGCCGCCCGGCACCTGGATCCGCTGCAGCCACGACTCGTAGCCGATGATCAGCTCCGGTCGGGTGGCGTGCGCGGTCACCCCGATCGGACGGGTGTGCGGCACGGCCATCGGGATCGCGTTGAGCCCGACGGTGAGCCGGACGCCGAGCCGCTCGATCAGTCCGGTCAGCGCCGCGATGAACCGCTCCCACTGGAAGTCCGGCTCGGGGCCGGAGAGCATCAGGAACGGCGTGTCGGCGTCGTCACGGAGCAGGTGCAGCTCCAGCTTCGGCGCCTCGTAGTGCTCCCAGTGGTCTTCCACGAAGATCATCGTGGGGCGCCGGGAGCGGTAGTCGAGCAGCTGGTCGACGTCGAAGGTCGCGATCGTCCGGCAGTCGAGCGTCGACATCAGGTGTTCCCGGGCGAGCCGGGTCGCGTTTCCGGCGTCGACGAAGCCGGAAAGTGCCTGAATCAGCACCGGTTGCCCCAGCTCGGGCAGGTCGTCGGTGAGTTCGTAGAGCTCGTTCGGGTCGAGCACCGGTCAGGACCTCCTCAACGGGGTACGCCGGGACGCGTCCGTGTCGAACGGCGCCCCGAGGTAGCAAACGCTGCCGCTATCTTGGTCCATTCCACCGAGCCACCCGGCGACGCCCGCCCGCATCGTGGCCTTGACCGCCGGGGGAGCGGCGGAGGCGTCGACGGAGCCGGTGGCGAGCGCCGCCAGTTCGGTGTCGGTGCAGCCCAGCACGTCCCGGGCCAGCAGATACTGGTCGAGCAGACCGGTGCCGAACAGCAGCGGGTCGTCGGTGCCCAGCGCCACCGGCACACCGGCGGTCAGCAGCGCACGCAGCGGTGTCGCGGCCAGGTCGGCGGTGACCCCGAACGGCGGATATGAGCTGGGGCACACCTCCAGGGCGACCGCGCGGGCGGCCAGCAGGTCGAGGGTGGCCGGGTCGACGGCGGCGGTGAGCCCGTGGCCGACCCGGTGCGCGCCGAGCAGCGTCACACAGTCCCGCACGTGCCAGGCGGCCTCGTAGAAGCCGCCGTGCGGCACCACGAGCAGCCCGGCTCCGGTCGCGATCCGGACCGCCGGGACGAAGTCGGCGATCCGGCCCCGCCGCTCGTCGTTGGAGAGTCCGAAGCCGACGACGCCACGGTCGGCGTACCGGGCGGCGAGCCGGGCCACCCGGAGGGCCTGGTCCGGCGGTCCGGCCCAGCTCGCGGCGAGCACCACCCCGGTACGTCCGCCGGCCGTCCCGGCGAGGACCGCCTCCACCACCGGCTCCAGCCCGCCGAGCCGGGCCGCGTACGTCGTCGGATCGACCTGGATCTCCAGCCAGCCGCCACCGTCGGCGGCGGTGTCCGCGGCGGCCTCGGCGACCACCCGGGCGAGATCGTCAGCGGTACGCAGTGTCGCGCGGGCCAGGTCGTACCGGCTCTGGAACGCCGACCAGCCGTGCACGGCGCCGGGCGGCAGCGGGTCGGGCACCGACAGCCCGTAGCGGTCCGCCAGCTCGGCGAGGGTGCTCGGGCGCATCGAACCGGTCAGGTGCAGGTGGAGGTTGGCCTTGGGGAGGCGGCGGAGGTCGGGTCGGCCCCGGCCGTCGGTGACCTGGGTCATGCCCCACGGTCTCACGACTGGGCCCTGACGGGGATCGGGCGGTGGGCCGATCGGCCCGCGTCGGATCGGTCGATCGGCGGAGCGGCCGCCGACCGGGTCCTGGTGCCGGACGTCGGGTGGTACCTGTGCGATAGGCCGGCATCGAGCGCGGCGCCTGATCTGCCATGCTTGTCCGGGTTGGCCGTTCCCGTTCACCCCTGCCGGTCGCTGACCGGTTACTCAGCCACCAGGTGTGGCCAGCGCCACTCGGTGACTCCCCGTAGTCGACGGTTTGCCTGCCTAGCCTCGTCGGATGCGTGACGACGACCTTTCTGAGCTGGAGCACACCGCCGTACGGCGCACTGTCCGATCGGATGATGTCCCCTCGTCCGTACCGTCCTCCGGGCTGGCGGACGCCGGCCGGCCGCGGTGGCGCTCCTGGTGGGCGGCGACCCTGGTCATCCTGGCCGGCCTGCGGCACCGGCTCGGTGGCGGGAACCGGGCCTGGTACGCGGCGGCGGGCGTGCTGTGCTGCCTCGGCCTGGTGGCCGCGGTGGTCGGCGGAACCCGGTCGGCGGACCCGACGGCCGATCCGGGCACCGTGGGTCCGGGGGACCGGGTGGCGCTCTCCCGGCCGGACCAGTCGACCGGCGGCGTGGGGGCCGGCGGCCCGGCCGAGCCGTCGACCGCCGCCGGCGAGGCGAAGCCGACCGACGACTCCGGCCCGGCGACGTCGAAGACCAGCCCCGGTGAGTCGCCGCCGCTGGCCGACTCGGCACCCGTGGCCGGCCTGACCCAGGTGCAGATGGACAACGCGCGGGCGATCGTCCGGACCGGACGGGACATGGGCATGCCGCGCCGTGCGCTGGTCATCGGGGTGGCCACCGCGATGCAGGAGAGCAACCTGCTCAACCGGGCCAGCGAGGTGGTGCCGGAGTCCAAGCGGTACCCGCACCAGGGGACCGGCTGGGACCACGACTCCGTCGGACTGTTCCAGCAGCGCAGCAGCAGCGGCTGGGGGCCGGTGGGCCGGCTGATGGACCCGGCGTACGCGACGGCCCGGTTCTTCGAGGCACTGCGGCAGGTCCCCGGCTGGCAGCGGATGCGGCTGACCGAGGCGGCCCAGGCGGTACAGGTCTCGGCCTACCCGGAGCACTACGCCAAACACGAGGGCAACGCGACCCGGGTGGTCGACGCGCTGCTGCCCCGGGACCACTAGGGAGCCGTTCCGGCGGGCGGTGCGCTGTGCCCGGCCGCCGAGGATGGTCGCTCCTTGTCCCGGCGGGCCATGATGGAACTCCCCACCCGGGCCGGTACGGGACTGGCCGGTGTGACCGAACCGGGGATCGGGTAAACCTGGTGCAGGACCACCACAGGAGGACCGAGATGGCGTCGTTGATGCACCGGATCCAGATGTTCCTCAGGTCGCCCCAGGGGCGACAGCTGATCGCCCGGGGCCGGCGCGAGCTGGCCAAGCCCGGCAACCAGCAGCGGCTGCGCCGGATCGTCAGCCGGCTGCGGGGCCGGCGCTGAACCGTACGCCGTCCCGCTGCCACCGCCGGACCTCGTTCCCATCCCACGCACTCGGAGTGTCCCTTGACGGAGTCCGCACCGTTCCCCGCCGATGACAACGTCACCCCGTCGACGGAGGTGACGAGCCCGCAGGCCGACGGGCCGGCCACCGCGTCCGTGGCCGCCCGGGTGGCGCCGGCCACCGGCCGGGCGACCCCGTCGGTCCCACCGGGCCCGCTGGCCACCGCCGCCGCCCTGGGACCGGACGGTCTGCCGGTCGAGCCCGAGGACGCGGACCCCTCGGCGGTGCCGCCGACCGGCCTGTGGGACCGGATGAAGGCCGACCCGCAGTACGCCCCGGAACATCTCGCGCTGGAGGCGGTCCGCCGGCTCGGTCCGCAGGCCCGGGAGTGGGTCGAGCGGATCCGGGCCTGGTATCCGCAGCTCTCCCCGGACGAGATCGCGCAGCTCGCGATCCGGAAGTTTGTCATCCGGGCCCGACTCTCCGGCGCCATCTCCGGGGCCGCCGGCCTGGCCGGTGCGGTGGCCGACGTCGGCGTACTCGCCTGGACCCAGGCCCGGATGGTGCTGCACGTCGCCGCCGCGTACGGCCACGATCCGACACACCCTGACCGGGCCACCGACCTGTTGGTCCTGCAGCGGGTCCACAAGATCGCCCAGACGGCACGGTTGGCGCTCGGCGTGGCGGCCGGGCACGAACGGGCCGGTGCCCTGCTGGGCAGGTCGAACACGCCGCTGCGGCAGGCGATGCTGCGGCTGGGTCTCAAGCTGGCGCAGATGGCCGGGATCCGGGCCGCGAAGCGGCTCTTCGCCAAGGCCGTGCCGGGTGCCGCGATCATCCTCGGCACCTGGGCGAACTCGTCGGCCACCAAGGACCTGGCGGCCCGGACCCAGGAGCTCTACCGCCCCCGGGCCATCATGCCGCCACCGCCGTCGGCACCGGCCGACTGAGCCGCCGTGCGCCGTCGGGTCGGCCCGGCAGATCGGCGGGTGTCGCCGCTGCCCGGTCGGCCGGCGGCCGGGCGCGTCCCGCCGCTGTTCAGTCGGCCCGCCGGGCCAGGCCGGATGCCCGCCACGCCACCTCGGCGAGCTTGTTCTGACCGTCCACATTGGGGTGGAAGTAGTCCAGCCGGTTGACCATGTCCAGGCTGAACCGCACCCGGTGCACCGCCCCGCCGTCGTACCGGCAGCGTGACCCGTACGCCCGACAGGCGGCGGAGAGCTCCTTGTTGTAGGCGTCGATCCGGGCCCGGAAGGTCGAGCGGCGGGTCTTGTCGACCTCCGCCGTCGACGTCGGGTTCGCCAGCAGCGACGGGCAGATCCGGTTGCCCCAGGCCCGGACCGCCCGCTCGTCGTCGTGCCCGATCTCCCACAGCCGGTACAGGTCCGGAATGCTCACCACCAGGACCTGGGCCCGGGGTCGGCCCTCCTTCAGCACCCGCAAGCCCCGGTCGAGACTCTCCCGGAAGGTCCTGACCTCCGTCATGTCCTCGATCCGGGTCCGGCAGGCGTCGTTCGCGCCGACCAGCACCGTCACGTAGTCCGCCTTGCGGCGTACCGCGTCGGCCGCCTGGTCGGCCAGGGCGCCCACCCGGGCGCCGTTCGACGCCTCGTTGCGGACGTTGCCCCGGATCGCGGGATTGGCCTCCAACAGGCGCCGGTAGATGCTGTCCACCCGACTCGAGCTTCCGGTCGCCCAGGAGTTGCGCTGGCAGGCGGCCAGGGTCAGGCAGGAGCCGAAGCCGGTGGTGATCGAGTCCCCGAGTGCGGCGATCGACGACGGCAGTCCGGGGCGCGGCGAGTCGGGTGGGGGTGGTGGTTGTCCACCCTCGGCTCCCCCCTCGCAGGCCAGGGCAAAAATCGCCAGGACGGCGGTGATCGCGGCGGTCCATCGACTGACCATGCTTCTCCCCGTACGGAGCGGAGCGGAAAGAATTCGCATGGTTACTCTACGGGTGACGCTGTCGTCCAGGAACCCCGCTGTCGACAACCCGGGTCAGCGTCGGGGCGCTGGTTGGCCGCCGGTGACCGCCACGAAGGTCTCCGGGCGGATGGTCACGATGACCCGGACCGGGGCGTCGGTGATGTCGTACACGTTGGCGTAGCGTTCCTGCAGAGACCGGTAGAACGACGCCTGGGCGTCGTCGTCCTCGACCTTCTCCACCACCCCCCGGACCTCGAGGAAGCGGTACGGGTCGTCCGGGTCGGCGATCGACAACGCCACCCGGGGGTCACGCTGGAGGTTCTGGAACTTCTGCCGGGTCCGGGTGTGGGTCATCCTGATCCGCTCACCGTCCCAGTCGAACCACATCACGTTGCTCTGTGGCGCACCGTCGGGGCGCAGGGTCGCCAGGTGGGCGAAGAGTGGACGGGTCAGCAGGTCGGCGTGGGTCTCCGGCAGTACGGGCACGTCGGTCATGTTTCCTTGGTACCCCGGCACGCTCCGGGCATCCCACCCGGTCGCCGCGCGGATCAGGTGATGGCGTGGGCAGGTTAGCGGGGCCGGGTAACGGGTAGTTCGGCCAAATGGCCACGAGATCGCAGCCCCGCGGGCGAAAAGGGACGGTCGGGCACGCGTACAGCGCGCTCAACCTCCGTCTGTTGCTGGCCTCCTTCGGCCTGGTGGTCTGTGTGGTGCTGGGGGTGTTGGCGTTGCGCGCCGATCTCCTGGTGCTCGCGGTGATCCTCTTCGTGCTCGCCGCCGTCGCCGTGGTCGACCTGGTGGTGGTGCAGCGGCGTCGGGTCGCGCGGCGCCGGGAGGAACCGCCGGGGACCCGCCACTCGATGTTCGAGTGATTCACGTGGCGGCCGTGCCCCGGGTCGGGATCCGGCACGGTCGCCGATCCCGCCGACCACAGGGGGTACGACGTCATGTCGATCGCCACCATCGACCCGACCAACGGGCAGGTACTGAAGACCTTCGACGAGATGACCGACCAGCAGTTGGAGGCCGCGCTCGCCCGGGCGGCGGACGGCTTCGCGCAGCTGCGTAGCACGGGTTTCGCCGAGCGGGCCCGGTGGATGACGGCGGCGGCCGACCTGCTGGACGCCGAACGCGACGCCGTGGCCCGGATGATGACCACGGAGATGGGCAAGACGTACGCCTCAGCCAAGGCCGAGGTGAGCAAGTGCGCCGCCGCCTGCCGCTACTACGCCGCGCACGCCGAGGGCTTCCTGGCCGACGAGCCGGCGGACGCGGCGGCGGTCGGCGCGACCCGGGCGTACGGCCGGTACCAGCCGATGGGGCCGGTGCTCGCGGTGATGCCGTGGAACTTCCCGCTCTGGCAGGTGCTGCGGTTCGCCGCCCCGGCGTTGATGGCCGGCAACGTCGGGCTGCTCAAGCACGCCTCCAACGTGCCGCAGACCGCGCTCTATCTGGACGAACTGTTCCGGCGGGCGGGTTTTCCCGCCGGCGCCTTCCAGACCCTGCTGATCGGCTCGGCGAAGATCGACCAGGTGCTCGCCGACCCCCGGGTCCGGGCCGCCACGCTGACCGGCAGCGAGGGCGCCGGCCGGTCGATCGGGGCCAGCGCCGGGAGGTACCTGAAGAAGACCGTGCTCGAACTGGGCGGCAGCGACCCGTTCGTGGTGATGCCGTCCGCCGACATCGAACGGGCCGCCGAGGTCGCCACCGTGGCCCGCTGCCAGAACAACGGCCAGTCCTGCATCGCCGCCAAACGGTTCATCGTGCACACCGACGTCTACGACGAGTTCGCCGACGCCTTCGTCACGCGGATGGCGGCGCTGACCGTCGGCGACCCGATGGAGGACGGGACCGACATCGGCCCGCTGGCCACCGAACGGGGCCGCGCCGAGGTGGCGGAGCAGGTACGCGACGCGGCGGACAAGGGGGCCAGCGTGCTCTGCGGCGGGCGACGCCCGGACCGGGCCGGCTGGTGGTATCCGCCGACCGTGGTCGCCGACCTCACCCCGGAGATGCGGATGTACGCCGAGGAGGTCTTCGGCCCGGTCGCCGGCCTCTACCGGGTCTCCTCGTACGAGGAGGCGATCACACTCGCCAACGGCACCAACTACGGCCTCGGTTCGAACGCCTGGACCCGGGACCCGGCGGAGCAGGAACGCTTCGTCACCGACCTGGCCGCCGGACTGGTCTTCATCAACGGCATGACCACCTCCTATCCGGAACTGCCGTTCGGCGGGGTACGCAACTCCGGCTACGGCCGGGAACTCTCCGCCCAGGGCATCCGGGAGTTCTGCGACCTGAAGGCGGTCTGGGTAGGCGAGGGCAGCGCCGGGGCCGGCGCCGGCGCCGGTTCGCACAGCGAGTGACAACCCCGCGATCCGCCGGCAGCCCGGGATAGACCACCGCCCGGACTGGGTACGGAGGACCGCCATGACGGTCTTCGGTATCCACGCCTCCCACGAACAGATCCACCCTGCCGCGCTGCTCCGGACCGTGGTCCGGGCCCAGGAGGCGGGTTTCGACGCCGCCATGTCCTCGGACCACTTCTCACCGTGGAGCGCCCGGCAGGGGCACTCCGGCTTCGCCTGGTCCTGGCTCGGCGCCGCGCTGCAGGCGACCACGCTGCCCTTCGGGGTGGTGAACGCCCCCGGGCAGCGGTACCACCCGGCGATCGTCGCCCAGGCGATCGGCACCCTCGCCGCGATGTACCCGGGCCGGTTCTGGGCGGCGCTCGGCACCGGGGAGGCGAGCAACGAGCACGTCACCGGGGACGGCTGGCCGCGCAAGGAGGTCCGGACCGCCCGGCTGCGCGAGTGTGTCGACGTGATCCGGGCACTGCTGGCGGGTGACGAGGTCAGCCACGACGGACTGGTCAGCGTGGACCGGGCCCGGCTCTGGACCCGGCCGGAGCAACCACCGGCGCTGGTCGGGGCGGCGGTGTCGGAGGCGACCGCCCGCTGGTGTGCCGAGTGGGCCGACGGGCTCATCACGGTCAACGCGCCCGTCGACCGGCTGCGGCGGATGGTCGACGCGTACCGGGGAGCCGGCGGTCGCGGCCCGCTCCACCTCCAGGTCCACCTGAGCTGGGCGCCGAGCGAGACCGAGGCGGCGTCGATCGCGTACGAGCAGTGGCGCAGCAACGTCTTCGCCCCGCCGGTCTGCTGGGACCTGGAGACGGCGGAACACTTCGACGTCGTCGCCGCGGACGTGCCGGCGGAACGGGTCGCCGAGGTGGTGAACATCTCCGCCGACCTGGGCCGGCACACCGCCTGGTTGCGGGAGTACGTCGACCTCGGTTTCGACGGGATCTACCTGCACCACGTCGGCCAGGAACAGGACGCCTTCGTCGACACGTTCGGCGCCAAGGTCCTGCCGGAATCGCGCGGGTAGGACCGCTCAGAGTTCACGGGCCGCCGCGAACAGTTCGCGGAACTCGTCGAGGTATCCGTTGGCGGCGGCCAGGTCGTACCGGGCGGTGGGCTCGACGTGCACCTCCGGGTCGTCGCCGGGCGGCAGGGTGAGCCACAACAGCGGCACCCCGGTGCGGCGCCGCCAGCGTCGGGCGATGGCCGGGGCCACCGCCTCCAGGATCCGCAGACAGTCGGCGCGGACCGGGATGGACAGTGACCGGAGCTCGGCCAGGGCAACCTCGCTCATACCGTCGATCATGTCACCTGGCCGCCCGTGGCCGCGCTCACCATCAGCCGAGCCGGCGCTCCAGCAGCTGACCCGGCCACCGGCGGTCGGTGAGCTGGACGGTGAAGGGTGCGGTCGCGGTGAAGCCCTGGCTCTCGTAGTACCGGATCAGCGCGCCGTCGCCACCCGCGTAGCAGTCCACCCGGAGCAGGTCGAGACCGCGTTCGCGGGCGAGCCGCTCGGCGTACGCGAGCAGCCGGGCGCCGATCCGGCGTCCGGCGTACGCCCGATCGGTGACCAGCAGGTTGACGTAGAGTTCCGGCTCGGTCGCCGGCGGCACGTGCGGTACGGCCCCACCGACGACCAACGCGCCGACCGGGACGCTGGCCGCGGTGTTGGCCAACTCGGCGACGTACAGCTCGCCGTCGGCGGCCCAGCGACGCACCTGGGCGATCCGCCGTGGGTTGTCCGAATGCGGTGCGCTGCCCCACTGGTCGACCCGGCCCCGGGCGACCAGCCACCGGGTGGCCCCGTCGAGCAGGCCGAGCACCACGGCGACGTCCCCGGGCCCACCCGGCCGCACCACCAACTCCTCCGTCGTCGCCTGCTCCGGCTCGTCGCTCCCCACGCCGTCCATGGTGACAGAACCGGATTCACCGTCGTCACCGCAGGGAAACAGATGAGTCGTAGCCGTCCATCGCACCGTCCCGTCCCCTGGAGGTTTTGATGGCGCCGACCGCCGCCGACCGGTTTCCCACCAGACACCTGCCCGGGGTGACGGTCCGGGAACTGCCACCACCACCCGCGTCCGCGTGGCGGATCATCGGACCCGGGGTGGTCGCCGCCGGCGTGGGGCTGGCATCCGGTGAGTTCATCCTCTTCCCGTACATCGCCTCGCAGGTCGGTTTGGTTTTCCTCTGGGCCGCCGCGGTGGGCCTGGTCGCCCAGTGGTTCCTCAACATGGAGATCGAGCGGTACACCCTGGCCACCGGGGAGACCGCGCTGACCGGGTTCTCCCGATTCTGGCGGCACTGGGGACTGGTCTTCGCGGTGATGGTCTACTTCGCCAACCTCTGGCCCGGCTGGGCGTCGAGCTCGGCGACCATGGTGACGTACCTCTTCGGTGGTGACGTGACCTGGATCGCCATCGGCATGCTGCTCACCATCGGCGCGGTGCTCACCCTGGCACCGGTGGTCTACACCGCCCTGGAACGGGTCGAGTTCGTCAAGGTCGGACTGGTGCTGCTCTTTGTCGTGGTGGCGGTGGGCTTCGCCATTTCCGCCCGGGCCTGGGGCGAGCTGCCCCGGGCGGTGACCGCGCCGGACTTCCCCACCGAGCTGGGCTTCGCGCTGATGCTCTCCGCACTGGTCTTCGCCGGAGCCGGCGGCGGACAGAACCTGGTGCAGTCCAACTGGATCCGGGACAAGGGCTACGGCATGGGCCGGTACGTGCCACGCCTGGTCAGCCCGGTCACCGGTCGGGAGGAGGCGGCGCCGGAGGGCGCGGGCTTCGTCTTCGAGCCGACCGACGGGAACCTGGGCCGCTGGCGACGCTGGTGGCGGCTGGCCAACCAGGAGCAGCTCGTCACGTTCCTGCTGATCTCGTTCGTCACGATCGTGCTGATGTCGCTGCTCGCCTACTCCACCGTGTACGGCGTACCCGGCCTGGCCAACAGCGTCTCGTTCCTCCGGGTGGAGGGGGAGCGGCTACAGGAGCTGGTGGGGCCCTGGTTCGGCGTCCTGTTCTGGGCGGTCGGTGCGCTCTCCCTGTTCGCCGCCGCGATGGGCATCGTCGACTACACCAGTCGACTCGCCGCCGACGTGATCAAGACCTCGTACCTGCCCCGGCTCTCGGAGAGCCGGATCTACTTCGTACTGGTCTGGGGGCTGGTGGGGCTGGGCTGCGTGATCCTGCTGGCCGGACTCGACCAGCCGCTGCTCCTGCTGGTCATCTCCGCCTGCGTCGGCGGGATGATGATGTTCGTCTACTCGATCCTGCTGCTGGTGCTCAACCGCCGGGTACTGCCGGAGCCGATCCAGCCGCGCGGCTACCGCGTCGCCGCGCTCGTCTGGGCGGTGCTGCTGTTCGGGGTCTTCTCCGCGCTGACCGTCTGGCAACAGGGGGAGCGCCTCCTCGACACCCTCCGCTGAGGGTGGGGAGGGAGGGACCCCTGCCCATACGGGGGATGGGCAGGGGTCCCTCCCGACCGGCGACGGGCCTGGCACCGGTCGGTGGTGGTGGGCAGGTCAGCGGCAGGCCGCCCCGTTCAGGGTGAACAGGCCGGGGTCCGGGTTCGCCCCGCCGGCCGTGGTGGCGTTGAAACCGAACATCACGCTGCCACCCGGCATGATCCGCGAGTTGTACGACTCGTTCGTCGCACTGACCGTGGCACCGGCCTGGCTCACCTTCGCCATCCACGCCTCCCGGACCTTCTGGTCCCCGGTGAACGCGAACCGCAGCGTCCAGCCGGTGATCGGCGTCGTACCGGTGTTCCGGATGGTCGCCTGCCCGGTGAAGCCGCCGCCCTCGGCCCAGGTGCCGTAGTTGGTGTACGTCACCTGGCAACTCGTACCGTTGCCGGCCGGTTGCGTCGCCGCGCCCTGGTCGGCGAGGAACGAGGCGATCCAGGCGAGCGCCGAGTTCCAGTTGATCGCCACCTCGTTCGTCGCGTACGAGGCGATGTCGTCGACGTAGCAGAACATCGGGGCGCAGCCCGCCAGCAACTGCTCGGCGAACGGGTCGTCGAGGCTGGCGTTCGCGCCACCGGCGATCGAACCGGCCGGCGGGTTCGGCAGCGACTCGTCGTACTGGTTGCCGAAGATCCGGCTGTGCTGGTTCTGCGAGGACTTCTCGCCCCAGCCGGTGACGTACGACTGGTTGAGCGCGTTGCGGCCGAAGACGTAGTCCATTCCCTGGATCGCCCCGTCCCGGTACTTCGGGTCGCCGGTCAGGTCGTACGCGGTGGCGAGCACCACCGCGTTGTTGATGATGTTGCTGTTGGCGCCCCAGAAGTAGGCACCGGGGTGACCCGGCATCGGCAGCCCGTACGCCTGGGCGCGCAGTGTGGCCAGGTAGGCGTCGGCGGCGGCGGTCACCGAGGCACGGATCCGGTCCCGCTCGGCGGCCGGCAGCCCGTTCGGCACGGTGGCCAGGTCGAGTCGGCCCAGGGCTGCCGTGCTGCCCCAACCGAAGCCGTGCTGGCCGAAGATCTCCTCGTCGGTGTGGTGCGGCGAGGCGGTCAGGTCGGCCAGGTAGGACGCCCCGCCGGTGGTGAGGTACAGCTCGGCGGCGGCCCAGTAGAACTCGTCGCTGACGTCGCCGTCGCTGTAGGAGCCGCCGCCGTTGCCGTCAAGCGGGTCGGCGTACCGGGTCGGGTTCGCCTTCGCCGCCGCGTACGCGGTCGTCGCCGCGGTCCGGCACCGGTTGGCGAACGTGGCGTCGTACGGGGCGTACAGCCGGGCGCACTGGGCGGCGGTGGCGGCCAGGTTCAGCGTGGCGGCCGTCGACGGCGGGTGCAGTTCCCGCAGCTCAGGGTCGTCCTCCGGCTGCAGTGGCAGGCCGGTCCAGTTCCGGTCGTGGATCTTGTGGTGGGCCATCCCGGCCAGCGGTCGCCCGGCCGGCACCTGCATCCGTAGCAGGAACTCCAGCTCCCACCGGGCCTCGTCGAGGATGTCCGGCACGTTGTTGCCGCGCTCCGGCAGCCGCAGGGTGTTGTCGCCGAGCGCGGCGCCGCCACCGGCACTGGGCGCGGTCTTGGTCCGCTCGAAGGCGTTCAGCAGCTGGTAGGTGGCGATGCCGCCGTTGACGACGTACTTGCCGTGGTCGCCGGCGTCGTACCAGCCGCCGCGGACGTCCAGCCGGTAGTCGCAGACCCCGGGCTGGCACGGCACGTCGGTGTCACCCCGGTTCGGCGCCACCCCCAGGTGGCCGGCCGGCCGGGCGTACTCCTCGCCGACCAGGTCGCCGTCGATCTCGATGCCGCTGCGCTGGATGTAGAAGAACTGCAGCGAGTCGGAGCGGAGCTGCTTCCACACCTCGGCGGAGATGTCGAACGGGTGGCTGGTCTCGCCGTCGGCGGTCAGCGTGTAGCCGCTGCCCGGGGTGCGGTAGCCGGAGAAGTCGACGCTGTGCGTGTGCTGCGCCGACGCCGGGTCGACACCACGCGGCGTGCTCTGGCCGCTGGCCACCACGGTGCCGGCGCCGTTCTTCAGCTGCCAGGCCAGCGGGTCGGTCGCCTCGGTGACGACGGTCGCGTTCTTCGGGCCGTCGGGCAGGTAGCCGACCTGGTTGACCCGGACCCGGGGGCCGGTGTCCGGGGTGTACGGCGGTTCCTCCTCGCCGCCGCGCAGCGAGACGTTGTCGACGCAGAACGTGTACGCCTCCGCGTTGCCACCGACCTGGAACGCGACCTGGCCGAGTTCGGTGTCCTCGGTGGCGGTGAAGCTCCGCTCGACATGCTGGACCTCGCTGGTCAACGCGACGTCCTCGACGAAGTACGACGTGTACGGGTCGGCGCCGAGCTGCACCGCCGTCCGTACCGTGGCGCCGGGTTCGGCGGTGGCGTCGAAGGAGAGGACGTACGTCTCGCCGGCGATCAGCGCGACGTCGTTCTGCCCGACGCCGCCGTCCCACGGGTTCGCCAGCCCGCCCGGCACGGCGGAGCAGAGCCGACCGTCGACGACCCCGGTGGAGGTGGTGCCGTAGGAGTACCAGCCGGAGGTGCCGTCGGCGAAGTCGCCGTTGGTGATCTGCTCGGCGCCACCCGGCGGCGGGTCGGTGGGGGCGTCGCTGCTCAGCGAGACGTCGTCGAGGCAGAACGTGTACGCCTCGGCGGCCCCGCCGAGCTGGAAGGTGAGGGTGCCGTTGGTCGAGTCGATGGCGCCGGTGAACTCGTACCCGAACTCCCCGCCCTCGGGGGTCAGGCTCACCTCCCGGGAGAGGGCGGTGGTGTACGGCTCCTCGTCGAGCTGGACGTTGGCCCGGACGGTGACCGGTACGTCGGCGGAGGCGCGGAAGCTCAGCGTGTAGGCGGCGCCGTCGGCGAGGGGGATGCTGTTGTGCCCGAGGCTGGCGTCCCACGGGTTCGCCAGTCCGCCCGGCACCTCGGCGCAGAGCTGCCCGTCGACCACGGAGAGCGGGAGGTTGGCGGTGGACCACCAGGGTGCGGTGCTGTCGGTGAAGGTGCCGTTCACGATGTGCTCGGTGGCCGCCCTCGGCTGGGCCGGTTCGGCGTACGCGGCGGAGGCGCCGCTGCCGAGCAGCAGCGCGGTGGTGGCGAGCAGGGTGAGGGGGTGGCGGCCGATGGCCGGCCGGCGGGCGCGGTGACGGGGTCGGATCACGGGAGTCCTTCCGGACGCGGTGCGGAGACTTCCGGCGGAGGTATCGGGGGATTCTCGTTGGGAGCGCTCCCAATATCGATCCCGATGTTGCCAGCCCATTACCGGCATGTCAATCGACAGTGCTGGATAGAAAGCCGTGCGGGGAGGGCCGGGCCACGGGTGCCGGGCCGGCCGGTCCGGACCCGACCGACGGCACCCGGGTAACCCACGACCTTGCCCCGAACGGGGGCGACCCGTAGCGCTGCCGGTGACGGACAGTGAAATTGTGTGGCGTCCCGGCCAGTCGGTGATCTACTGCAAGCATTTCGGCCGTCTTTTTGGCAGGCTGCCTGCCATGAGCCTGAAGCTGCGATCCGTGGCGCTGAGCCATCGCGGTTTGATCCGGGGGGCGAACCAGGACTCCGCGCACGCCGGCGCCTGGCTGCTCGCCGTCGCCGACGGTATGGGCGGGATGGCCGCCGGCGACCTGGCCAGCACCATCGCCATCGAAGCGGTCCGCCCACTCGACGTGGAGACCCCGGAGGAGGGGCTGGTCGCCGGATTCCAGGACGCCGTCGACGCGGCCAGCGCCGGCATCCGGGCGGCGGTGGCCGAGGACCAGGAACGGCAGGGCATGGGCACCACCCTGACCGCGCTGCTGCTCGCCCGCACCGGAAGCTGTCTCGCGCTGGCCCACGTCGGAGACTCTCGCGCGTACCTGCTGCGTGGCGGCACCATGACCCAGCTGACCCGGGACGACACCTTCGTCCAGATGCTCGTCGACGAGGGGGTCATCAGCCCCGACGAGGCGCACAGTCATCCGCGACGGGCGGTGGTGACCCGGGCGTTGCAGGGGGAACCGGTCACCCCCTCGTACACCACCCTGGTCCCGCAGGAGGGCGACCGTTGGTTGCTCTGCAGCGACGGCCTGTCCAACGTGGTCCGGGCGGACAGCCTGGCCGAGGCGCTGCTCGGCCACCCAGACCCGGCCGCCTGCGCGCAACGGCTGGTCGACCTCGCCCTGGGGGCGGGCGGGCCGGACAACATCACCGTGGTGGTCGCCGACCTCGTCGACGTCGGCTGAGGTGCCCCCCAATCCACCAGCATTCGGGCGGACGTCACCACCGGATCAGGAGCGGTTCACCGCGGTTCCCTACGGTCGCCTGGCCCTTGCGGAACAAGCCGAAGAGGAACCAATGAAGAAGAGCACCAGGTGGACCACGGTGGCGGGCGTAGCTTTGGCCGCGACCCTGGGTGGCGCCGCCGCCGCCCACGCCACCGGCCCCGCCGGCGATGACCGGACCGACCACCCCAGGGACAGCGCGCTGGCAACCGCCTTCCAGGCCGTGAACCGCGACACCTCGTGGCAGCTGACCGGCAAGCTGAAGCTGAAGTTCCCGACCTTCCACACCGAGGGCATCGCCTTCGCCGGCGACCGGATCTTCCTGTCCGCGGTCGAGATCCTCGAGCCGACCGTCAAGTACCCGACCCCGCAGAACGGCTACGACCGCACCCCCGGCAAGGGCATCGGCCACCTGTTCGTCATGGACCGCCAGGGCAACCTCAAGCGGGACATCGTCCTCGGCGAGGGCGACATGTACCACCCGGGCGGCATCGACTTCGACGGAAGGAACGTCTGGGTTCCGGTCGCCCAGTACCGTCCCAACAGCAGCACGATCGTCTACCGGGTCGACGCCGACAGCCTGCAGGTCCACAAGCAGTTCGAGGTCACCGACCACTTCGGCGGGGTGGTCCTCGACAAGACGACCGGCCACCTCGTCGGCAACACCTGGGGCTCCCGTCGCTTCGCCGAGTGGGACCTGCGCGGTAGGCAGTTGCGCACCTGGGACAACCAGAGTTTCTTCATCGACTACCAGGACTGCCAGTACGTACCCGCCGGCAAGATGATCTGCGGTGGTGTCACCAACCTGCCCCAGAACCCCGCAGCCGGCGGCACCACCGCCAGCTACGAACTCGGCGGAATGGCGCTGATCGATCTGCGCAGCCGCGACGTGCTACGCGAGGTGCCCTTCCAACAGTGGTCCACCGCCGGGCACGTGGCGACCCGTAACCCGCTCAAGCTCGCCGCCGACGGCAACCGGCTGACGATGTGGGCAGCTCCGGACAACGGCGAGGAGGGCAACGGCACCGAGATCCTGACCTACCAGGCGACGGTCGGTTCCTAGTGTTCTGTCTCGTAAATAGCTAGTCATTGGAGTAGACTCGAGACGTGACACGTGCTGCCGCACCACTGGTGCTCGAACCCGGCCAGCGGGAACTGCTGGAGTCTCTTGCGAAGTCGCGTACGG
>NZ_JBDPLT010000013.1:0-184544 GCF_039871775.1 Plantactinospora sp. B5E13
CCCCGGGGCGGGGGGCGTCCGACGTCAGCGGGTCACCCTGGTCGGCGGCGGGTAGACGGATCCGTCCTGCGGGTCGAGCAGCAGCAGCCCGTGCTCACCGGCCAGCCGTTCGATGTCGAGCAGGACCTGGTCCGGGCAGGACTCGTCGAGGTTCATCTCCACGTGGTCCGGGGCGACGTGCAGCGGCGTCACCGCCCAGGGCGTCCGGGGGCCCGGCCGGTCCGGATAGCCGGCGGTCACCGCGCGGTAGAACGACAAGATCCTTGGCTCCGGGGCGCCGGCCACGTGGACGCCCTGCCGGCACCGGTTGTGGGCCGCCCGGACGTCCGCCGCCGAGGCGCCGTGCCGGAGGGCCCAAACGCTCAGATCAAAAGTCACGGTGGTACAGCGTGCCATCCCGGTGTCGGGTCGTTGCCGCATACCCGGCCGACACGCGGAACGGTGGCTCTTGCGGGGACTCACGTCCGGTCGATAGCGTATTGACGCGGATACCCGGCGAGTTCCTGGGCGTGGACTCGTCTTCGGGTGATGAGGCGTCGCGCCGGCCGGGTAGCCAGCACCCCCGTGTGCGCGAGCCACGCGCACTCGTCGCTGATCGGCCCCCGCGATCGTTGCCGAGACCGCGGGGGCCGATCGCGTCCGCCGGGGCGACCATCAGCCGGTGCGACCGGCGTCCGGGCAATCGTCGGCCGGTGCGACCGGCGTCCGGTCGCGCGCATGATTCACCCGGTCGCGGGGCATCCGGTGCCCGTCGGTCCCGGGTGGACGGTGGACGGTGGACGGTCAGCGTGGGGCGGCGAAGAGCACCCGGTAGCCGTCGCGGGTCGGAAACCAGTCGAGTCCGGCCTGGCCGGCGGCGTAGAGTGCGGTGGCGTACCCGTCGGCGACGGTCAGGTCGGGGCCGGTCACGGTCGCCGCGGCCAGACGGTTCGCCGGCTCACCCGTGTGCGGGTCGACCACGTGGTCACGCCGGCCGGCGACGCCGGAGGTGCCGACCGCACCCGAGGTGAGTTCCAGCAGCATCGGTGGGCGGGCGCCGTCGGTCGGGTGGTGCACCGCGATCCGCCACGGTCCGCCGTGCGGCGCGTGTCCCCGTACCGTGAGGTCGGCTCCGCTGACCACGGCGTAGTTCCCGACACCGGCGGCGCGCAACCGGGCCGCCGCCCGTTCGACCGCCCAGCCGCCCAGCAGCCCACCGGGGTCGAAGCCGCCGGGGACCGCCCAGGCGTCGAACCAGCCGTCGGTCGCGGCCCGCATCGCCGCGCAGCGCGCCACGATGTCGGCCAACGGCGGGTACGCCTCGGCGGAGACCTCACCCCGGCGGAGCCGGGAGACCAGGCTCGCCGGCCGGGCCGGACTGTAGGTGAGGTCGATCGCCCGCAGTTCGGCGACCGCGTCCTGGAGTGCGTCACTGATCTCCCGCCGGTCGACCACACCGGCGCCGTTCAGGATCATCGTGTACTCACCGATCGAGGTCTGCACGGTGTGCCGGGCCACCACCCGGTCGGTCAGCGTCGCGCCGGGTCGTTCGTGGCGTCGGCCGACCCCGAGCCGTAGGTCCGGCCGGCCGCGCCCGCCGAGCGGGGCCGGAAGACCGTTACGGCGGCGTTGGTCACGGCCGCGTCCACCACCGCCCGGGACCCGCATGTTCGCCCCCTGGAACCGCATCTTCCCCCCTGGATACCAGCTCGGCCGGCCCCCTGGCGGTCCTGCGTCGACCGGCCCCGCCGGGCCCCTGCGGCTCACCATAGGCAGCGAAGATGGTTGCCCCATGAGTGCTTCCTGAGAAGGTCCTGTGCGCAGGAATTCTCAGAATGTGAGAGCGTCGTACCGGGAGCCGGGACGGTACCTTAACGTTCCCTAGACACGTACGAGGCAGCGAAGGAGCTGGACAGTGGCGGTGGCCCGGATCGCGGTGGTGGCTGGTGACGGCATCGGGCCGGAGGTGGTCGCGCAGGCCCGCAAGGTGATCGACGCGGTGCTGCCCGGCGTCGAGGCCACCGAATACGACCTCGGCGCGGCGCGTTACCACCGGACCGGCGAGGTGCTGCCCGACTCCGTACTCGCCGAACTCGCGGAGCACGACGCGATCCTGCTCGGCGCGGTCGGCGACCCCACGGTGCCGCCGGGCGTCCTGGAGCGCGGCCTGCTGCTCAAGCTCCGCTTCGACTTCGACCAGTACGTCAACCTCCGGCCCGCCCGACTCTGGCCGGGCACCACCGGCCCGCTGGCGAGCGTGAAGCCGGGTGAGATCGACCTGGTGGTGGTCCGGGAGGGCACCGAGGGGCTCTACGCCGGCGCCGGCGGCACCCTGCACCGGGACACCCCCGCCGAGGTCGCCACCGAGGAGAGCCTGAACACCCGGCACGGCGTCGAGCGGGTGATCCGGGACGCCTTCGCCCGCGCCGCCCGCCGGGAACGCCGCAAGGTCACCCTGGTGCACAAGACGAACGTGCTGGCCAACGCCGGTTCGCTCTGGTCCCGGACGTTCGCCGCGGTCGCCGCCGAGCACCCGGACATCGAGACCGAGTACCAGCACGTCGACGCCGCCGCGATGTTCCTGGTCACCCAGCCCCAGCGGTACGACGTGGTGGTCACCGACAACCTGTTCGGCGACATCCTCACCGACATCGCCGCCGCGGTCACCGGCGGGATCGGTCTGGCCGCCAGCGGCAGCATCAACCCGGAACGGACCCGCCCGTCGATGTTCGAGCCGGTGCACGGCTCCGCCCCGGACATCGCCGGCCAGGGCGTGGCCGACCCGGCCGCGGCGGTGCTCTCCGCCGCGCTGCTCCTCGACCACCTCGGCCACCCCGAGGAGGCCCGTCGAGTAACCGAGGCGGTCGCCGCCGAACTGGCGTCCCGTACCCCGGGCACGCCGCGGCGTACCGCCGACATCGGAGACCGGCTCGCCGCGCACGCGTCGGCCTGACCCGTCACCCACGTCCGGGCCGAGCCGGCGTACCCGTCGTCCGGCCCGAGCCGGCGGGTGTCGACGGCCCTCGGCCGGCACCGCAAACCGCCGTTCGCTGACGGATCTGGGTGAACGTGCGCCTGGTGCGGGGTGGCCGGACGACCAGAGGGTCGAGGTGAACGACCGTTCGGGGTAAGTTTCAGGCACAATTCCACTCCGGCACGCCAGCCCGGGTGCCCGGATTCCTTCCTTGGAGGTCAACGCGATGAGCGGTGGTGACAAGCTCGACTTCGAGATCCGTCCGAATCCTCAGCCGGTAGCCGCCGCCGAGCGCGAGGCGCTCATGGCCAATCCGGGATTCGGCCGGGTCTTCACCGACCACATGGTCACGATCCGGTACGCCGACGGAAAGGGCTGGTACGACGCCCGGGTGGAGGCGCGGGCGCCGATCCCGATGGACCCGGCGAGCGCGGTACTGCACTACGCCCAGGAGATCTTCGAGGGGTTAAAGGCGTACCACGCCGTCGACGGCGGGGTGACGATGTTCCGGCCGGACGCCAACGCCGCCCGGTTCGCCGAGTCGGCCCGCCGGATGGCCATGCCGGCCCTGCCGGAGCAGGCGTTCCTCGACTCGCTGCGGCACCTGATCGAGATCGACCGGGCCTGGCTGCCCACCTCCGACGAGGGCAGCCTCTACCTGCGGCCGTTCATGTTCGCCAACGAGGTCTTCCTCGGGGTGCGCCCGGCCCGGGAGTACCTCTACGCGGTGATCGCCTCGCCGGTCGGGTCGTACTTCTCCGGCGGGGTGAAGCCGGTGGCGGTCTGGGTGTCGCCGACGTACACCCGGGCGGCGCCGGGCGGCACCGGCGCGGCGAAGTGCGGCGGTAACTACGCCGCGTCGCTGGCTGCCCAGGCCGAGGGGGCCGAACACGGCTGTGAGCAGGTCGTCTTCCTCGACGCCGTCCAGCGGCGGTACGTCGACGAGCTGGGCGGCATGAACATCTTCTTCGTCTACGACGACGGCACGCTTGTCACACCGCCGCTCGGCGGCACGATCCTGCCCGGCATCACCCGGGACGCCCTGATCACCCTGGCGCAGCAGCAGGGACGGGCCGTGGTCGAGCGGCCGGTGGCGTTCGACGAGTGGCGGGCCGACGCGGCCAGCGGACGGCTCCGGGAGGTTTTCGCCTGCGGCACCGCCGCCGTGATCACCCCGATCGGCCAGGTGCGGTTCCCGGACGGCGAGTTCACCATGGCCGACGGCAACCCGGGCGAGGTCACCATGGGCCTGCGCCAGCAGCTGCTGGACATCCAGCGTGGGCGGGCCGAGGACGTCAACGGCTGGATCCACCACATCGCCTGACCGGCGCCGACTCCCGGTGGCCCGCGGTCCGGCCCGACGACCGGACGGCGGGCCACCGGCCTGCGGCGGGGTGGTCGTTCAGCCACGGCGGGTCACCGGTTTGTGGCGCGCGCCTGTCGTGGGTGGGCGAGAGGTCAGCTGAGCAGGTGGGCGCGGAGCGCGTCGATCCGCTCCGGGGCGAGGCCGGCGCCGGTCAGATACCGCGCGACCGAGCCGTGCCGTTCGCGTAGTTCGGTGAGGAAGATCTGGATGGCCTCGGCCGGGCAGGCCAGGAACGGTGCCGGCACCGGGGTCCCCTCGGGCAGCGTGGTGGCGACCCACCTGCTGAACCGGGCCGAGGCCTCGGCGCTGAGCGCGTAGTCCGCCGCGATCTGCTCGTCGGCCACCCCGAGCAGGGAGAGGGTCAGGGCGCAGACCACGCCGGTGCGGTCCTTGCCAGCCACGCAGTGCACCAGCACCGGGGCGGCGTCGGCGTCGGCGATCACCCCGACCGCGTCGGCCAGCCCGGCGGCTCCGGTCTCGGCCAGGTCCCGGTACCGGTCGGCCAGGTAGCGGGCCAGCCCGAGTTCCTCGACGTACGCGGTCTCCTCCCAGAGCGCGTGCTCGGGGTGGATGTGCCGGTAGACCAGGCCCGGATGGTCCGGCACCCGACCGTCGCGGTGCACCTCGGAGGGGCGTCGCAGGTCGAGCACGGTACGGACACCGAGGGCGCGGAACGCCGTACGGTCGAGGTCGTCCAGCCGGTGGAGCGAGTCGGAGCGGTACAACCGCCCTCGGTGGACCGTACGACCGTCGTCCCCGGGGACACCACCGACGTCCCGGAAGTTGAAGAGCGTGCTGAAGGAAGCCGTAGGTGGTGCCGGTGCCACGTCCACGCCGATCACCCTAGCGCGGTCGGCAAGGGGCCCTGCCGATCCGGAGAACGGACCGGCAGGGCCCCGCTGCTTCGTACCGTCAGAGCGCGCGGCCCGGCGGGATCGTCCAGCCGGTGGCGCCGTACGTGCCGCCGTAGTAGCTACCGATCTTGTCCCGGTACGTCGGGTCCTCGTGACCGGTGTCGTCGAACTCCGGAGCGGCCTTGATCTGGTCCTTGCTCCGGTCGACGTACACCTTCCGGTCGTCGTGGTCGACGTGGTTCACCACGCCGGCCGGCAGCATGACCTTCTTGCCGAAGATCCACGGGCCGGTGTCGACGACGAGGTAGCTGGCATCCACCTCGTGGCTGGCGCTGTCGATCTTGCCGATGCCGCCGTCGGTCGCCTCGACCTTGTAGCCGACCAGGTCGGCGCCGGTCACCCCGGCATCGTCCCGGTAACGCCACGGGTCGAACTCGCCCGACGGCGCGCCGCCCAGGACCGCTCCGCCCGGGTCGGGCGCCAACGGATCCGTCGCGTACCGCTGCTCGGTCGGGTACTGCTGCGGGGGCTGCTCGGTCGGGTACTGCTGCGGGGTCGACTGAGGATCGAGCCTGTCCATGGGCAGTCACTCCTCTTCTCGACTGTTCGAGGTTGTTCTCCCTGTCCCGGAAGGTCGTACCCAGTCGGCTTGATCGACACACCACCGGTTCCGACACCACGGTCGGTCCCGGCATGTGGATTTTCCCTCCCAGATACTCGACAAGGTGGCAGAGTACGTTGCGTGACCTGCTCCGCACTCATTATTGGCAGCTAGCGCGCCGGCATCCTTCTCCGCCGAGCGCGCAGACCTCCCGCATCCGCGGGGGGTCATTTTGTTTGTCGGGCCGAACACGGTCCGCCGGGCGCAACGGTGCCCGCCGGACCGGAGGCGGGTTCGCGCCGGGGGCGACGGAGCAGGGGCTGCGCCACATCCGAAGGGAATCAGATGACGTACCAGGTCTACGACACGACGCTGCGGGACGGGGCGCAGCGTGAGGGGATCAGCTACTCGGTCGTCGACAAGCTGGCGGTGGCCCGGCTGCTCGACGAGTTCGGAGTCGGCTTCATCGAGGGCGGCTGGCCGGGGGCGATGCCGAAGGACACCGAGTTCTTCCGGCGGGCCCGTACCGAACTCGACCTGAAGCACGCCATCCTGGTCGCCTTCGGCGCGACCCGTAAGGCCGGCCTCGACGTCGCCGCCGATCCGCAGGTACGCGCACTGCTCGACGCCGAGACCCCGGCGGTCTGCCTGGTCGCCAAGTCCGACCTCCGGCACGTCGAACGGGCGTTGCGGACCACCGCCGGGGAGAACCTGGCGATGGTCCGGGACAGCGTGAAGCACTTCGCCGCCGAGGGACGCCGGGTCTTCATCGACTGTGAGCACTTCTTCGACGGGTTCCGCCATGATCCGTCGTACACCTCGGCGGTGGTCGAGACGGCGCTGGAGGCCGGCGCGGAGGTCGTGGTCCTCTGCGACACCAACGGCGGGATGCTGCCGTCCCAGGTGACGGCGGCGATCGGCGACCTGACCGAGCGGCTCGGCGTCCCACCGGCCCGGCTCGGCATCCACACCCAGAACGACACCGGCTGCGCGGTGGCCAACACGATCGCCGCGGTCGAGGCCGGGGTACGCCACTTCCAGGGCACCGCCAACGGCTACGGCGAACGGCCCGGCAACGCCGACCTCTTCGCGGTGGTCGGCAACCTGCAACTCAAGCTCGGGCTGCCTGTCCTACCGGACGGCTGCCTGGAACAGATGGTGCGCGTCTCGCACGCCATCGCAGAGATCGCGAACATCGCCCCCGACACCCACCAGGCCTACGTCGGGGCCGCCGCCTTCGCCCACAAGGCGGGGCTGCACGCGAGTGCGATCAAGGTGGATCCGCTGCTCTACAACCACGTGGACCCCGCGGTGGTGGGGAACGACATGCGGATCCTGGTGACGGAGATGGCCGGCCGGGCCAGCATCGAGCTGAAGAGCCGCGAGCTGGGACTGGATCTGGCCGGCCATCCCGACGCCGCCGCCCGGGTGACGAAGCGGGTGAAGGAACTGGAGGCCGGTGGTTGGTCGTTCGAGGCCGCTGACGCCTCGTTCGAACTGCTGGTCCGTAGCGAGCTGCCCGGGCAGGGCCCGGTCCGGCCGTTCGCGCTGGAGTCGTACCGGGTGCTGGTCGAGCACCGGGAGGACGGCGCGGTGGTCTCGGAGGCGACCGTCAAACTCCGGGTACGCGGCGAGCGGGTGATCGCCACGGCGGAGGGGAACGGCCCGGTCAACGCCCTGGACGAGGCGCTGCGGGTGGCGCTGCTCCGGCACTATCCGGAACTGCGCGGGTTCGAGCTCGCCGACTACAAGGTGCGGATCCTGGAGGGGAGCCACGGCACCGGGGCGATCACCCGGGTCCTGGTGGAGACGGCCGACAACGGGGGCCGGGACTGGACCACCGTCGGCGTACACCCGAACGTGGTGGAGGCGAGCTGGCACGCCCTGGTCGACGCCCTCACCTACGGTGTCGCCCGGACGGTCGCGGAGGTGTAGGCGGCAGGCGGCCCTGTGGACGGCCCCGTTCCCGGTTTTCGGCCGGTGAACGGGGCCGTTTTCCCGTACCGCTCGGGAACGCGAACGAAAAGTGAGATCCGAACCGAGATTCGCATTTTTGACGCTTGTCCGTCGCCTGTTGTCATCGGTTTCTCGGGCCCCTCGACCGGGTGATACCGCTATTGACCTGCGGGTTTGCTGAATGCTATGTTCCCTCATGGTTGTTGAGTGGCCACTCTGAGTAGTAACCGCTGGTAAATGTGATGACGGTCGGCGCCGATCGTACGTTCTCCAGCGGCCCTATCCCTGCACCGATCATTCAACTCAGTGCTCGCCAGTCCGACGGAAGACAACGTGGCCAAACCCTGTCGAATCACGGGGGAAAAGCTGCTGTCAATTTCGACCGGACTGGGCGTGAGCGTGCCGGAGCGGTCACAGGACAACGCCGTCGCAGGCAAGACCATCACCATTTCGGTCACAAGGAAAGAGATGACGTCATGGCCAAGAAGTTCGGGCGCAAGTCCATCCTGCTCGTCGTCGGAGCACTTGCGCTGACCCTCGTGGGCGGCAGCATCGCGGTCGCCGCACCGGGCGGCGGCGTCGATCCGTCCGCCGTCCGGGTCAACGGCAAGGTGGTCCAGCAGCCACCGGTCACCCAGGCCGACATCGACGCGGCGAAGGCCGCGGCGGCGAAGGCCGGCACCCAGGCGTCGAGCGCGCAGCTCTTCGCGGTGGTCAGCGCCAACGGCGGTCTGGTCCGCGGCAGCCAGGCCGTCTCGGTCACCCTGGTCGGCCTGGGGCAGTACCAGGTGGTCTTCAACACGCCGGTGGACACCGGCGCGTTCGTCGCCACCATCGGGCTGACCGGCAGCGTCGGGGTCTCGCCCTCCGGCCTGATCTCCGTGGTCGGCCGGACCAACCTGGCCCAGGGGGTCTTCGTGCAGACCTGGAACGCCGCCAACCAGCCGGCGAACCGGAGCTTCCACCTCGCGGTGTTCCTTCCCTGACCCTGGTTGACCACCGCCGGCCTCCGCGTCCGCCACGACGCGGAGGCCGGCGGCCGCAGGGAAGAGGCCCTATCGTGTCGCCGGAGCGGTGGCCGACGGCCCGGAAGAGCCCCTTCCGGGCCGTCGGGCGCCCCTCACCGGCCGCCAGGCGCGGGAAGGGTCAACTCGGCCAGCACCGGGCGGTGGTCCGAGCCGGGCAGCGGGAAGACGGCCACCCGTCGTACCCCGATCCGCCGGTCCACCAGCACGTGGTCGATGGTCACCGGCGGGATCAGGTCGCCGTCGTACGGGCCCCAGGTGCCGATGAGCCCGGACCCGACCGTGGCGGCGGCGTCGACGTACCCGGTGTCGAGCAGTGTCCGCAGCGGCTGGTGGTCGAGCGTGGCGTTGAAGTCCCCGGCCAGGATCCGCAGCGGCCCGTCCGGCGTCGCCGGCGGCTGCGCCGCCAGGTCGGTGCGCCACAACACAATGGTGCGCAGCGCGAAGGGCGCCATCGGGTGGACCGACTCGACCAGCACCGGTGGCCCGCCGTCCGGCCGGACTGTGCCGTACGCCTGGGTGAAGCCGCCGTGGTTGTGCCGCGTCCCGACATCGGCCAGCGGAAGCCGCGAGTAGAGCGCCGAACCGGTCGTGCCCACCTCGGGATTGACCTGCCGGTGCGGCAGCAGGTCGGCCAGGCCGAGCCGGTCCAGCGCCGCCTCCGCGCCCGGGGTGAACTCCTGCAGCGCCAGCACGTCGACCCGGTGGGTCCGGACCAGGTCGACCAGCGGTTCCGGCGCGGCGGCTCCGGCCAGCAGGTTCGCGGTCAGCACCCGCAGCCGTGGCCCGTCGGCGGCCGGTGCCCCGTCGGCCAGCGCCCGGGGCGCGACCAGGCCCAGCAGCACGATCGCACAGAGTGCCGCGACGCCCGCCGCCCACCAGCGCCGTACGGCGAGGGTCAGCCCGAGCAGCGGCAACGTCCACGCCGCCACGTACGGGGTGAAGGCCAGCAGCTGCACCAGGGGTCCCCGGTCCAGCCCGCCGACCCGGACCACCACCCAGCCGAGCGTCGGTACGACGAACAGCCAGCACAGCCCGGTCAGCCACCGGCCGCCGGGGCGCCCGGGACGGGTCGACGGTTCGGGACCGGGGTCGATCGCGAGATCCACGCTCATGTCGGCAGGCTAGCCGTCGACTGTGGAGGACCTGTGGAGAAGCCGTACGCGGACGGCGGCCGGCTCGGCCCGAGTCGGCCCGACGGCGGGCGGCCCGGGTCGGCTCGGGTCGACGGCGGGCGGCTCGGCCCGGCCCGACGGCGGGCGGTCAGGACCGGGCGAGCACCCCGGTCAGCGCGTCGTAGCGGTGGATGGTCGTCCGGTGGGGCGCGGTCGAGCCGGTCCGGCGGACCTGCACCACCAGTACGCCGAGCTTGACGTCGTCCCGGGTGGCGAACGAACGCCACGGCGTACCGTCGCGCAGGACGTCGACGCCGTCGCCGAAGTGCCCGTCCGGGGCGACGATCGAGTAACGCGGACCGTTCGGGGCGACCAGGTCCAGCCCGCCGTCCGCCCGGATGGTGAGGGTGAGGACCGGGTTGCCGGCGGCGTCGCGGATCCGGGCCGGCTCGCCCGCCCGGAACGCCTGTCGGCCCTGCCCCTGGACGTCCATGCCGTTGTAGAAGGTGCGACCCCGCTCGTCGACCCAGAGGTGCGGTACGTGTGCCCGGGGCGCGGACCGGTCCCGCCCGGGGTAGTAGGCCAGGTGCCAGTGCGGTGGATTGTCCGGGTGCAGCGGGTTGTTGGTCTCGAAGCCCATCAGGGAGAAGAAGTGTCCCCGGCGGCGGGCCTCGGCGATCAGCCCCGAATCCCGCAACACCGCCTCGGCGGCGACCATCCAGTTGACCACCGCGGCGGCCTGTGGCGCCGGCCACGGCACGTCGGCCCAGGGCCCGGCCGCCCGGTCCGGGTCGTTGTGTTCGACCCGCCAGTGCAGTCCGCTCGCCGTCGAACGGCTGAGCACACTCCACACCTGGATCGTCGCCTGGTTGGCGTCCGGGGACGACGAGACGACCGGGAGCAGGAAACCCACCCGGTGCGGATCGTCGGTGAAGCGGCGTACCGGAAGTCGGGTGTCGGTGGCGACGACCGAACCGACGTACACGTCGGGCCAGTGGACCGTGACCGGGACGCCGTGTTCGGCCCGCGGTCCCTTGACGAAGGCGGTGAACTCGGCGCGGCTCGCCACCTGGTGCCGGGCTCCGGCGACCAGGGTGTAACCGGGCGGCAGGGAGAACCGGGGGGTGCTCGGCTGGCCGGGAACCGCCCGGACGATCCGTACCCCCGCGTAGTGCGGCGCGGGACTGTTGTCCGGGGCCGCCGCGGCGGGGGTGCCGAACCGGCCGTCCCCGGCCACGCCGAACACCGCCGCGTCGACCGCCGTCGTGCCGATTCCGCCGACCAGTGCCGCGACCAGCAGTGCCGCCAGCGATCGTCGGATCCGCACCGGCGCCTCCCCGTTTCGACCGTCCCCGACCCCGGTGACGGTTTTGCCGTACCCGATTCTATTGGGACGGTCGAGGTGACCCGGTAGCTCTGTGCCGGGATGGACCGGCACCCGGGGGACCGGCCAGGTTTGTCGGGAACGAGGCCGGGAAGCCCGCACCGTGACGGACATGTCAGACACCGTGACCAGCCGCCCCAGGCCGGTCGAGAACGAGTCGGCCGGACCGGAGTTGGAGCAGGCGCTCTTCGAGGTCAAACGCGTCATCGTCGGACAGGACCGGCTGGTCGAGCGGCTCTTCACCGCGTTGCTCGCCGACGGGCACTGCCTGCTGGAGGGCGTACCGGGAGTGGCCAAGACCCTCGCCGCGCAGACCCTCGCCACCACCGTCGGCGGCAGCTTCTCCCGGATCCAGTTCACTCCGGACCTGGTGCCGTCGGACATCGTCGGCACCCGGATCTACCGGGCGTCCTCGGAGAGCTTCGACGTCGAACTCGGGCCCGTGATGGCGAACCTGGTCCTCGCCGACGAGATCAACCGGGCGCCGGCGAAGGTACAGTCCGCGCTGCTGGAGGCGATGGCCGAGCGGCAGGTCTCCATCGGCGGGCGCAGCTATCCGGTCCCGGAACCGTTCCTCGTGCTGGCCACCCAGAACCCGATCGAGTCGGAGGGGGTCTACCAGCTTCCCGAGGCGCAACGTGACCGGTTCCTGATGAAGGTGCTTGTCGACTATCCGAACGACGTCGACGAACTCGCCATCCTCTACCGGATGAGTGCGGAGCGGCCCCGGGCCCGCCAGGTCCTCGACCCGGACCGGCTGCGGGCGTTGCAGGAGCGGGCCGCCGGGGTCTTCGTCCACCACGCCCTCGCCGAGTACGTCGTCCGGCTGATCCTCGCCACCCGGGATCCCGCCCGGTTCGGCGTGCCGGACGTGGCGCCGTACCTGGCGTACGGGGCGAGTCCCCGGGCCACCCTCGGACTGGTCGCCGCCGCCCGGGCCCAGGCCCTGCTCCGCGGCCGGGACTACGTGCTCCCCGACGACGTACGGGAACTGGCCCCGGACGTCATCTCGCACCGACTGGTCCTCTCCTTCGACGCGGTCGCCGACGGGGTGCCCGCCGACTTCGTGGTACGTCGACTCGTCGACGCCGTGCCCCCACCCCGGATCGCGCCGAGCCGGGGCGAGCCGCACCGGGCCAACCTGGCGGTCGCGTGATCCGCCGACTCCACCGCGCCGGTCGGCGTACGGCACCCGCACCCCCGGCCGACGGTCGGAGCTGGCCGGGCCCGGGGGAGCCGACGCTGCGACAGTTGGCGCCCGAACAGCGCCTGCGCCGGCTGGAACTGCTGGTCACCCGCCGGCTCGACGGGCTGCTGCACGGCCAGTACCTGGGGTTGCTGCCCGGTCCGGGCAGCGAGTTCGCCGGCAGCCGGGAGTACCGCCCGGGTGAGGACGAGGTACGTCGGATGGACTGGGCGGTGACCGCCCGGACCACACTGCCGCACGTCAAGGAGGTCGACGCCGACCGGGAACTCTCCACCTGGCTGCTGGTCGACTCGACGCCGAGCATGGACTTCGGCACCGCCGAGCTGGAGAAGCGCGAACTCGCCGTCGCGGCGGTCGCGGCGGTCGGCTTCCTGACCGCCGGGATCGGCAACCGACTCGGCGCGTACCTGCTGGACGGGACCGGGCTGCGGCGGGTGCCGGCCCGCAGCGGCCGGGCGCACCTACTCGGCCTGCTCGGCACGCTGCTCGCCGCCCCGCGCGGCGAGGCCGGCGGTTACCCGCAGCCGCTCGCCGAGGCGGTCACCGCCCTGCACCGGGCCGCTCCGAAGCGGGGCCTGGTGGTGGTCGTCTCCGACTTCCTCGACGGCCTGCCGGACGACAGCACCGGTACGCCGGCCTGGGAGGTGCCGATCCGCCGCCTCGCCGCCCGGCACCAGGTGCTCGCGGTCGAGGTCGTCGACCCGCGCGAACTGGAGCTTCCGGACGTCGGTGTGATCACCCTGGTCGACCCGGAGACCGGGCGCCGCCGGGAGGTCGCCACCTCCGACCGGCGGCTCCGCCGACGGTTCGCCGAGGCCGCCGCCCGGCAGTCCGACCTGGTCCGGCACGCGTTGCGCCGCAGCGGCGCCGCCCACCTGCCGCTGCGTACCGACCGGGACTGGACCGCGGACATCGTCCGCCACGTCCACCTCCAGCGTCGACTCGCCGGCGCGCCCCGGGCCCCGGCCCGTCCGGCGGCGCCGAGGGGAGCGGCATGAGCGAGCGGAGCGAGGAGATGACGTGAGCGAGCGAATCGGCTGGTCGAAGGGGGAGGCATGAGCTGGGAGTCGCCGGAGCGGCTACTGCTGCTCCTCGGGGTGCTGGGGCTCGGCATCTGGTACGTCTTCCTCCAGCGGCGTCGCAGCCGGTACGCCGTACGGTTCACCAACCTGCGGTTGCTGGACCGGGTCGCTCCGGACCGGCCGAACTGGCGACGCCACCTGCCGGCGGGACTCTTCCTGGTCATGCTGGGGCTGCTCGTCGTCGGCTTCGCCCGACCGCAGGCCGACGTACGGGTGCCGAGGGAACGGGCCACCGTGATGGTGGCGGTCGACGTCTCCACCTCGATGCTCGCCACCGACGTGGACCCGGACCGGCTGGCGGCGGCGAAGGGGGCGGCCCACCGGTTCGTCGACAGTCTCCCCGACGAGTTCAACGTCGGGCTGGTCGCCTTCGCCGGCAGCGCGGCGGTGCTGGTGCCGCCGGGAACCGACCGTTCGACGCTGCACGCCGGGATCCGGCGGCTCGCCGAGGGGAGCACCGGGGTGCAGGGGACCGCGATCGGCGAGGCGATCGGCGCCTCGTTGGAGGCGATCCGGACGTTCGACGTACCGGGGGCGCAGGACCCGCCGCCGGCCCGGATCGTGCTGCTCTCCGACGGGGCGAACACCTCCGGGCGGGATCCGATGAGCGCGGCGGACGAGGCGGTGCAGGACGGCGTACCGGTGCACACCATCTCGTTCGGCACCCCGTCGGGGTACGTGGCCCGGGGCGGTCGGCCGATCCGGGTGCCGGTCGACGGCCAGACCCTGCGGGCCGTCGCCGAGCAGACCAAGGGCGGGTACCACGAGGCGGGCAGTAGCGAGGAGTTGCGGGCCGTCTACGAGGACATCGGCACCTCGGTCGGCTACCGGACCGAGAAGCAGGACATCTCCGCCCGGTTCATCGGCATCGGGCTGCTGTTCGCCCTGGCGGCCGCGGGCGGCTCGATGCTCTGGTTCTCCCGGTTGCCGTGACCACCGCCGGCGCATCCGGTGGATCCGACGAGCTGTCGAGTTGCCTGACCCGACGAGGAGCGAGCTGACGAGGAGTGAGTCATGGCAGTGCAGACCGGGCTCGGTGAACCCCGCGGCCCATGGTTCATCTCACCGGATCTCGGCCCGAACGGGCGGCCCGGCGGCGTACCCGAGGGGTCGTTCGACCCGACCAGGCCGCCGAATCGGCGGCGCTGGCTGCTCGCCGCGCTCACCGTGGTCGCCCTCGCCATCGTCTCCGGCGGGCTCGCCGGCGGCTACGTCGCCAGCCGGGAACTGCCGGGCGAGCAGACGAAGGCCCAGGCTGCCGTACCGGCCGACCTGGTCGCCGCCGCCGCGCAGGTGGTCCCGGGCGTGGTGTCGGTGATGGTGGCCGGCGGCGGGAAGTCCGCCGGCGGATCCGGCTTCGCCCTCGACGACCTGCACCACGTCGTCACCAACGACCACATCGTGGCCCGGGGTGGCGGCGGGGAGAGCGGCGGCGCGGTGATGGTGGA
Source organism: Plantactinospora sp. B5E13 (assembly GCF_039871775.1). Lineage (NCBI taxonomy): Bacteria > Bacillati > Actinomycetota > Actinomycetes > Micromonosporales > Micromonosporaceae > Plantactinospora > Plantactinospora sp. B5E13. The sequence continues at coordinate 14,992 of NZ_JBDPLT010000013.1, forward strand.
GACCTCGGACGGACGGCAGTTCCCGGCCCGACTCGTCGGCCGGGACTCCCGCAGCGACATCGCGGTGCTCCGGGTGCCACCGGCCGCCAACCTGACCGCACTGGTGCTGGCCAAACCGGGCACCACCCGGGTCGGCGAGCCGGTGTTGGCGGTCGGCTCCCCGCTCGGGCTGAACGGCACGGTCACCGCCGGGATCGTCAGCGCCCTGGACCGTGAGGTCCGGCTCGGCAACAACCGGCACACGGCGGTGCAGACCGACGCCTCGATCAATCCCGGCAACTCCGGCGGACCGTTGGTCAACGCCCGTGGCGAGGTGGTCGGGGTGAACACCGCGATCGCCACCATCGACGGCAGCGGGTCGATCGGGATCGGGTTCGCCATCCCGATCGAGCAGGTGCAGCACACCGCGGACACCATCATCGGCAAGGGCGGCTGAACGCCGTACGGTGACCACATGGTTGTGACCATCCGACCGGGCCTCGTCATCCCGGACGCCGAGCTGAACTGGCGGTTCTCCCGGTCCAGCGGGCCGGGCGGGCAGGGCGTGAACACCACCGACTCCCGGGCCGAGCTCTCCTTCGACGTGGCCCGGTCGGCGGTGCTGCCGGAGCGGCTGCGGACCCGCGCGGTGGAGCGGCTCGGCGACCGGCTGGTCGACGGCGTGCTGACCGTCACCGCCTCGGAGCACCGGGCCCAACTACGCAACCGGGAGGCGGCCCAGGCCCGGATGGCCGCCCTGCTGGCCGACGCGATCGCGCCACCGCCGCCGCCCCGGCGGGCGACCAAGCCGAGCCGGGGCGCGAAGGAACGGCGGCTGGCCGACAAGAAACGTCGGGGACAGATCAAGCAGATGCGTCGCGGGGACGCCGACTGACCCCGGGCGCCCTCAGCTCAGGGCGGCCAGCGCCAGGTCGACGTCGTGTTCGGTGCTGTAGAGGTGGAACGAGGCGCGGACCCGACCGGCCCGGACCGCCGCCCGGACTCCGGCGGCGGCCAGCCGCTCCGCCGCGTCCGGCACGTCGACGGTGACGATCGCACTGTCGCCGGGCGGCTGGCCGAGCCCGGTGCGGAACCGGTTCGCCAGTCGTACGTTGTGCGCGTACACCGCCGGCAGGCCGATCTCGACGAGCAGTTCCATCGCCGGTGCCGCGCCGACGAAACAGAACCAGGCGGGGGAGAGGTCGAACCGGCGGGCGTCGTCGGCGAGCCGCAGCGGCGGCCCGTAGTACGCGGCGTGCGGGTCCTGCCCGGCGTACCAGTTGGCGGCGTGCGGGATCATCCGCTCGCGGACCCGGGCGGAGAGGTAGCCGAAGGCGGCGCCGCGCGGTGCCATCAGCCACTTGTACGCGCCGACCGCGACCACGTCGGCCCGGCCCGCCTCGAACGGCAGCCAGCCGCAGGCCTGGGTGGCGTCGACCACCACCAGCGCGTCGTGCGGCTCGGCGGCGGCCAGGACGTCCGCGTACCGGGCGATCCGGCCGTCGGCGGACTGCACCAGACTGAACGCCACCAGGTCGGTGTTCCTGTCGACGGCGTCGGCGAGGTCGTCGAGGGGGACGGTCCGGACCCGTACCCCACGTCCGGTCTGGGCCAGCCAGGGGAAGAGGTTCGAGGTGAACTCGACCTCCGGCACCAGGACGGTGGCACCGGCCGGCAGGGCCGCCGCGACCGGGGCGAGCAGCTGGGAGACGGTGGCGCCGACGGTGACGTCGGTCGCCGCCACCCGGAGCAGGGCGGCGAAGGCGGCCCGGGACCGTCGGGTCGAGGCGTCCCAGCCCTCCCACGAGGTACGGCCGGCCCGCCAGTCGTCGAGCGCGTTCTGTAAGGCGTCCCAGGCCGGCCGGGGCGGTAGCCCGTAGCTCGCGGTGTTCAGCCAGCCCGGCTCCGGGTCCCAGAGGTCCTGCGCCGTCCCGAGATCCATCGGGCCAGGGTAGTTCGGGTGGTCGGGCAGGGCTTGCCCGGTCAGCCGAGGGCGCTGAGCAGGCGGGTACGCAGCAGGGCGGCCCGCTCGGCGAAGCCGCGCTGCGCGGCGGCGTACTCGGCCCGGCCTTCCGGGGTCTCGATCCGTACCGGCGGATAGCCGAGATCGGCGAGGTCGTACGGCGAGGCCCGCATGTCGAGGGTGCGGATCTGTCTCGCCAACTCGAAGCAGTCGGCGACGAGCTCCGACGGAATCAGGGGCGAGAGCTTGTAGGACCATTTGTAGAGATCCATGTTCGCGTGCAAACAGCCGGGCTGCTCGAAGGCGTGCTGGGTTTCCCGGGTCGGGACGAGCAGGTTCAGCGGCCGGGCCGGTGCGGTGAAGAACCGGTACGCGTCGAAGTGGCTGCACCGGATCCGGGCGTTCTCCACCACCTCGGCGGTCCGGTCCGGGTCCAGCCGCAGCGGCCAGGCGTTGTGCCGTACCTCCTCCTGGGTCTGCCGGTAGACCATCGCCCACTCGTGCATCCCGAAGCAGCCGAAGTGCCCGGGCCGCTGGGCGGTCCGGGTCAGCAGGGTACGGATCCACTCGACCGACTCGGCCCGCCGGGCGCGTACCGCCCCGGTGTCGAGGGTCAGCCCGGCGGGTCCGGCGGTGTAGTCGGCGCCGAACTCCGCCGGGTCGGCGTCGCGCAGCAGCACCCCGGCGCCCGGGTGCCAGCGGCGCAGCTGGGCCGGGCGGTGCGAGTAGTAGGTGAAGAGGAAGTCCTCGACGGGGTGTCGGACTCCGGCCCGGCGGCGGGCCAGGTGCGGGGTGAGCCACTCGTCGACGCGTCGTTCGTGGGCGGCCCGCCGGGCCTGCCAGTCGGCCGCGTCGAGCACGGCGGGCGTGCCGTGGGCGAGGGCGCTGGTCACCGGTCAAGGGTACGACCGGCTTCCGGCTCTCCCGGCCGGTGGGGATCCGGCTCTCCCGGCCCGGCGGTGTCCGGTTTTCCCGGCCGGCGGGGGCGTCGTGCGCTAGGCGGGGCGGCGGTAGGCGCCGTGCCACCAGATCAGCGCGAGTTCGCGGGCGAAGGCCGCGTCGCCGCTGGTGTCGGGGCCGGTCGCCGCGACGTGTTCGGAGATGGCCCGGTCGCCGCCGAGCACGATGATCCGGGCGGCGTGCCCCGCGTCGAGGTCGGCGGGGACGGTGCCGGACTCCTGGTCGGCGGTCAGCAGCCGGACGGTGTTCTCGACGAACCGGTTGAGCGCGGCGGCCCAGAACTCCCGCACCGTCGGGTCGTACGACGCCACCTCGTTGAGCGCGGTGAGCACCGGCGCGTACTCGCGGTAGATCCCGACGATCTCGCCGAAGACCTCAGCCAGGCCTTGTGCGCCGGCCGTCGGGTTCCATTCGCTGGCGACGTCGAACGCGGTGGTCCGCATGGTGTTGGCAAGCCGCATCAGCAACTCGGACTTGTCCCGGAAGTGGGTGTAGAAGGTCGACCGGGCCACTCCCGCCTCGGTCGCGATCCGCTGTACTCCCAGGTCGGTGAAGCTCGTGCCCTGGGCGAGCAGGCGCTCCGTGGCGGCCAGGATCTGTGCCTCGACCAGGGCGTGGCGGGCAGGGTCGGGCGCACGGCGCCGGGTGACCGAAGGCATGTGCCGATCCTAGGGCGGCGGGTGGGACGAGCCGGCCGACCACGGTGCCGGCGCCCGGTCTGTCACTACCGGGGCACGTTGACGCTGACCCCGGCCGAGAAGACCGCGCTGCGCAGTTCGATCCGGTCGGGTGTGGTCGTCCCGGTCGGGGCGAAGACCACCGGCACGATCAGACGTTCCCCGGCGGGCAGCGGTTCGGCGAACGGGTCCCGGCCGGCGTTGGCGATCCGGGTGGCGGGTACGTCCGCGCCGACCCAGTCGCCGCCGGGCAGGTACGCCCGCTGGAGTTGGGCGTGCCAGCGCTGGCTCCTGTCCGTGACGTTGCGCACCCCGACGACCGCCTCACACCCCTGCGCGCCGGACGGGCAGCCCAACCGGTACACGGTGAACTCGAAGGCGCTCTCCCGCAGGCTGGTGCCCAGCGGTCCGGCCACCGTCCGGCCCACCCATGCCCCGCTGGACGGCTGTCGGTCGCCACTGATCGCGCTCACCTGGCTGGAACCGGTCCAGGCGGTGACGGTGGCCAGGGCGACGGCGGCCAGGGCGGCGATCCCGACCGCGGTCCAGGCGGGCGGTCGTTGTCGTCGTACGCCCTTGATCGGCGGCGACGTACGCGGTCGCGGTGCCCGTGCCGTCACCCGGCTCGGCGCCTCGACCGGCTCCTCCTCGGGCCGCTGATCCGTCGCCACCGTGTCGTCGGGCTCGTCCGTCGCCGGCTCGTCGTCGAAACCGGGCACCGGGGTACGGGGCGGGATCGCCGCCCGGCCGACGTACCGGGCACCACCGGCGATTCCCACCAGCCCACCCTCCTGACCGGCGCCGCTCCCCCGTTCCGCCGGGGCTGCCGCGTCTTTCCGGAGCACGTCGTCCCGGTCCGTGGTGTCCGAGCCCGGGGACGTGGTGTCCGAGCCCGGGGACGGAGCGTCCGAGCTTGGGGACGGGCCGCTCCGGTGGCCGGTCGTGGCCAGCACCTCGGCCGGGGCCGGGATCTTCGCGTCGCCCCGTACCCGGGCGGTGGCCCGGGCGATCGGTCGTCCCACCCGGCGGATGATCCGACTGTCCCGGGTGGTGGCGCGGCCGCTGCCGGTGTCGTCCGGTACGTCGCGGTTGACGTCCGCGGCGGCGCGGCGGCGGCGGAGCCGGCGGGCCCAGAACACCGCGGCGGCCACGCTGAGCAGCAGGAGCAGGCCGAGTCCGCCGCCCCACACGGTGGCGCCGCCCCACCAGGGGCCGGAGTCGGCCGATTCGGCCGCGACCCCGCCACCACCGGAGCCGCCCGCAGCGGCGCCGTCTGGGCGCCAGGTGGCGGTGGCGCAGTCGTACGGCAGGTTGCCGTTGGCGACGAACGCGCAGGCGGGGGCGCTGACGGCGGTGTTGCCGGGCGGCCTGGCGAGGGTGGTGTTCAGCGTCGCCACGGCCCGGGCGCCGAGCTGCACCTGCCAGACGACCTCGGTCCCGGTCCGGCCCGGGCCGGGTGGGCCGGCCTGTCCGCCCTCGCTGACACTGGCCGGGACGGTGCCCGGCGGCAGGTCCTGCCGCACGGTGGTCTTGACGGTGCCGTCCGTTTCGTTGGTCACCCGGATCTCGTAGCGTGGCGCACCCGTTCCGGAGCTGGCCATCGCGACGCTGATCGGTGGGGTGTCGGCGAGCGCGGGTGCGCCGGGCGTGGCGGTGGCGAACAGGCAACCGGCGAGCACCGCTCCGGCGGTGCGGAGTGGGGTCGATGCAGGCATCACGAGGACTCCTCCCATTTCTCCCGCTTCCGACGCTAGGCGGGCCGTCGCGCGGGACGGTGGGGAAGGAACGAATCGCTGACCGGGGACGCCACCTGCGGTATCGTGCGCCGCCGGCGGATAGATTGGCCGGGTGCGTATCGCTCGTTTCGCTCATGGAAAAGGAATGTCGTTCGGCGTCGTCGAGGGTGACCCGGACGCCGGCCCGGAAGGTTTGACGGTGGCCGAGATCGACGGTCATCCGTTCGGTCAGATCCGGTTCACCGGTGGTCGGTGGGCGCTGGCGGACGTCCGGCTGCTCTCGCCGATCCTGCCCAGCAAGGTGGTCTGCGTCGGCCGCAACTACGTGGAACACGCCGCGGAGCACGGGGCCGAGGTGCCGGCCGAGCCGCTGCTCTTCCTCAAGCCGTCCACCTCGGTGATCGGCCCCCGGGACGCGATCCGGTTGCCGTTGCAGTCGAAGCGGGTCGAGCACGAGGCCGAGCTGGCCGTCGTGATCGGCCCTCCCGGTGCCCGGCGGGCTGACCGGAACCAGGCCGCGCAGGCGATTTTCGGCTACACCTGCGCCAACGACGTGACCGCGCGGGACCTGCAGCGGTCGGACGGGCAGTGGACCCGGGCCAAGGGCTTCGACTCGTTCTGCCCGATCGGGCCGTGGATCACCACCGGGATCGACGTCAGCGACCTGGAGGTCCGCTGTGAGGTGGGTCGCAACGCCGACGAGATGGAGGTACGCCAGCTCGGGCGGACCAAGGACATGGTCTTCGACGTTCCGACCCTGGTGTCCTACATCTCACACGTGATGACGCTGCTTCCGGGTGACGTGGTGCTGACCGGAACGCCGGCGGGGGTTAGTCCGATCGTCGCGGGGGATACCGTCACGGTGCGTGTCGAAGGGGTTGGCGAACTGTCGAATCCGGTGGTCGCGCTGGACTGAGTTGTGGTGCCGGAGCGGGGCTTTCCGCCCCGGCACCCACCTGATTTGGTCTCCACCACCGGGTCCGGTAAAGTTCTCTTCCGGTGCGACAAGCACCGATGGGGTATGGGGTAATTGGCAGCCCAACTGATTCTGGTTCAGTTAGTCTAGGTTCGAGTCCTGGTACCCCAGCTTCCGATGCCCGAAAGGGTGTCGGCTGCTGGATCTGGTAGAGTTCAGCTCCGTTGGCCGCCAAGGTCAACAAGGGCTGGATCTGGTAGAGTTCAGCGCGGTCGACCGAGAGGTCGACAAAGGCAACAAAGGCAACAAAGGGAAGTTCCTGGCCCCGTCGTCTAGCGGCCTAGGACGCCGCCCTCTCAAGGCGGTAGCGCCGGTTCGAATCCGGTCGGGGCTACAGACAGCGGCCCGCGTCACCAACGGTGACGCGGGCCGTTTGCCGTCTCGGCGGACGTTCCGCCGGGCCGGCAGGGTTCCTGTCCGACCGGTCACCTCCGCCGGTCACCGCGCCGGGTCTGCGCCGGCCCGGGGCGCAGTCGGGGGCGGTTTCTCACTCGCTGCGGTTACCGCCTGAGCATGGCACACCGAGGCGGGACCGACCGGCGAAACGGAAGACTTCCGGCCAGGTCGGGCCAGCACAGGTCGGCACACGCCACGGCCGGGCCAGGCCGGGCCAGGCCACGCAGCAAACGTCATCGCCAGACCGGCACACCCGCGCCAGGCCGGTCACCGGCCGGCGAGGTACTCACCGGCCGGTAGCGGCGGGAGTGGGTGGCGGTCGCCCGCCCGGACCACCGCCTCCGGCCGGCGGCCATGGCTCACCACCGCCCCGGCCGGAGGGTACGGCTCACCACCGCCCCGGCCGGAGGGTACGGCTCACAGGCCGGAGAGGCGTTGCCCGGCCCGGACCACCGCCATGGCGTGCCGGTCGCCGGGGCGACGGCCGAGACGCTCGATCGGGCCGGAGATGCTGATCGCCGCGATGACCCGGCCGGTCCGGTCCCGGATCGGTGCGGAGACGCTCGCCACACCCGCCTCCCGCTCGGCGACGCTCTGCGCCCAGCCACGCCGGCGTACCTCGGCCAGGGTGCGGCCGGTGAACTTGCAGCGGGGGAGCAGTGGCATGACCGCCTCCGGCGGCTCCCAGGCGAGCAGGATCTGCGCGGCCGAGCCGGCGGTCATCGGCAGCACCGAACCGACCGGCACGGTGTCCCGCAACCCACTGGCCCGCTCGGCGGCGGCGACGCAGATCCGTTCGTCCGCCCGGCGCAGATAGAGCTGGGCGCTCTCACCGGTGGCGTCCCGGAGCGCGGAGAGCAGCGGCTCGGCCGCGGTCAGCAGTACGTCCGGGGCGGCGTTCGCCAGCTCACCCAGACGAGGGCCGGGGCGCCACCGCCCCTGGGTGTCCCGGACCAGCATCCGGTGGATCTCCAGGGCCTGGGCCAGGCGATGTGCCGTGGCCCGGGGAAGCTTGGTGCGATCGACGAGTTCGGCCAGGCTGGCGCCATCGACGCAGGCCGCGAGGATGACCACCGCCTTGTCGAGAACGCCGACACCGCTCATACTGTGTCCCACAAGCCGAAACCTACCTCCCAGAATTTAGGATGTCCAGATGGTGGGAGTCACTCCAGAGCCGTCCTCGCCGAGGACCTTGGCCGAGAAGGTCTGGGACGCTCACGTCGTGCGATCCGCTGACGGTGAGCCGGATCTGCTCTACATCGACCTGCACCTGCTGCACGAGGTCACCAGCCCACAGGCCTTCGACGGTCTGCGGATGGCCGGGCGCCCGGTCCGCCGCCCCGACCTCACGCTCGCGACCGAGGACCACAACACCCCGACCGGGTACGACGACCCGTCGTTTCGGTCCCGGCGCGGCGACCTGCTCACCATCGCCGACCCGACGTCCCGGACCCAGATCGAGACGCTGCGTCGCAACTGCGCCGAGTTCGGCGTCAAGCTGCACCCGCTCGGCGACGACAACCAGGGCATCGTGCACGTGATCGGGCCCCAGCTCGGGCTCACCCAGCCGGGTCTGACGATCGTCTGCGGCGACTCGCACACCGCCACCCACGGCGCGTTCGGCGCGCTGGCGTTCGGGATCGGGACCAGCGAGGTCGAGCACGTCCTCGCCACCCAGACCCTGCCGCAGAGCCGGCCGAAGACGATGGCGGTCACGGTCACCGGCGAACTGGCTCCCGGGGTCACCGCCAAGGACCTGGTCCTGGCACTCATCGCCCAGGTGGGCACCGGCGGCGGACGCGGCCACATCGTGGAGTACCGGGGCGAGGCGATCAGCCGACTCTCCATGGAGGGGCGGATGACCATCGCCAACATGTCCATCGAGTGGGGTGCCAAGGCCGGCATGATCGCGCCGGACGAGACCACCTTCGCCTACCTCAGGGACCGTCCGTACGCCCCCAAGGGCGCGGACTGGGACGCGGCGGTGGAGTACTGGCGCACCCTGCCGACCGACCCGGGCGCGACGTTCGACACCGAGGTGCTGCTCGACGCCAGCCGGATCACCCCGTTCGTCACCTGGGGCACCAACCCCGGGCAGGGCGCGGCGCTCAGCGAGGTCGTACCGGACCCGGAGGAGTTCGTCAGCGAGGCGGAGCGGACCGCCGCCCGTCGCGCGCTGGAGTACATGGACCTCAAGCCCGGCACCCGGCTGCGGGACGTACCGGTGGACGTGGTCTTCGTCGGCTCCTGCACCAACGGCCGGCTGGAGGACCTCCGGTCCGCCGCCGACGTGCTGCGCGGGCACAGGGTGGCCGACGGGGTACGGATGCTTGTCGTCCCCGGTTCCGCCGCGGTGCGCGAGGCGGCCGAGCAGGAGGGCCTCGACAAGATCTTCACCGAGGCCGGGGCGGAGTGGCGGTTCGCCGGCTGCTCCATGTGTCTCGGGATGAACCCGGACACCCTCAAGCCGGGGCAGCGCTCGGCCTCCACCTCCAACCGAAACTTCGAGGGCCGGCAGGGCCGGGGTGGGCGTACCCATCTCGTCTCGCCACCGGTCGCCGCCGCCACCGCAGTGGCCGGCCGACTGGCCGCTCCCGCCGACCTGTGAAGGGGCTGACCTGACATGGAGAAGTTCACCGTGCACACCGGTACGGCGGTTCCGCTGCGCCGGTCCAACGTGGATACCGATCAGATCATTCCGGCCGTGTACCTCAAGCGGGTGACCCGAACCGGCTTCGCCGACGGCCTCTTCAGCGCCTGGCGAGAAGACCCGACATTCGTTCTCAACGATTCTTCATATTCTGGGGCGTCGATTCTTGTCGCCGGTCCGGAGTTCGGTACGGGGTCGTCTCGGGAGCACGCGGTGTGGGCCCTGAGGGACTGGGGGTTCCGGGTCGTCATCGCCCCCGGCTTCGGTGACATCTTCCGGGGCAACGCCCTCAAGGAAGGGCTCCTCCCGGTTGAGCTCGAATTGAAGGCCGTCGAGACTCTGTGGGAGTTGGCGGAGTCCGACGCGACCGCCTCCATCGATGTCGACCTGACCGCCCGGGAGGTCCGGGCCGGCGGGCACACCTGGTCGTTCCCGCTCGACGACTTCAGTCGGTGGCGCCTCATGGAGGGCTTGGACGACATTGGACTGACCCTCCGCCATGAGGCGGAGATCACCGCGTACGAGGGACAAAGATCACCCTTCCGGCCCGTGGTGGCATAGCCAGAACGCCAGCCCGTACAGTCGTTTTCGCCCCCGTCGGTTCGCCGACGGGGGCGAATCCGTTGCGACACAATGGGTTTTTTCCAGCAGATGTTTGTGTCCCGGTGGCACAGGGCATACCGTGCGCGCAGAATGGCTCGCGTTGAGTCCAGTTGCACATTGGGAGGGAAGTCGTGAACAAGGCCGAGCTCATCGAGGCTCTCGCCGCTCGTCTGGGAGACCGGAAGACGGCGACGTCGGCGCTCGACGCGGTCCTCGCGGAGGTCCAGGCGGCGGTCACCAAGGGGGATCGGGTGGCCATCACCGGGTTCGGGGTGTTCGAAAAGCGCGTACGCGGTGCCCGAACAGCCCGCAACCCTCGCACCGGCGAGTCGGTGAAGGTGAAGAAGACATCCGTTCCGGCCTTCCGGCCGGGGGCCGGGTTCAAGGAGATGGTCGCCAGCGGTAAGGCCCCGAAGAACACGGTCGCGGCGAAGAAGACCGCCACGACCACGGCCACCACCACGAAGGCGGCGCCGGCCAAGAAGGCGGCGACCAAGAAGACGGCGCCGGCCAAGGCCGCCACGGCCAAGAAGACGGCTCCGGCGAAGAAGGCCACGGCGACCAAGAAGGCGACCACGGCCAAGGCGACCACGGCCAAGGCGACCACGGCCAAGGCGACGGCGGCGAAGAAGTCGGCCGCGGCCAAGAGCACGTCCACCCGCGCGACGGCGACCAAGAAGGCCACCACGGCCAAGAAGGCCCCGGCCAAGAAGGCCGCCAAGCGCTGACACCACACCGCTGAGGGCGCTCTCCGTTCGTACCGGAGGCGCCCTCAACGCTGTCCGGGCCCGGACCGGCGGATCCGCGACGGGATCCGCCGGGCCCGCGTCGGGTCAGCGTGCCGCCGGCTGGAGGTCGGAGCCGTCCAGGTGGCTGAGCGCGACCAGTCGGTCGCCACTGAAGGCGAGCAGCCAAGCCGCACCCTTGGCGGTCCGGAAGCCGTTCCCGGCGTCCACGTCCGCGAACCGGGGCCCGTTCCGGGCGCTCAGCCGCACGAGCGCGGGCGAAATCACCTTGCCCTGACTGCAGACCACGGTCGGGGCGCCGGCGGCCGCCAGGTCCAGCAGGCGTCCGGCGGCGACCAGGGCGTTCTCCACCGGATCCTGACCGGGCAACGGCTCGGTGAAGGCGGAGTCGACCTCGACCGGCTGGTCGAGCAGCTCGGCGAGCGGCTGCAACGTCTGCACACAGCGCCGGGGTCCGGCGGCGAGCAGACGTACCGGGCGGATCAGGGCGAGCAGCCCGGCCAGCGACCGGGCCTGACCCCAGCCGTCGTCGTCCAACGGGCGGGCGTCATCCGGCCCCGACCAGGTGCCACGCTGACCGGCGTGGGCGTGCCGGACCAGCCCCAGCACCGCCGTCACCGGTGGCAGCGCGGCGAAATCCCGCAGCACCCGGGCGTCGTGCGGATAGCTGACCCGTCCGAGCGCCTCGTCGAGCGGCAGCCACCGTACGTCGTCGACCTCGGTGTCCGGCTGGAAACCACCGGCACCGGCGGCCCGCATCGACCAGAACTCGACCACCTTCGGTACGCCGTCGCGCATCAGGTACCGCACCGGGGGAAGGCGTACCTGCGGCACCGCCCGGACGTCGGACTCCTCGGCGACCTCGCGTACCGCCGCGGTCAACGGGTGTTCACCCGGATCCAGCTTGCCCTTCGGCAGCGACCAGTCGTCGTACCGGGGACGGTGCACCACCGCCACCTCGACCCGGTCGCCGGAGTGCCGCCAGACCACCCCACCGGCCGCCCGGACCGGCCGTCCCGCCGCTCCGCCCGCCGCCGCCCCGTTCGCCGCAGCCCCGTTCGCCGTCACCGTAACCACGCCGTCCGACGTCCGCGCACCGTCCGGCGCCACGCTCGTGGGAAGGCGGCCCGGGCGGCGCGTACGCTCGCCCGTTCCCGTTCGACGAGCCGCCCGGCGGTCACCGCCAGTTGGTGGTCGCCCGGATCCGACGCCGCGATCGACAGCCAGGTCTCGGCGGCGACCGCCGCGTCCTGGTGCTCGCCGAGCAGTTCCTGCACCTTCGCCAGCGCCCGGGCCAGTTTCGCCGCGTCGCCGCCGAGCACCGGGGCGACCGCGTCCAGGGCGTACCGGGCCCGTTTGCCGTTGATCCGCACCGCGTGCCACCGTTCGTCCGGTGCCGCCGGGTCCAGGTCCCCGGCGGCGTCGACGGTGTCGTCGCCGTCGGTGAGCCGGTGCCACGGCCGGGCCACCAGCCGGGGCAGCACCCGGGCGGCCGGGCGTTCCGCCCGGGCGGTCAGCTGCGGCTCACGCGTCGCGTCCAGCAGCGTCTCGACCAGCGCCAGGTAACGCGGCGAGCGGAGCGCCTCGTCCACGGCGGCCAGCGCGGTCTCGTGCCGGTCGGCGAGGACCCGGTCGATCCGGTCCACCACGGCCGTGTCGAGCGGACTGACCGGGTCGGCCGCCGCGGTCCGGCGCAACCGTTTCCGCAGCACCTCGACGTCGCGGGCCTGGCCGAGCACGCCGGCGAGCCAGCGCAGTTCGTCGCGGACCGGCCGGGCCCACTCCCTGCGGACCAGTGGCCCGAACGTCCGCAGGTCACTGCGGAGCCGCCGGCAGCCGACCCGCATCTGGTGTACGGCGGTGTCGTCGCGGCCGACCGGGGCGCGGAGCCGGACCAGCGGATCGTGGGCGAGGATCCGGCCCGCGGAGCGGCGCACCGCGGCGACGACCACCTCGCCGGCGGTCGGCCGGTCGGGCAGGTCCCCCGGGGGGACCAGGTCGGGGGCGGCGCCGGCGGCCGCGCCGAGCGCCCGGACGTGTTTGGGGACGAACTCCCCGGTCCGGGCTCCCGCCCCGGTCAGCGCGGTCGCCAACCGGTCGAGCAGCTTCCGGTCGCCGGCCTTCCGTTCGACCTCGATCTCGCGGAAGGTCGACCGGATCCGCTTGCCGTCCAGCACCGACACCGCGTCGTCGGCCACCTCGGCCAGCAGCCGGTCGGCGTCGTCGCGTACCTCGTGGATCCGGCGCACCGTGCGGACCACCGTCGCCGGTCGCAGTCCGGCGCCGCGGGTGACAGCGGTGAGCAGGGCGACCAGGTCGTCCGGCGGGTGCTTCGCCCGGCCGGCCCGGGAGATCTCGTGGCGCACACCCGGGGCGTCGGTCGGCAGCTTGACCGTCCACGGCAGGTCGTCGCCCCGGCGGTGCCGGAACGACGCACCGGCCCGGGCCAGCCGGAGGTCGGCGGTGTCGAGGTACGTCGCGGTGAGCGTCACCGGGGGGAGCTCCACCACCCGCCCACCGGGTGGGGCGAGGTCGGCGAGGTCGGGCAGCACGAACTCCGGTGGTACGTCGTACTTGCGCTCCTCCTCGACCATCGCGCCAGCCTAGTCCCGGGACCGGTCCACGCGTCGGTGCCGCGGTCCGGACGGCGTGGCCGTACCGCGCGTCCTCCGGTGTGCCACCGGCCGGTCGGCCCGGGGCGTCCCGGACGGGCCGGCGGTCACTTCGCGGTCCCGGCGAACCGGCCCAGCAGCGCCTCCTGCAGGTGCACCAGCGGCTCCCCCGAACCGCCGGTACGTCGACTCCAGCAGCCGTCCGGGGCCAGTTCGAACGCCTCGACCTCGTCGCCCATCGAAGTCGTCAGCAGGTCGTCGAGTTCCGCCCGGGCGGTCGGGTCGGTCACCTGCACCAGTGCCTCCACCCGACGGTCGAGGTTGCGGTGCATCAGGTCGGCCGAGCCGATCCAGAACTCGACGCCGTCCAGCCGTCCCCGCCCGTCGGCCCCGGCCGTCCCGCCGTGGCCGAACCGGAACACCCGGGAGTGCTCGAGGAACCGGCCCAGGATCGACCGCACCCGGATGTTCTCGGACAGCCCCGGAACGCCGGGCCGCAGGGTGCACATCCCACGGATCAGCAGGTCGACGTGCACCCCGGCCTGGGAGGCCCGGTAGAGCGCGTCGACGATCGCCTCGTCGACCAGAGAGTTGACCTTGAACTGCACCAGTGCCGGTCGGCCCTGCCGGGCGTGCGTCATCTCCCGTTCGATCCGCTCGATCAGCCCACGCCGGATCCCCTGCGGCGCCACCAGCAACCGGCGGTACGACGTCTGCCGGCTGTAGCCGGTGAGGACGTTGAACAGGTCGGTGAGGTCGGCACCGACCTCCGGGTCGGCGGTGAGCATGCCGAAGTCCTCGTAGAGCCGGGCGGTCTTCGGGTGGTAGTTGCCGGTGCCGATGTGGCAGTAGCGGCGGATCTGGTTGCCCTCCTGCCGGACCACAAGCGCGGTCTTGCAGTGGGTCTTCAGACCGACCAGGCCGTACACGACGTGGCAGCCGGCCCGTTCCAGCATCCGTGCCCAGCCGATGTTGGCCACCTCGTCGAACCGTGCCTTGATCTCCACCAGGACCACCACCTGCTTGCCGGCGGCGGCGGCGTCGATCAGCGCGTCCACGATCGGCGAGTCGCCGCTGGTGCGGTAGAGGGTCTGCTTGATGGCCAGCACGTTCGGGTCGGCGGCGGCCTGCTCGATGAACCGCTGCACGCTGGTGGCGAACGAGTGGTACGGATGGTGCACCAGGATGTCGCCGTCGCGCAGGGTGGCGAAGACGCTGCGCGGCACCTCGCCCTCGACCAGCCGGGGGTGGGTCGCCGGTACGAACGGCGGATCCTTCAGGTCGGGCCGGTCGCACTCGTTGTAGACCTGCCAGAGCGCGGTCAGGTCGAGCAACCCGGGCACCCGCAGCACGTCCTGGCTGTCCATGTCGAGTTCCCGGGTCAGCAGCTCCAGGACGTGGTCGGAGGCCGAGGCGGCGACCTCCAGGCGTACCGGGGGGCCGAACCGGCGGCGGGCCAGTTCCCGTTCCAGGGCCTGCAGCAGGTCCTCGTCGCGGTCCTCGTCGACCTCGACCTCGGCGTTACGGGTCACCCGGAACAGGTGGCACTCGACCACCTGCATGCCGGAGAAGAGCTGGTCGAGGTGGGCGGCGATCAGCTCCTCCACCGGCAGGAACCGGGCACCGGGCGCGTCCCGGACCACCCGGACGAACCGGGGTACGTTGTTCGGCACCTTGACCCGGGCGAACAGCTCCGAGCCGGCGTCGGAGTCCCGGACCACCACGGCCAGGTTCAGCGACCGGCTGGAGATGTACGGGAACGGGTGTGCCGGGTCCACCGCCAGCGGGGTCAGCACCGGGAAGATCTGGTCCCGGAAGTAGGCACTGAGCCGGTGCCGTTCCGGCTCCGGCAGTTCGCCCCAGTGCAGCAGTTCGATGTTCTCGCCGGCGAGCTTCGGCGCCACCTCGTCGACGAAGCAGGCGGAGTGGCGGGCGACCAGTTGGGCGGCGGTCTCGGAGACGAGTTCCAGCTGGGTGGTGAGCGGCATCTGGTCGCCGCCGCGGACCGGCAGTCCGGCCTGCAGCCGGCGTTTCAGCCCGGCGACCCGGACCATGTAGAACTCGTCGAGGTTGTTCGCGAAGATGGCCAGGAACTTGGCCCGTTCCAGCAGCGGGGTGGCGGGGTCCTCGGCCAGGGCGAGCACCCGGGCGTTGAAGTCCAGCCAGGAGAGTTCCCGGTTGAGGAACCGGTCCGCCGGCAGCGGCTCCGTGGTCCGGCTGTCGCCGGTCCGGCTGTCACCGACCCGGCCGTCGCGGGTGCGGGAGGGGATGCCGGTGTCCGGGGCGGCGCTGCCGGGTGCGGCGGCGGAGATCCCGGGTCGTTCCGCCAGCGGGTTGCGGCCCGGTTCGGTGAGCGGAGCCCGGGGCGACCCGACGGGTCCCTCGGAGACCGTCTCCGGCAGCCGTTCCGAATCCGCCGTGCGATCCGCGTCGGCCGCCGTCCCGGCGTCGTCGCTGGTCGGGGTGGGCGGGGCGGAACGCTTCGGGGCACGGGACCGGGTGCTGCGGGGGGACGCGGGGCGGCGGGACGAAGGGCTGCTCACACCCTCATCATTCCCCGGGTCGGGTGAACGGAAAATGAACTTGCCCGGACCGGATCACTGGAAGGTGGGCAACGTTATCCGTACCAGCGCGCCGGCCGCGTCGTGTTCGAGACGTACCCGTTGACCGAGGCGGAGCAGCCGTAACCCGGAGGCGTCGAACGCCTCGGCCGGGAAGGCGACCCTGCTGCCGTCGTCGAGCAGCAGCGTGCCGGTCCGGGTCCGCGGATCGTAGTCGGCCACCGTGCCCTGCATGTCCAGCACCGTACACCGGCCCGGCCCCCGGTCCGCTCCCGGAGGGACCGGGGCGGTGTCGACGGGTGGCCGTCAGGTCGCGGCCGGTGCGTGGCGTCGGGTCAGCGCGGCGGTGTGCGGGCCCAGGCCGAGCACGGTCGCGGCGACGAGGTCCGCCGGGGTGTCGACGTCCCGACGCAACGTCGGCCAACCAGCGGTGAGTGGACGGGCCCCCGAGGCGGCGTGCGCGGCCGCCGAGCCCGGGCCGAACCGGGGATCCAGTGCGACGGTGGGCGGCGCGGTGAGCAGCACCGTGCCGGTGCCGGGGGCGTCGGCGACGAATCGTCGTACCGGACCGTGGTCGGGACCGGCGTCCGGGGGGAGGGCGTCACCGATCGGTTCCGCGGCGGCCCGCAGCGCCTCGGCCAGCTCGGCCGGACGCAGGGCCGGCAGGTCCGCGGTCAACGCGGCCACCCATCCGGTGCCCGACCGGCCGGCCCCGTGCACGAACGCGGGGTTCAGGCCGGCGACCGTCGGCTCCGGCACGATCCGGGCCCCGAGCCGGGCCAGCACCCGGCGCGCCTCGGGGTCGCCGGTCACCACCAGCACCTCGGCCACCACCGGGCAGTCGAGTACGGCGTGCACGGTGTCCGTCGCCAGAGCCAGGGCGAGCGCCTCGTGGCGTACCCCGGTCAGCGCCCCCCGCAGCCGGCTCTTGGCCCCGGTCAGGCGCTTGACCGGGACCACCACGGTCCAGTTGGGGTCAGGCACACGGCAATCCTGCCAGCCGTCCGGGGGCGGCGGCGTGTGGCGTCGCCGCCCCCGGCGCACCCCTCGCTGGTAGTACCCCGGACGAGCAGGCATGATTTCGCTGCGGGCGGTGAGGCGCCGGCCGGTCGGCGAGCACCGGCCGGGCCGGGGCGGGAAGTACGAGGAGGCAGAGTGGCGCGGCGCAGGCTGGGATTCTGGCGACGGTTCGCCGTCTCCGTGGTGAAGCCGGTGATGAAGGTCTGGACGCGCCGGGACTGGCGGGGCATGGAGAACGTACCGGCCTCCGGCGGGGTGATCATCGTCCCGAACCATCTCTCGCACGCCGACCCCCTGGTCTCCGCGCACTTCATCTACGACTCCGGACGCTGGCCGCAGTACCTGGGCAAGGCGAGCGTGTTCCGGGTCCCGGTCGTCGGCCGGATTCTGCTCTGGTGCCGGCAGATCCCGGTGGAACGGGGCACCGTCGACGCGGCCCGGTCACTGGAGACCCTGGAACGGGCGATCCGGGACGGTGGCGCGGTGGTGATCTACCCGGAGGGCACCACCACCCGGCAACCCGACATGTGGCCGATGCGCGGCAAGACCGGAGCGGCCCGGCTGGCGCTGGCCACCGGTGCCCCGGTGGTCCCGGTGGCGATGTGGGGGCCGCAGGAGATCTTCGACCCGCGTACCAAGAAGGTCGGCCTCCGGCCCCGGATCCCGGTGACCGTGGTGGCCGGGCCACCGGTCGACCTGAGCCGGTGGGCCGGTGCGGCGCCGAGCCGGGCGGTCCTGGACGAGATGACCGAGACCATCATGCTCCGGCTGCGTGACATGCTCGCGGAGATCCGCGACGAGACCCCGCCGCCGCTCTGGTCGGCCCCGGCGAAGCGCGGCGGGCAGAGGTCGTGATCCGGTCGATCGGGCGGGACGGGACGAGGGGCCGGGACGCCGGCGGGCGCAGCGAGGAGAGAACATGACGCACGCGGTGGTGCTCGGCGCCGGTTCCTGGGGTACGGCGTTCGCGAAGGTGCTCGCCGACGCCGGCCGGGAGGTGGTGATCTGGGCCCGCCGACCGGAGGTCGCCGAGGCGCTCGACCGCACCCGGACGAACCCCGACTACCTGCCGAACCTGCGGCTGCCGGCGACGGTACGGGCCACCGCCGACGCCGCCGGGGCGCTCTCCGGTGCCGACCTCGTGGTGCTGGCCGTGCCGTCACAGACCCTGCGCGGCAACCTCGCCGACTGGGCCGGTCACCTTGCCCCCGACTCCACCCTGGTCTCCCTGATGAAGGGGATCGAGCTGGGCACCACCAAGCGGATGAGCGAGGTGATCGTGGAGACCGCCGGGGTCGCGGCCGACCGGGTGGTGGTGGTCACCGGACCGAACCTGGCTCCGGAGATCGCCGACGGGCAGATCGCCGCGACCGTGGTGGCCTGCACCGACATGGACCGGGCGACGCTGGTGCAGTCGGCGATCAGTACGCCCTACCTGCGGCCGTACACGAACGACGACGTGATCGGGTGCGAGCTGGGCGGGGCGGTGAAGAACGTGATCGCACTGGCCGCCGGGATCGCCGCCGGGATGGGCCTGGGCGACAACACCAAGGCCACCCTGATCACCCGGGGGCTGGCCGAGACCGCCCGGCTCGGGGTAGCGCTCGGCGCCGACCCGCTCACCTTCGCCGGCCTGGCCGGGATGGGTGACCTGGTCGCCACCTGCACCTCGCCGCTGTCCCGGAACCGGACCTTCGGTGCACACCTGGGCCGCGGCGAGACCCTGGAGCAGGCCCAGCGGGCGACCCGGCAGACCGCCGAGGGCGTGAAGAGCTGCCTCGCCATCCGCGACCTGTCCCGGGCGCACGGCGTGGAGATGCCGATCACCGAGCAGGTCGAGCGGATCTGTCACGAGGGCGCCGACCCCCGCGCCGCGATGGCGGTGCTGATGAGCCGCAAGCCCCGGCCCGAGTAGCCCCGCAGTATCCGAGGAGCACGATGTCCGACGAGTCGAAGTTCGGCGACGGTACCCGGTCCGTCCACGCCGGGCTGCCGGAGCCGACGCCCGGTGAGCCCTTCCTGCCCGGCCCGGTTTTCGCCGCCCCGTACCACCTGGATCCGGTGCGCGGCCCGGAGGCGACCCCGAACGGGTACGGCCGACCGGACAATCCGACCCGGCGGCGGCTGGAGAGCGCCATCGGCGAGCTGGAGGGCGGTGACGCGCTCGCCTTCGCCACCGGGCAGGCGGCGATCACGGCGGTGCTGCTGCCGCTGCTCCGCCCCGGGGACACCGTGCTGCTCCCCACCGACGGCTACTTCCCGGTACGGGCGTTCGCCAGCGAGACCCTGGCCGGACTCGGGGTGAACGTCCGGTTCGTACCCACCGCCGGACCGTATCCGGCGTTCGACGGCGTACGGCTGGTCGTGGTCGAGACGCCGGCCAACCCGGGCCTGGACGTCTGCGACGTGGCCGGGTTGGCGGAGCGGGCACACGCGGCCGGCGCGCTGCTGGCGGTCGACAACACCACCGCCACCCCGCTCGGACAGCGACCGCTGGACCTCGGGGCCGACCTGGTCGTCGCCTCCGGCACCAAAGCGCTCACCGGCCACTCCGACCTGCTCCTCGGTTACGTCGCCAGTCGTTCCGCCGAGTTGCTGGAGCCGATCCGGGGCTGGCGGACCACCACCGGGTCGGTGCCGGGCGCCTTCGACGCCTGGCTGGCCCACCGCTCGCTGGCCACCCTGGACCTGAGGCTGGCCCGGCAGAGCGCCAACGCGGCGGCGGTCGCGGCCGCGTTGGCGGCCCGTTCCGACGTCTCCGGTCTACGGTGGCCGGGGCTTCCGGACGACCCGGCGTTCGCGGTGGCGAGCCGGCAGATGCGACGTTTCCCGGGGCTCGTCTCGTTCGACCTCGGCAGCGCCGACCGGGTGGCCCGCTTCCTCGCCGCCAGCGAACTCGTCTTCGCCGCGACCTCCTTCGGCGGGCTGCACACCACCGCCGACCGGCGGGCGCAGTGGGGGGACGACGTCTCCGCCGGCTTCGTACGCCTCTCCTGCGGCATCGAGGACACCGCCGACCTGGTCGCCGACCTGACGACGGCGCTGGACGTCGCCGCTGGGAAGTGAGCCGGGCGCGGTGCTGGGAGCAGCTGGGCTGAGGCGGTCCTGCGCGATGGGTGGATGCGGGATTCCCCGAGGTGCGGAAGGGTAAGGAAATCCGGCTCGACGGTGGTTGTCGGGTCCGGTTCCGGCTCGTGCCGACCGTCGTACCGGGGAGGCAGGACAATGGCGAACTCGGACATACCGGTCGTCGTCGGACTCGACAACGGCGGTAACAGCAACAACGCGACCGTGCTCGACCTCAACGGGCGGTTCCTGGTCGACACCCTGGTCGAAACCCCGTGCCAGGTGCTGAAGGGGCCGGAGGCGGCGGTCGAGGCGCTCGCCGACGCGCTGGCGCAGGTTCTCGCCCGCACCGGCACCCCCCGCGACCGGGTCCGGGCGGTCGGCCTCGACACCCCGGGCCCGGCCAGCGCCACCGGGGTGATCTCCTCGCGGGGGTCGACAAACTTCTCCCAGCCCGGCTGGCGTGGTTACGACATCCGGGGCGCCCTGGAACGCCGGCTCGACCTGCCGGTGGTCTACCACAACGACGGCAACGCGGCCGCGCTCTACGCCCACCACACCTACTTCCAGGACGAGGCGATGCACCGCTCCTCGGTCTCCGCCATCGTCGGTACCGGGCTCGGCGGCGGCGTGGTCGAACGCGGACAGGTGGTGACCGGCGCGGCCGGAATGGCCGGCGAACTCGGCCACGTGCACATCCCGCTCTTCGGCCTGCTCGCCGAGGGGCAGCCGGTGCCGCTGTGCAACTGCGGGTTCGTCGGGGACGCGGAGAGCGTCGCCTCGCTCACCGGGATCCGACGCAACCTGCTGCCGTACTGGCTGACCCGGTTCGTCGGGCATCCGCTCGGTGACCTGGACCCGGTCGAGGCGGCCAGGCAGGTCCGCTCGTACGGTGTGGACGGCGACCCGATGGCAGTACGGATCTTCGAGCAGCAGGCGATGGCGCTTGGCCGGCTCTTCACCATCGTGGCCAACTTCACCGACCCGGACGCCTACTTCGTCGGCGGTGGGGTGGTGGAGGCGTCACCGGAGTTCCGGGAGTGGTTCCTGGCCACCGTCCGGGCACACACCACGCTCCGTACCGAGCAGGAGGAACGGGCCCGGTTCGCGCTGGTGCCGGACCTCGACATGGCCGGTGCGCGCGGCTCCGCCATCGCCGCTCTGACGTTCGTGAACGGCCGGGGCGACGCGGGCTAGCACTCCGGCCGACTCCGCCGCGTACCGATCACCACCTACGGCCGGCCGCGGTCGCCGTGCGGCGGGCCGTCGGCGGACCGCGATGTCTCCGTGTCGCCTCTGCTTCGTGCTCTACCGCCATGTGGGGTTGGCACGGGCGCCTGCCGGTACTCGATCGCGCTCGCCATCCCCATGCCGAGCAGGATGACCACGACGACGATGGCCACCGTGACCGGAGGCAGCAGGGCAGTGGCCGGTGCCAGGCCGCCGAGCAGCACCAGCGCGCCGACCAGGGACCAGTTGATCTGGGTGAACACGACGTACGCGAGCGCGACGCGGCCGATCAGGAACACGGCCGGGCCGCCGATGATGACCGCGGCCCAGGCGGTCGGGGTGTCGCCGAAGGGACGATCGATGACAAGCCGACTGGTGGTGGCCATGCCGACGATGCCGGCCACCATGACCAGGTGCAGGAAGGCGGTGATCTTGTTGAGTTGGGCCGGGTCGGCGGAGCCGGCGATGGTGGTGGCCATCATCTCACCCGCGCGGTAGCTGTAGATCCGCCATATCAGCACCTTGATCAGGAAGACCGCGACGAGTGCCTCGGCGTGCCCGATGGTGTGCTCGGGGGTCCGGGCGTAGGCGTTGCCGGTGACCAGGATCGACACGCCGAGCGCGATGATGACGAACTGCCGGTAGCGCTCGGCGACCCGCTCACCGACGATCCGCTGGTCGCGCCCGGGGAGCGGGCGCCAGGACCCGGGCGCGGGCCAGTCGAGAATCGTCCCGACGTACTCCAGCACGATCGCCGCCGCCCACAGCACCTCACGGGTGGTGCCCGTCTCGACTCCTCCGACGAGCCAGCCCACCCCGGTGAGGGCGAACCAGAACAGGATCCGGAGGTTTCGGGTCCGCAGCGTGGGAGGGGCGAAGAGCAGCATGTAGAGACCCGTGCCGAGGTGGATCGCCACGTACGTGAGCGCGAACTGCAGGCCCCGCGACCCGTACGCCTCGCCCGCCATGGCGCCCATCACCAGCACGCCCACCATGACCCAGAGGACCCGCGGCAGGAGGATCGTCGGACCCACCAGGTCACCCGCCCACGAGGTCTGCGCCCAGAGCAACGTGAACGCGAGCAGCAGCACCAGGGTCTGACCGGCGCCCGACCAGCTCAACTGAGCGAACAACTTCTCCGCCAGCGCGGTCAGCACGAAGACGAACGCCAGGTCGAAGAAGAGTTCCAGGAACGCGGGCCGGTTCTGCGCCTCGTGTGGGTCCGCCGATCCGCCGCCCTTGTCCGCCGCCATTGGTCAGCCCATCTCGATCCGCGCACCCACGGGAGAGCCGGCGCGGCCGGGCGGGAGGTGGGCCGCGCCCCGCCCACGCGCCACGCGAGCACCGGTACGACGCTCCGCACGCCTCGTTCACTCCGAGGGTAGGAGGTCGGCAGGGGGACGCACCGGCGTTTGGCCGCCGAACCCGGCCCCGTTTTGTACCGTTCAGGAGACAGGTACGCAGGAGGCCGAAGCCGTGACGACCGCCGAGTTGCCCCGGATCCTCCGTAAGCCCGGCGAGCCCCAGGTTCCGGCCTTCCTCGAACTCTTCTTCGACCTGGTCTACATCTTCATGCTCTCCCGGCTCGCCGCCGGGCTGGCCGACGACCTCAGCGCCCGCAACCTGCTCCAGACCGCGGTGCTGCTCTCCGCCGCCTGGTGGGTCTGGGTGCTGACCGCCTGGCTCACCGACATCTTCGACCCCCGGTTGGCGATCATCCAGGCCACGACGCTGGCGGTCATGTTCGGCGCCCTGGTGATGGCGATCGCCGTGCCGCACGCCTTCGGCGCGCAGGGCTATCTCTTCGTCGCGGCGTACTTCGCCATCCACGTCGTCCGGGACGCGGTGCTCGTCCCCGGCACCCGGGTCAACCGGGACGTCCAGGCCCGGAGTGCCCGGGTCTTCTTCTGGTTCCTGGTCACCGCCCCGCTCTGGGTCGCCGGGGTCTTCGTGGACGGGACCGCCCGGCTGGTGTTCTGGGCGGTCGCGGTGGCGATCGACCTCGGCTCGGCCCGGCTCGGGTGGCCCACCCCGAGACTCGGCCGCACGGAACTCGCCAGCCGGGTCTTCACCCGGGAGCACCTCTCCGAACGGCACCGGCAGATCTTCGTCGTCGCGCTCGGCGAGCTGGTGCTCACCGCCGGCACCGGACTTCAGGCCCGGGACTTCGCCGGCGTCGTGGTGGCCACCGGCGCGGCGGGGTTCGGCGGCGCGGTGCTGCTGTTCCTGCTCTACCTCTTGCGGGTACGGCGCCTGATCGGGCCGGACGGGGGCGGTCCGGTGGACCGGGTACGGCCGAGCATCTACACCTCGTACACCCACCTGGTGATGGTGAGCGGGGTGTTGCTGATGTCCACCGGTACCACCCTCGCGGCCGACCGCCCGTACAACTACTCGCGGGTCTCCTGGGTTCTTGTCATCTTCGGCGGCCCCGCGCTCTTCCTCCTCGGCAGCTGCCTCTTCGATCACCTGGTGACCGGTCGGTTCCTCTGGCCCCGGGCGATCGCGATCGTCGTCCTGGTCGCGATCGGGCCGGCGATGCCGCTGCTGTCACCGTTGAACGTCATGCTCGTGGCGAACGTGGTTCTGCTGGGCACCCTCGGCGTCGAACTGGTCGGCGGCCGGCGACGCCGCGCCGCCCGCCGGTAGCGCGGCGAGACCGGCGGCCGGCGGGGTCAGCCGGAGCACGGCCGGTGGAGGTAGCCCCACCCTGAGCCGGCTCAGGGTGCCGGAACTGGGGGAGGGGTCGGGGATCACGCCGGATTCCCTGTCCCCGGTACGCGACCAGGCTGGTCGCATGGCCTTCCCCTCCGCACGCTCGTCGCCCACCACCCGCCCGTTCACCCTGGTCGCCGCCGGCGGGCTGGGCCTGACCGCGTTCCTCGGGGTCGTCGCCCACCTCGCCCCCGACCCCGGGATGAGTCCGTTGTCGCTGACCATCAGCGACTACGCCGTCTCGAACAACGGATGGCCGATGAACCTGGCCATCTTCGTCCTCGGGGCCAGCTCGCTCGCCGTACCGCTGGCGCTGCGGGCGGCCCGGGTCGGCGCGGGGCGGCTCGTCGAGGGCCTGCTGCTGGTCTGGTGCCTGGGACTGGTCGCCTCGGCGCTGGTGCCGACCGACCCGATCGGCACGCTCGAACTGACCACCCGGGGATACGTACACCGGTACGTCTCGGTCGCCGCCTTCGTCGCCCTGCCCGTCGCCGCGTTCCTGGCCGCACGGCGGCTCGCCGCCGACCCGCGCTGGCACCCCACCGTACGCCGGTTGCGGCTGCTGGCGGCGGTGAGCGTGCTCGGTCTGGCGGGGCTCTACTACGTCGCCTTCCCCGGCGAGCGGGTGATGATGGGCCTGGTCGAACGGATCCTGGTCGTCACCGAACTGGCGCTGCTCGCCGTCCTCGTCGGACAACTGCGTCGGCTGGCCGTGGCCGACCTGCCGGCCCGTACCCCGGTTGGAGCGGTGGCGGAGCCCGGCTGCGGGCGCGCGGCGGCCCGCTCAGTCCTGGCCGGTCGCGATCCGTTCGACCAGGTCGCGGTAGTCGCCCTTCATCGGTAGTTCGCGGTCGACGACGAGCCGGCGACGGGTGCTGGTCACCTCGAGACCGTGCACCGGATCCCGGCCGGTGTGCGGGTACGACTCCCAGCGCAGCCCGATGCCGCGACGCTGCCAGGTCGGCAACCCGGCGAAGTTGATCCCGTGCCGGAACAGCAGCTCGTTCTTGTCCGAGGTGCTGGTCCCGGCCAGGGCACGGCTCGCCTGGCTGGCGGTGTGCCCGCCGTGCCGCAGGGTCCAGTAGCACCAACCGTTCAGCGCGCACCGGGCCGCGTCCGACTGCCGCCAGGAGAAGTAGTCCACCACGTCGGTGACGCCGGTGCCGAGCCACAGGCGGGAGTCGAAGTGCGCCGCCTCGCCGCACGCCCGGGTGAACGTCGCGCTGGCGATGCCGGCCGAGATGGAGACGAGCTTCTCCACACCGCGTCCGAAGAGGTGGAACCCGGGATCGAGCAGTACGGAGATCTCGTCGCTCTCGGTGTACGCGTACCGGCCGCCGAGTTCGGTGAGCAGCGCGCCGGTGGCACGGTCAGCCCGTGGAAGTACTCCCGGGCCCGTTGCCGGGCCTCGAACTCGTCGCTGTGCACCGTCAGCCGGCCACGGTGGGGTAGCGGGCCTGGAAGGCGAGTCGGGCGTCGGCGTCCTCGGCGATCCGACCGACGACGTCGTCGAGGGCGAGGAACGCCTGCCACGGCTGTTCGTCGCCGGCGGCGGCGAGCCGCTCCACGACCAGCTGTTCGAGGTCCGGCACCCGGGCGCCCTTCCAGATCTTGTCGGCGAGGCTGACCAGGAGTTCCTCGGTGCTCGCCTCGGGATGGTCCCAGTTCGCGTGGCTCCCGGCGAACCGGGCGAACTCCTCGCCGACGCCGTACGAGAGCAGGAGCCGGTGCCCGGCGGACTCGTGCCGGCTGCCCGGGCCGGAGAGTTCGGCCGGATGCTCGATCTTGCCGATGTCGTGGGTGGCGGCCCCGAACAGCACCGCGACCGGGTTCACGGCCAGCCGGGGATACCGTTCGGCGAGCCAGTCGAGCAGTTGGGCGGCGACGTCGTGTACGGCACGCAGGTGGGCGGCGAGTCGGGGTGGGGCGGCACAGGCCAGCAGCAGTTCGGCGGCGGGGGCGGGAAGCGGCCGGAGCACCGGGTCGCCCTGGTCGGTGAGGGCTCGGTGCAGCGCGCTGGTCGTCATGCTGAGCAACGGTAGCGGTGGCGGCGTACGGCGTCGCCGCTGCGGACCCGCCACGCCCCCTGTCCGCCGACCCGGACCGGCGGAGCAGGGGACGTGGGGCACCGTGGCTGGGCGGGCCGAGCGTTGCCGGGGGACGCGGCTCGGGACCGCCAACCTCCCTTCGGTCAGGGGAGAATGGGGGAGGCGGGCAGCGCGGTGGTGAATGCGGTCCAGGCGGTCGGTGCGAAGAGCAGCACCGGGCCGGCGGTGTCCTTGGAGTCGCGGATCGCGATGGTGCGGGCGGTGCCGTCGTGGGCGAGCAGGGCGAACTCGACACAGGCGCCCTGGTCGCCGCTGCGGGTGCTCTTGCGCCAGCTGGCCCGGGCCAGCAGCGCGGTCGTCTCCGGTGACATCTCACAGTCCTTTCAGGAGGCGGTTGATGGTGTCGCGGCTCTCCGCCGGGCTCAGCGCGACGGCCCGTAGGTGTTCCATGATCTTGGCGCAGGTCCGCAGGTCGTACGGCCGGTCGAGGATCAGCTGACCGGCGACGGTCTCGACCGAGGCGAGGATCGGGTCCTCCGGGTCGGCGAACTCGAGGATGTGCAGTGAACCGCGGGTGCCCCGGTGGTAGCCGGCCCTCAGCGGGACGACCTGGATGGTCACGTTCGGCAGTTCCGAGGTTTTGAGCAGGGCGTGGAGTTGCGCGGCCATCACCGGCTCCCCGCCGACCGGACGCAGCAGCGCGCCCTCGTCGACGATGGCGTCGTAGATCGGCGGGTCGGACTCCTTGAGGCGTTGTTGTCGGCCGAGCCGGATCTGCACCCGCTGCTCGACCTCGTCGTCGCCGAGGGTGTGCGGGCCTCCGCGCATGATCGCGCGGATGTACTCCGGGGTCTGGAGCAGGCCCGGCACCACGGACGGCTCGAAGTTGGCGATCGCCGTCGCCTCGGCCTCGACGGCGATGAAGTCGATCGTCCGGCGGTCCAGGATGTACGAGTAGGAGACCCACCAGCCCGGTTTGCGGGCCTCCTTCGCGAGTTGGACCATGTCCTCGATCTCGCTCTCCGGTCGCCGGTAGAGGGTCAGCAGTGCGCGTACCGAGGCGGGACTGACCATGGTCTGCGCGTTCTCGTAACGGGAGAGCGTGCTGCGGGTGCTGTTGATCTCGTCAGCTGCCTGCTCGAGGGTGAGCCCGGTCGCCTCGCGGGCATGGCGCAGAGCGATGCCGAGTCGGCGGGCGCGGAATGACTTCGGAGCCATGCATCGATCCTGTCATATGGAGACGGGAATGCGTGCATGAGAGAAGACCCATGAGAGTTGCATTCACGCGTTCACAACTGGCAATCTGTTGTCACGTCCTCACTGCCGGTGGTCGTGTCGACGGTGGCTGTGGGTGACCGAAGGGGAATGAGGCGCACGGCGATCGGACCTTCCCGTACCCGATCGCCGTGTTCCTTCCGCCAGCTGCGGACCTGGAGGCGACAGATGACCGCGACCCCCTGCTGGCCCCGGATCTCCCGATGTCGCTGGTGCGCCCGACCGGTGCTCCGGGACAACGACGGGGCGTGGATCCACGCCGACCTGGCCTACGTCTGCCGGGACCGCGGAGGTGGACTGGCCGGCACGACCGCCGAGCCGGAAGCAGCCCGCCGTGTGGGCTGACGTGTGGGCTGACGTGTGGGCTGACGTGTGGGCTGACGGGTCCACGGGGTGTCGCCGGGACGGAGGCGACAGCCGTCACCCCGACCGGTGGCTGGGACTGTCCTGATGACCCGCTACCTCGTTGTCCTCACCGATGTACGGCCGCTGACAAAGGAGGGTCGGGACGAGCGGATCGAACCCGAGCGGCGGCGTCAGGTGGTCGGCGCGACCAGCCGCGAGGCGGCGGACCGGATCGCCGCCGCCTTCGCCGCGCTCGGCATGGTCCGGGCGGGCCGACAACGGGTCAAGGTGCTCGCCGTCGGCCGCCGCCGGGCCGAGGTGTGAGGAGGGACCTGCGGCGCCGGGGCTCGACGAATTGCGGTGCAACCGGAATCAGCCGGGCCTCGACGAACGGCGGTGCAACCGGAACCAGCCGGGCCTCGACGAACGGCGGTGCAACCGGAACCAGCACCGACGTACCAACCAGAGGAACTCGCGGACGGGCCGGCTCCACCAGCGGAGCAGCAGGGTCGTCAGCATCACCGTGAAGAGGATCGAGCCGACCTCCTCGACCTCCTCGGGCAGATACCCGCCGAGGCTGATCAGCGACGCTCCGACGACCAGCGCCGCGAGCCGCAGCGGGGCCGCGACGACGCCGGGCCGGTAGCGGTCCGCCCGGAGCGGGGCGCGGATTGGTGCGGGCAGCCTGGCCAGTTGCCGGCGGAGCAGTACGGCGACGCCGGCACCGGCCGTGACAGTCACCGTCATCCCGAGGGCCGTCGCGAGGAGTCCGGACGGGAGCAGTTCCGCAATCGTCACCACGACGAGGTTCGCGAGCAGGAGCAGCACGCAACCGAGGTCGGTGAGCAGCCAGAGCGTCTGCCGGGCGCCGACCGCCGCGGTTCGTGACGCGCCCGGGGCGTTCGGTACCGCCTGGAGCACCCCGCCCAGAAACGGAGTGCCGCGTGCCCACCGCCCCCGCTCGGCGTCGAGCTTCGCCAGGCCGTACAGCGCCTGCGGGTTGTCGGGAGCGAGGCGTAGGGCCTCCAGGTACGCCGTCCGGGCCCGCCCGAACTCGGCCATCCGGTGCTGCACCCTGCCCTCGGTCACCTGCGCCCAGACACTCTCCGGGTCGAGATCCCGGGCCCGCCCGGTGGCGGCCAGCGCGGCGAGTACGGCCCGGGTGCCGCGCTGGCACAGCAGCGCCTCGGCCCGGATGAGCTCGTAGTCGGCGTCGTCCGGGGCGAGCCTGCGGCCCTGTTCGGCGGCGGCCACCGCCTCGGGGATGCGGCCCAGTTCGCGCAGCGCGACAGACCGGTTGCCGTGGACCCGAGGGTTGTCCGGAGTGCGTGCAGCGGCCAGGTCGAGCGCGGTCAGCATCTCGGACCAGCGGGCCTCCAGCTGGTGGCAGTGGGCGAGCACCTGAAGGGCGTCACTGTCCTCCGGGTCCTCCCGCAGCGCCTCCGCGACCAGCCGGTACGCCGCCTCGACCCGATCGACCTGGGTTAGCTGCAAGGCCCGGTGGAGCAGGGCCGTCCGGCCGCTTCCGGCGGTGCCCGTCCCCGCCGCACCGGTCCCGGCCCCGCCACCCGCCCCGTCGGCCATCAGAGCAGCTTCCGCCGCTTCAGGTACGCCACCAGGTCGTCGTACGCGCCACCCTCGTTGGCGAACATCGCCACGTTGCGGGCGGTGGCGAACCACGGCTTCGTCGACGGACGGATCTCCTTCAACGCCCGGTCGAAGTCGCGCTGCTCGATCATGCGTACCTCGCCCCGGCGGATCGAGTCGGCCATCGCGTACTCGGCCGCGGACTCGCAGAGGTGGGCCAGGTCGGCGCCGGAGAAGTCCTCCGTGCTCTTCACGATCCGCGGCAGGTCGATGTTGGCGATCGGGCGCTCCCGCAGGTGGTACTGCAGGATCGAGGTCCGGGCCGGGGCGTCCGGCGGCAGCACCAGCACCACCCGGTCCAGCCGGCCGGGCCGGCGCAGCGCCGGGTCGACGTCCCACGGCGTGTTGGTCGCGGCGAGGACGAAGACCCCCTCGTTGTTGCCCTCCACGCCGTCGAGTTCGGCCAGCAACTGGTTGCCGATGGTCCGCATGTTGCTCGACGTGACCTTGGAACGCTTGTGCCCGAGCGCGTCGACCTCGTCGAGGAAGAGCACACACGGCGCGCTGCGCCGGGCGGCCTCGAACAGCTCGTGCAGGTTCCGCTCCGAGTTGCCGATCCACATGTCCAGCACGTCCACGATGGAGAGCGAGATGAACTTTGCCCCCATCTCGCCGGCGATCGCCCGGGCCAGGAAGGTCTTGCCGCAGCCCGGCGGCCCGTACAGCATCAGACCGCCGCGCAGGCTCTTGCCGTACAGCTTGCGCAACTCCGGGTTGCGCAGCGGGCCGAGGAAGGCGAGCTCGAGCCGTTCCTTGACGTCGGTCATCCCACCGACGTCGGCGAGCCGGATCGTGGAGGTCTCCACGTCGAACATCCGGTCCGCCTCGCCGGCCACCGGCTCCGGCTCGTCCCCGGCAGCGAACCGCGGCGGTACGACGTCCGCGAGTTCCTGCTCGTAGGCGGCGAGCGGATCGTCCGCCGACGACCCGGCGGAGGGCGCCGACGGCCCGGTGGAGGGCGCCGACGGCGGCCCGGCCGGCTGCCCCGGCCCCGAGGTCGCCGGCGTGCCGGAGGAGGCGGCGTCCGCCGCGTCGGGCGCCGGGGTGGTGGCGGGTGCCGGGTCGGCCGGCGGTACCCCGAGCGCCCGCTGCATCAGCCGCTGCGCCTCCTGGTCCGAGGGGTTCCGGGCGAGCGCCTGCCCGATGTGCGCGATCGCCTCGCCGGACCGGCCCCCGTCCAGCAGCAGCCCGGCCAGGTGCAGCCGCAGCGGTACGTCGTCCGGATTCGCCTCGACGGCGGTGGTGAGACTGGTGATGACCGAATCGGAACTCACAAGACGTGCAGCCTAGACGTCGACCGCCACACTGGCGACGCCTCGCCACCCGACCCCTCGTCAGCCACTGCCGTCACCGCGATCCCGCTGTCACCGACCGTATCCGGGATGCTTACCCCGTCGAGGTTTCCCATTGCTGAAAAGGGGTGTGGACCCGGACGGTGGCCACGCAGAGTAGGGTCACCCGGAAAGGCGCAGGCGGTGCCCGGGCGGCGGTTCCTCCCCGTCGCGCCGGTGGCCGGGCGCGGCCGGGACGCGGGAGGTACGGTGCCGCGAACGAACGGTGACGCGAAGGAAAGGTGACCGAAGTGACCACCCCAGGCAAGACCCGCGTGGCCGTCGTCTTCGGCGGTCGCAGCACGGAACACGCCATCTCCTGTGTCAGCGCGGGAGGCATTCTCGGCGCCCTCGACCCGGACGAGTACGAGGTGGTTCCGGTCGGCATCACCCGGGCCGGCCAGTGGGTGCTGACCGACGGCGATCCGAGCGTCTTCGCGATCGCGGACCGTCGACTGCCGGAGGTCACCGCCGCTGCCGGATCCGCGGTCGTACTGCCGGCCGACCCGACCGGCAACGGGCTGATGGTGCTGGACCCGACCGAGGGGGCGCAGGCGCTCGCCGACGTCGACGTGGTCTTCCCCGCCCTGCACGGCGCCTACGGCGAGGACGGCACCATCCAGGGGCTGCTGGAAATGGCCGGCATCCCGTACGTGGGGGCGAACGTCTTCGCCTCGGCGGCGGCGATGGACAAGGAGTTCACCAAGAAGCTCGCGGCCGCCGAGGGGATCCCGGTCGGCCCGTACGTCGTGCTGCGCAGCGGGGTCAGCCTGACCGAGGAGGACAAGGAGCGGCTCGGGCTGCCGGTTTTCGTCAAGCCGTCCCGGGCCGGTTCGTCGGTCGGCGTGAGCAAGGTCTCCGACTGGGCCGACCTGGAGGCGGCGGTCGCCGCCGCCCGGCAGATCGACCCGAAGGTGCTGGTCGAGGCGGCGATCGTCGGTCGTGAGGTGGAGTGCGGGGTGCTGGAGGCGGAGGCCGGCGGCGGTCCCGAGGCCTCGGTGCTGGCCGAGGTCCGGGTCGCCGAGCACGACTTCTACGACTTCGAGGCCAAGTATCTCGACGACGACTGCGAGTACGACATTCCGGCCGACCTGCCGGAGCGGGTCACCCGCCAGATCCAGGAGTACGCCTGCCGTACCTTCACCGCGCTGGACTGCGCCGGCCTGGCCCGGGCCGACTTCTTCGTCACCCCGGAACTGGACGTCTACCTCAACGAGATCAACACCATGCCCGGCTTCACCCCGAGGTCGATGTTCCCGCAGATGTGGGCGGCGAGCGGCCTGGAGTACCCGAAGCTGGTCAGTCGACTGATCCGGACCGCGTTGCGCCGGGGCACCGGCCTGCGCTGACGGTGACCCGGCGCGACGAGGATCAGCGGCGGCCGGCCGGCACCCGCGGCGTCCCGCGCCAGCCGGCCAGCGGGCGCGGCGTGCGGTCGGCCGGCAGGCGCGGGGTTCAGTTGGCCGGCAGGCGCGGCGCTCAGCCGCAGCCGCCCGGCGCCTCCGGCAGCGACGGCACCGAGGCGACGATCGACTCGGAGACCGGTGCCGCCCACTCCACCGTCTGGGGCTGGCCGGTCGGCACGGTGAGCCGTACCGGCACCTCGCGGTCCACGGTGGTCAGTGCGAGGCTGCCGGTGGCCTGCTCGGGCAGCCAGCAGACGCCGTTCACCACGAAGAGTTCGACGTCCGGCGGGACGGTCGGAGTCTGCGCGCCGCAGGCCAGGGTGACCGCCGGGTCGCCGTACGCGGCGTTCTGCTCGGCTCCGGCGGTGACCGGTCGCTGGTCGAGGCCGCGCAGCGTGGCCGGCAGTTGGGAGAGCAGCGCCCGGCAGACGGTGGCCGGCCGTTCGGCCAGGGCCGGTGCGGCCATCTGCACCGGGGCGGTGGACTGTGGCCGGGCGGCCGTCGGGGTGGCGGTCGGGGTGGTCGCCGCCGGGTCCGGCCGGAGCTGGCCGAAGACGAGTACGCCGACGATCAGCGTCAGGGGCAGCGCGACGACCGTCGCCCAGAGTGCCGCCTGGCGGGTGGTCCCCCGGTCACCGGGGCCCGGAGCGGGCGACCCGGTCGGCGTGTCGGCCCTGGCCGAGGTGGTCGACTCCCGGGTGGTGTCCCCGGTGCCGGTGGACGCCGTGGTGTCCCCGGTGGTCGACTCCCGGTCGGTGCCCGACCTGCCTGTCGTGTCCGACTTGTCGGGCCTGGTGATGCCGGCCATCTACAGCCGCACCACGGAACAGGTCACGGTACGGGTGATGCCCGGCACCAGTTGCACCTTGCTGACTATCATCTTGCCCAACTCGTCCACGGTGTGCGCCTCGCTGAGTACCACCACGTCGTACGGTCCGGTGACCGCGTCGACGCGGACGACCCCCGGAATATCCGCGATGCGTGCGGCCACGTCACGTGCCTTTCCGACCTCAGTCTGGATGAGGATGTACGCCTGGACCACGATCCGCCTCCCGTCCGCCGCCGATCGGCTCGACCGTGAAAATACCGTACGGAGCAGGTCGGATCTCGATGGGTGGTCGGAGGGGACACGATGAGCGATCGAATCGGCCGGCTCGACGGGTACGACGGGAGGTCTGGGTGAGCGTCACGCGGGCCGGTGAGTTCGGGCTGATCGCCCGGGTGACGGCACGGCTGGGGACCGGGGCGGCGACCCTGCTCGGACCGGGTGACGACGCGGCCGTGGTGCACGCCCCGGACGCCCGGGTGGTCGCCTCGACCGACGTCCTGGTCGACGGGCGGCACTTCCGGCGTGACTGGGCGAGCGCGGTGGACGTCGGCCACCGGGCGGCGGCGGCGAACCTGGCCGACATCGCCGCGATGGGCGCCGTGCCGACCGCGCTGCTGGTCGCCCTCTGCATGCCGCCGGACCTGGAGGCGCAGTGGGCGGAGGAGTTGGCCGACGGCCTGGCGGCGGAGGCGGCCAAGGTGGGGGCGAGTGTGGTCGGCGGCGACATGTCGGCGAGCCCGACTCTCACCATCGCGGTCACCGCCCTCGGTGACCTGGGTGGTCGGGCTCCGGTGGTCCGCAGCGGGGCCCGGGCCGGGGACATCGTCGCGCTCGCCGGCCGACTAGGGTACGCCGCGGCCGGGTACACCGTACTGTCCCGGGGGTTCCGCACCCCGAAGGTGCTGGTCGAGGCGTACCGGCGGCCGGAGGTCCCGTACGGGGCGGGTCCGCAGGCGGCCCGGCTCGGCGCCACCGCCATGATCGACGTTTCGGACGGGCTGATCGCCGACCTGGGGCACATCGCGGCGGCCAGCCGGGTCGGGATCGACCTGCTCGGCTCGGCGTTCGAGATCCCTTCCCAGATGCGGGACGCGGCCCACGCGCTCGGGGTCGACCCGTACTCCTGGGTGCTCGGCGGCGGCGACGACCACGCCATCGCCGCGACGTTCCCGGAGGATCTGCCGCTGCCGTCCGGCTGGCGCCGGGTCGGGCACGTGGTGCACGGGGTCGGGGTGACCGTGGACGGGCGGCCGTACAAGGGGCCGGCCGGCTGGGACCACTTCCGCTGAGTCCGGGCCGGCGCTGCCGCGGAGCCCCGAGGCCGGCGCCGGCGTGCTGCCGGGCCCCGGCCGCCCCGACGGGGTCTTCGTCACATGATCGCGCCGGAGAAGGGACGCCGGCCCTACCCTGGTGCGCGTGAGTGACCTGGAAATTCGGGACGAACCATACGATTCCCCTGCGGCGCAGCGCCTGGTCGCCGCCACCCTGGCCGACCTGGCCGCCCGGTACGGCGGCAGTGGTGACGAGACCCCGGTCGCACCGGCCGAGTTCGCGCCGCCGAACGGGACGTTCCTGGTGGCGTACCTGGACGGGGAACCGGTCGGCTGCGCCGGTTGGCGCTCACACGGCGACACCGGCGAGGTCGCCGAACTGAAGCGGATGTACGTCTCCCCGGTCGCCCGTGGCCGGGGAGTCGCCCGCGCCGTGCTGGCCGGGATCGAGGAGTCCGCGCGCAAGCACGGTCGCCGGCGGCTGGTGCTGGAGTGCGGCGACCGGCAGCCCGAGGCGGTCGCGCTCTACCAGAGCAGCGGATTCGAACGGATTCCGGACTTCGGCTACTACCGCGACGAACCGGGCGTGCTCTCCTTCGGCCGCTGGCTCTGACCGGTCTTCCGCCGCCGCGACAGCCGGAGATCGGGGCATGCGGAGATCGGGACATGCGGAAAGCCGCCGGGTACCCGCCCCGGCGGCTTTCACTGCGTCACGGCGTGCTCAGGCGCGGGCGACCTTGCCGGCCTTGATGCAC
This sequence comes from Plantactinospora sp. B5E13, assembly GCF_039871775.1. NCBI lineage: Bacteria > Bacillati > Actinomycetota > Actinomycetes > Micromonosporales > Micromonosporaceae > Plantactinospora > Plantactinospora sp. B5E13. The sequence goes on from NZ_JBDPLT010000013.1 coordinate 49,789, forward strand.
GAGGTGCAGACCTGGAGCTTGCGGGTCGTGCCGCCACCGGCCGGGGTACGCACCGACTGGATGTTGGGGTTCCAGCGGCGGTTGGTCCGCCGGTGCGAGTGGGACACGTTGTGGCCGAAGCCAGGCCCCTTGCCACAGATGTCGCACACGCTAGCCACGGGATACTCCTGGAAATTGATCGTACGTAGGGCTGCCGACAGGGCGCTGCCAGGCAACCTGGTCAGGTTACCCGATGCCCGGGCCACCCGGCCAATCGGCTCCGACCGGCGGGAACCGGTGGATTGATCGTACGGCAGCCCGGGCGCGTGGTCGGTGGTCGCCAGTAGGCTTCTCGCCGTGCTGCAGACCCTCGACGCCGCCGCCCTGCGTCGGTGGTGCGCGGGTGGACTGGCCGTGCTCCGGCGCCACCAGCACGAGATCAACGAACTGAACGTCTACCCGGTGCCGGACGGCGACACCGGCACCAACCTGGTGCTCACCCTGGCCGCCGCCGAGGAGGCCCTGCACACCGAGGCGGACCCCGCTGCTCCGCCCGCCGCGTCCGGCGCCACCGGGTCGGCACACGGCCGGGTGCTGCGGCGGCTGGCGCGGGGCGCCCTGCTCGGCGCCCGGGGCAACTCCGGCGTGATCGTCTCGCAGTTGCTACGCGGCCTCGCCGACGCGCTCTGTGACGTGCCGGTGGTCCGGGGACGGGCCCTCGCGGCGGCACTGCGGACGGCCAGCGCGGCGGCGTACGCGGCGGTGGCCCGACCGGTGGAGGGGACGCTGCTCACCGTCGCGGCCGCGGCGGCGACCGGTGCCGAGCGGGCGGACACCGACGACCTGCCGGTGGTGGCCCGGGCTGCCGCCACCGCCGCCGACCAGGCGTTGGCGCGTACCCCGGAGCAGTTGCCGGCGCTGGCCTCCGCCGGCGTCGTCGACGCCGGCGGACGCGGCCTCTGCCTGCTGCTGCACGCCCTCGTCGAGGTGATCACCGGTGACCCGTCCGTGGCACCGGCCGACGAGCCGGCGACCCCCGGCCGGGCGCCCCGGCCGGGTCCGCCCGCCCCGACCGTCCGGGAGACCGGCTCGGCGGACTTCGGCTACGAGGTGCAGTACCTGCTCGACGCCGAACCGGCGGCGGTGGACCGGCTCCGCACGGAGCTGGACCGGCTCGGCGACTCACTGGTGGTGGTCGGCGACGGGGCCGGGCCGGGGGAGACCGCCACCTGGAACGTGCACGTGCACGTCAACGACGTCGGGGCGGCGATCGAGGCGGGCGTGGTGGCCGGCCGGCCGTACCAGATCCGGGTGACCCGGTTCGCGGACCAACCGGCCGGGCCGGAGCCCGTGCCGCCGGTGCCGGCCGGCCGTCCCGAGCGGGCGGCCGTGGTGGTGGCGTCCGGCCCCGGCCTGGCCGCGATCCTCGCCGCCGAGGGCGTCACCGTGGTCGACGGGAACCCGTCCGCCGGGGATCTGCTGGACGCGATCCGGCGCACCGGTGCCCGGCAGGTGGTGGTGCTGCCGAACGACCCGAACACCCAGGCGGTGGCGGGACTCGCCGCCGAGGAGGCCGAGGCGGGCGCGGCCGGACCTGGGGTACGGGTCAGCGTGGTGCCGACCCGCTCCCCGGTGCAGGCGCTCGCCGCCCTGGCGGTCCGGGACCCGGCCCGGCGGTTCGACGACGACGTGATCGCGATGGCCGAGGCCGCCGGCGCCTGCCGGTACGGCGAGGTCTGCCACGCCGGCCGGGAGGCGCTGACCGTCGCCGGACGGTGCCAGCCGGGCGACGTGCTCGGGCTGGTGGACGGCGAGGTGCACGTGATCGGTGCCGAGCTGGTGTCGACCTGCGCGGGGCTGCTCGACCGGATGCTCGGCGGCGGCGGCGAGCTGGTGACCCTGCTGCTCGGCGCGGACGCGCCGACCGACCTGGCCGACGTGCTCCGGGCCCACCTGGCCCAGCGGTGGCCGTTCGTCGAGGTGCACCACTACTCGGGCGGTCAACCGTTCTACCCCTTGCTGGTGGGGGTCGAGTGACGGCGCAGTCGGGTACAGCGTGGTTCGGCACAGCGTGGTTCGGGACGGGTGCGGCGTGGGAGGGGCGGGATGACAGGGGCGACGGATCCGGTCGGGGTGGACACCCCGCTGCGGAAGCTGATCGGCGACAAGACGGCGAAGGCCCTGGCCAGCCACCTCGACCTGCACACCGCCGGTGACCTGCTCTACCACTTCCCGCGCCGGTACGACGAGCGTGGCCAGCACACCGACATCCGTTCCCTGGAGGTCGGCGAGCAGGTCACCGTCCTCGGCCAGGTGCGCAAGACGACGGTACGTCCGATGCGGCAACGCCGCGGCAACCTGCTGGAGGTGACCGTCGGCGACGACTCCGGCGGGCTGCTCACCCTCACCTTCTTCGGCAACCAGGCGTGGCGGGAGCGTGACCTGCGACCCGGCCGGTGGGGACTGTTCGCCGGCAAGGTCACCGAGTTCCGGGGCAAACGCCAGCTCAACGGCCCGGAGTACGTCCTGCTCGCCGATCCGTCTTCCGCCGACGGTGCCGACGGCGCCGGTGGGGAGGGCGGGGCGGGCCGGGCTGCGGAGAGCGCCGCCGGCCCGGTCACCGGTGACGAGATCGAGGAGTTCGCCGGTGCGCTGATCCCGGTCTACCCGGCCGCCGCGGCGGTACCGACCTGGGTGCTCGCCCGGTGTGTCCGGGTGGTGCTGGACACCGTCGAGGCGCCGGAGGACCCGCTGCCGGCGACGGTCCGGGCCACCCGCAACCTGATCGGGCTCGGTGCCGCCCTCCGGGACATCCACCGGCCGGCGACGAAGGAGGAGCTGTTCCGGGCCCGGCGCCGGCTGAAGTGGGACGAGGCGTTCGCCGTACAGCTGACCCTGGCACAACGGAAGCGCCGGGCGGCGGACTGGCCCGCCCGCCCCCGCCCCCGCCGGGACGACGGGCTGCTCGCCGCCTTCGACAGCCGGCTGCCGTACGAGCTGACCGCCGGGCAGCGGGAGGTCGGCGAGGAGATCGCCGCCGACCTCGGCACCCCGCATCCGATGCACCGGCTGCTCCAGGGCGAGGTCGGTTCCGGCAAGACGGTCTGCGCGCTGCGGGCGATGCTCCAGGTGGTCGACGCGGGCGGGCAGGCGGCGTTGCTCGCCCCGACCGAGGTGCTGGCCGCGCAGCACTACCGGGGCATGCTCGACCTGCTTGGCCCGCTCGGCCGGGCCGGCGAACTCGACGGCGACCCGAACGGCACCCGGCTCGCCCTGGTCACCGGCTCACTCGGCGCGGCGACCCGCCGCCGGACCCTGGAGACGGTCGCCGCCGGCGAGGCCGGCATCGTCGTCGGCACCCACGCCCTGCTCTACGAGGGGGTCGACTTCGCCGACCTCGGTCTGGTCGTCGTCGACGAGCAGCACCGGTTCGGGGTCGAGCAGCGGGACGCGTTGCGGGCCAAGGCCGAGCAGCCGCCGCACACGCTGGTGATGACCGCGACCCCGATTCCGCGTACGGTCGCGATGACCGTCTACGGCGACCTGGAGATCTCCACCCTGTCGCAGTTGCCCCGGGGGCGCTCGCCGATCGCCTCGCACGTCGTACCGGTGGCGGAGAAGCCGGCCTTCCTGGACCGGGCCTGGCGCCGGCTGCGCGAGGAGGTCGCGGCCGGCCACCAGGCGTACGTCGTCTGTCCCCGGATCGGCGACCAGGCGGCGACCGCCGAGGAGGTGGCCGGCTCCGGGGAACCGGGTGAGGACGGCCGGCGCCCACCGCTGGCGGTGACCGAGATCGCTCCGCTGCTCGCGGACGGGCCGCTGCACGGGCTGCGGATCGGGGTGCTGCACGGGCGGCTGCCGGCCGACGAGAAGGACACCGTGATGCGGACCTTCGCCGCCGGGCAGCTCGACGTGCTGGTGGCGACCACGGTGATCGAGGTCGGGGTCGACGTACCGAACGCCACCGTGATGATCGTGCTCGACGCGGACCGGTTCGGCGTCTCGCAGCTGCACCAGTTGCGTGGCCGGGTGGGCCGGGGTTCGGCGGCCGGCCTCTGCCTGCTGGTCACCGAGGCGGTCGAGGGTACGCCCGCCCGGGAACGTCTGGACGCGGTCGCCTCCACCACCGACGGCTTCCGGCTCGCCGAACTCGACCTGGAGCAGCGGCGGGAGGGTGACGTGCTCGGGGCGACCCAGTCCGGGCGCCGCTCACACCTGCGGCTGTTGTCGTTGCTGCGTGACGCCGAGCTGATCCGGGACGCCCGGGTCGAGGCGCTCGCCCTGGTCGGCGAGGACCCGGAGCTGGACCGCCATCCGGCGCTGGCCGCCTCGGTGGCCGCTCTGGTTGACGAGGATCGTGCCGAATACCTCGAAAAGGGCTGAAGCCGAAGGCTGTGGCGAGCTGCGGTTCCGGCCTCCGGGTGACCGGCGGCGGCGCGGTCGGGGGTACCCGCCGGTTGCGGAAAGCTCCTAAGATAGATCTCTGTCTAGGCCTTGTGGCTCGACGTCGGTACGGTCGTGCCTCTGGAAGGGCTGGTGGCGTTATGTCCGACGACCAAAACCAAGCCCAACCAACCGATGGCCGCCGGCGGGGGCTGAACTGGCAGCGGATCGGGGCGGTCGCCGGTGGCGCCGTGGCGTTGCTGGTGGCTGTCGGGGCCTGGGTGGTCCCGGAACCACTGGACCTGGTCTGTGACTTGACCGGTCACCGCCCGCCTGGCTGCAACGACGTGCCCGGCGACTATCTCGGCGAGTGGACCGGCACCGAAACCTGCCATTTTGCCTGCGTGCGGTCGGAGTACCAGCTGACCCTGACGATCCGCCGCGGACAGGTGGACGCGCCGGTGGTGACCAGCCGGTCCAGCGCGGGTGAGAGTGCGCTGTGCGAATCGTCCTGGGTCCTCAAGCGAGCTGGCGACGACGCACTGGAGCTGTACGTCGAACACAGCCGTTTTGTCGGCGCAAAGGACCATCCTGGGGAGCCGGTCGGCTGCCCAAGCGATCTCACCGTCTGGCTTCATCGGACCGAGCAGTCCGCGCTAAAGGTCGAGATCCGGTCCGGAAGCGACGACGGGCTGTGGGTACCGCCAGGGACCCTGTTGTTCACGGCGACCCTACAGAAGCAGTGAGACCTGTCGGATCCTGCGCTTCGAACCGACGTAAACAAACCTGTCGCCACCTGTTCCGGTGCAATCCCTGCGGCGTCTCCGGCTGCGATTGCCGGTACGAACGCTGAGGGCGCGCCGACCGTTTCGGTCGACGCGCCCTCAGACGCTTTGTTCAGTTGTCGTGACTGTTGCCGATCAGGCGGTGAAGGTCACCCGGCGACGACGGGCCACGATGTAGAGCACCACACCGGCACCGAGCAGCAGCACGGCGCCAGCCGCGATGCCACCGGCGGCGGCACCGGTCAGCGGCAGGTCACCCTCGCCACCGCCACCACCCGGCGTGCAGTCCTCGGGCTTCTCGTAGGCGAGCGGGTCGCCGTCGATGCCGTCACCGCTCGGGGTGATGACCAGGCCTTCCTTAGCCGGGAAGGTGACGCTGCCGGTCTTGCCCGGCTCGACGGTGAGGGTCTGAGCCTCACCCTCGTTGGGGGTGAGGACGATGCTGACCGTCTCGTCGGTCGGGTTCTCCACCGTGATGATCACCTCGTCACAGGTGAACTCGTAGGTGCCGACCGGCTCCACCGGCTCGGGCGTCGCCGACGGGGTCGGCTCCGGGGTCTGGGTGGCCGGCGGGGTCGTCGGCGGGGCGGTCGTCGGCGGCGTGGTCGGCGGCTCCGTGGCCGGCGGGGTCGTCGGCGGGGCGGTCGTCGGCGGGGTGGTCGGCGGCGGGGTGGTCGGCGGGGTCTTCTTGCAGAAGCCCTTGTCGACCGCCTTCACCGTGCGCTCTTCGGTGATGATCCGCTTGTCGCGCTTCCACTGCGCCTCGACCGTCAGGTTCTTGGCGAGCGCCTGGCTGTTGGCCGCGGTGCGGGTTTCGGTGCCGCTGAGCGGGGCGCTGGGGTCACCCTTCGCCGGGAGGGTGGCACCGACCTGGATCGCGCCGACGGCTCCGGGCAGCACCTTGGTAATGGTGCCCGGGATCGTTTCGCTGTTGTAGACCGTCCAGGTGAACTCGTAGTTGTTGCTTCCCTTGACCAGGCAGTACTTGCCGTAGATCTCGGGGTGGTGGGCACTCGCCGGGGCAGCGAACGCCATGACGCCGGCGGCACCGATCAGTGCGCCGGCGGCGATGGCGATGGCGCGCCGCATCGGGGACTTTGGACGGATCACGCGTGCTCCTGAGGGATAGGGCGTCACGACAAGACGTGAAAGGGGCGGTGAGAGGGGCGTCGGTAATGGCGCGCGACCCTGCGAAAAACCGCCCTCCGACGTCTCAGGCCGGCAAACCGCAGCCGGCACAGCGCCAGACCTTATCGATTGCGGTGGTACGAGAACACCTTTCAGGTCTTACTAACGATGATGTTGTAAAGTCGAGATGATTGATACACGGCAAGTAACTGACATATCTCCCTGCGTGTGCTCGCCGTGGCTCTTTGTCGGATCTTGCTTGTCTGACTGGCCAACCAATCTGGTGCGGGTGGCCGGTTATCCGCCTGGCCGGCCGGTTATCCGCCTGGCCCGGCCGTTTCCTGACCGGCCCGGAGCGGCCGGGGAACCGTCGCGTAGCGTCGGGGCGTGCGTGGGGAGGGGAAATGACCCGGATCGTCGCCGGGGTGTTCGGAGGTCGACGGATCTCCGCGCCGCCGGGCTCGTCGACCCGGCCGACCAGTGACCGGGTCCGGGAGGCGTTGTTCAACGCGATCGAGGCGAGTTTCGACCTCGACGGGGCCCGCTTCGCCGACCTCTACGCCGGTTCCGGCGCGATCGGCCTGGAGGCGCTGTCCCGGGGCGCCGCCCAGGTGCTGCTCGTCGAGTCCGACGCCCGGGCCGCCCGGGTGATCCGGGAGAACCTCCGCGCACTGCGCCACCCCACCGACCCGGCGACCGGCACCGCCCGACTGGTGACCGGCAAGGTCTCCCAGGTCCTCGCCACCTCGCCCGAGGACGGCCCGTACGACGTGATCTTCGCCGATCCGCCGTACGCCGTACCGGACGCGGAGCTTGTCGCGGTGCAGGAGGCGCTGGTCGGCAACGGCTGGCTGACCGGGGACGCCCTGGTCGTGCTGGAGCGGTCGAGTCGTACCGACCCGGTCACCTGGGTGCGGGGACTCACTGCACAGCGATGTCGCCGTTACGGTGAGACCACTCTTTGGTACGGTCGCCGATCATGAGACGCGCGGTCTGCCCTGGCTCGTTCGATCCCGTCACCAACGGCCACCTCGACATCATCGGTCGGACGAGCCGGTTGGCCGACGAGGTGATCGTCGGCGTGCTGATCAATGAGTCCAAGCGTGGACTGTTCACCGTCGACGAGCGGATCGACATGCTCCGCGAGGTGACCGCCGGCTACGGCAACGTACGGGTCGCCTCGTTCCAGGGGCTGCTGGTCGACTTCTGCAGGGCGCAGGAGGCCATGGTGGTGGTCCGGGGCCTGCGCGCGGTCAGCGACTTCGACTACGAGCTGCAGATGGCCCAGATGAACATCGGGCTGGCCGGGGTGGAGACCCTCTTCATGCCGACCAGTCCGGCGTACTCGTTCCTCTCCTCGAGCCTGATCAAGGACGTGGCGAAGTGGGGTGGCGACGTCTCGCCGCACGTACCGGACGTGGTCCGGGAGCGGCTGCGGGAGCGGCTGGTCCGACCGGGGTCCTGACCCCCGGCGCCGACCCGCCGGGTGAACCGGCTGGCTCCCGACGCGGTGACCAGCGGTTCGGGTACGGCGACGCGCCGTGCCCGGGGTGATCAGACCCCGGTTCGCGCCCGCACCGCATCATGGGTTGAGCAACAACCCGGTCCGACACCCCATCATGTATGTCGACCGAAGTAACGACGGGAGTGAGGTACCGGTGGACCCGCTCGATCGCATAGACGAGATCATCGCCATGGTGGAGACGGCGCGTTCCGTCCCGATGTCCCGCAACAACGCCATGGTCGACCGCGCCGAGATGATCGGTGCCCTTGAGGAACTGCGCGTCGAACTTCCGGTTGACCTGCGCCGGGCGGCGGCGCTGCTGGAGGAACGCGACAAGATCGTGGACGCCGGCAAGCGCGAGGCGGACCGGATCATCAGCGAGGGCGAGGCGGAGCACGCCCGGCTGGTCTCGGTGAACGAGATCACGGTCTCCGCCGAGCACGAGGGTGCCCGGATCATCGCCGAGGCCCGGGCCGAGGCCCAGCGGCTCCGGGAGGAGGTCGACGACTACGTCGACACCGCGCTGGCCAACTTCGAGCAGTTCCTGACCCGGGCGCTCGCCTCCATCGAGCGCGGCCGGGACAAGATGCACGCCCTGCGGGAGATCGGTACGTTCGTGGGGGAGGAGAACGAACGACCGTTGCCGTTCTGACCCCGCCCGTCCGGTTCGCCGCCGCCGGACGCCCCGGCCGGATCCGCCGGATGTCCCCGGGGATGCCCGGGACGTCCCCGGCGAGTGCGCCGGAACGTCCCGGTCGACACCTTCGTCCCGCCCGGAACAACCCACCCGTACGCCCCCGGTTCGACGGTAAGCCTGCTGCTCAGGTAACCTGCTTTGTCGGCCGCGCACAGGCCGGAGTCTGACTATGCCCAAACATCTGCCGACCCACCTCGATCCCAGGTCGCCCCTGGTCCTCGACACGACGGACCTGCCGCGCCGACCTGGTGTTCTGCGTACGGTCGAACGGACGGTGCCGGCACCGGCGGACCTCGGCGTGGAGCTGATCGGCGTGCCGGAGGGCGCGGACCTGAGCCTCGACCTGAGGCTCGAGTCGGTGTCCGAGGGTGTACTCGTCACCGGGACCGCCTCCGGTCCCGTCGAGGGCGAGTGTGGCCGCTGTTTGCGCCCGATCACGGACTCGGTGGTCGTCCCGATCCAGGAGCTGTACGCCTACCAGCACAGCGCCACGGACGAGACCGCCGACGAGTTCGAGGTCGGCCGGATGGAGGGCGACCTGATCAACCTGGAGCCGGCGCTCCGGGACGCGGTGGTGCTCGCACTGCCGACGAACCCGGTGTGCCGCCAGGACTGCCCAGGCCTGTGCCCCGAGTGTGGGGTGCAGTGGGACGAACTGCCGGCTGACCACAGCCACCAGCAGGTCGATCCCCGCTGGTCGGGCCTGTCGCAACTGACCCGTCAAGAAGAGTAGGAAGTACCGTGGCCGTCCCCAAGCGCAAGATGTCGCGCAGCAACACCCGGTCTCGCCGGGCGAACTGGAAGACCACGGCGGTCGCGACCGTGGCCTGCCCGCAGTGCAAGTCGCCGAAGCTGCCGCACGCGGCCTGCAGCGTCTGCGGCACGTACAACGGCCGCCAGGTCATCGAGGTCTGACCCGGACCTCGCGTGACGCCCCCGGCCTCCGGTCGGGCGGCGCACCCGCCCTGGCGACTGCCCGGTGCACCGGCTCCCGCCGACGCCGACCGCTCTTCGACGGTCGACGTTCCCGTGGAGCCGGGCACCGTGCGGATCGCCGTCGACCTCCTCGGCGGGGACGATGCTCCCGCCGTCGTGGTTGACGGCGCTCTGCGGGCGCTCGGCGCCGACCCCGATCTCTCCCTCCTGCTCGTCGGTCCCCCCGAGGTGGCCGACGAGTTGGTCGCTGTGCTCCGCCCGGCCGACCGGGACCGGGTCGCGGTCCGGCCGGTCCGCGACGCCGCGGCGCTGACCGCGAACCCGGCGACCCTCGCCCGGGCCGACAGCACCGTCTCCGCGGCGGTCGCCGCCGTGGTCGAGGGCGCCGCCGACGCCGTCGTCTCCGCCGGGTCGACCGCCGCGACCGTGACCGCCGCCGTGCTCGGCCTGGGCCGCTGGCCCGGCGTACGTCGTCCGGCGCTGGTCGCCACCCTGCCGGCGCTCACCGGCCCGGTGGCGCTGCTCGACGTCGGCGGCTCGTTGGAGGCCAGACCGGCGACCCTGGCCCGGCACGCGGTGCTCGGGGCGGCGTACGTCGCGGTCACCCACGGGCTGCTCCGGCCCCGGGTCGGCCTGCTCTCCATCGGCACCGAGACCGGTAAGGGCGACCGGGCCCGCCGCGCCGCCGACCCCGTCCTGGCCGAGCAGGCGCTGCCGGCCGGCGCCCGCTACGTCGGCCTCGTCGAGGGGTACGACGTCGCCACCGGTGCCCGCGCGGACGTCGTCGTCACCGACGGTTTCACCGGCAACGTCCTGCTCAAGGGGATCGAGGCCGCGTACCTGATGGCCGGTGGGCCACCGGCCAGCGGCGGGGCGCCCCGGGCCGCCGCCCTGCTGGGCGTGGCCGGCACCGTGGTGGTCGGCCACGGCGCCGCCCGGGACGACGACGTCGCCTCGGGCATCGCACTCGCCGCCCATCTCCACCGCCGCCGGGCGGTTCCGGCGATCTCCGCGCTGCTGACCGGGTTGACCGCCAACAGCCACATCACCGACACCGAGGTAACGGCATGACCAAGGACAAGCGGCGGCGACCGCCGGTGACCCACCTGGAGGCGGCGTTCGGAGTCGCCTTCGACCCGGAACTGCTGGAGAGAGCCCTCACCCACCGGTCGTTCGCGTACGAGAACGGTGGCCTGCCGACCAACGAGCGGCTGGAGTTCCTCGGCGACTCGGTACTCGGTGTCGTGATCACGAGTGCCCTCTTCCACAACCATCCGGACCTGCCGGAGGGGCAGCTGGCCAAGCTGCGGGCCAGTGTGGTCAACATGCGGGCGCTGGCCGACGTGGCCCGCCGGCTCGGACCGCTCGGGCTCGGGCCGTACCTGCTGCTCGGCAAGGGCGAGGAGAGCACCGGGGGCCGGGACAAGGCGAGCATCCTCGCCGACACCCTGGAGGCGCTGCTCGGCGCGATCTACCTGCAGTACGGGCTGGACACCGCCGCGATCGTCATCCACCGGCTCTTTGACCCGTTGATGGCGGAGTCGGCCGGCCGGGGCGCCGCGCTGGACTGGAAGACCAGCCTGCAGGAGTTGACCGCGGCGCTCGGGCTCGGCGTTCCGGAGTACCGGATCGACGAGGCGGGGCCGGACCACGCCAAGACCTTCACCGCCTGGGTGGTGGTGGCCGGCCGCAAGTACGGCGGCGCCGACGGCCGCAGCAAGAAGGAGGCCGAGCAGCGGGCCGCCGAGGCGGCCTGGCGGACCCTCTCGGAGCCGGCCACGGACCAGGACGCGGAGCAGGGCGCCGGACCGGGACCGGACCGGACCGCAGCCTCGCCGACGGACCCGACCGTCGACCCGACCACGGACCCGACAGTGGTATCGACCGTCGACGCGACCACGGACCCGACAGCGGTATCGACCGTCGACCCGGACGCGGAGCCGGCGGTCGACGGCGGCACCGGACCGGAGGCCGGCACCGGACCCGACGGCGACCCGCGGCCGGCCGGCTGAGCCGGGCACGAACCGAATCCACCATCGACCGGCGGACCGCGTCGCGGGCCGGCCGACCGGCCGACCGACGCTGACAGGAGGCACGTATGCCCGAACTGCCCGAGGTGGAGACGGTCCGGGACGGTCTGGCCCGCTGGGTGACCGGCCGGCGGATCGGTGCCGTCGAGGTACGTCATCCGCGTGCCGTCCGCCGGCACATCGCCGGACCGGAGCACTTCGCCGCCGTACTGACCGGGCGGACGATCCTGGGCGCCCGGCGCCGGGGCAAGTACCTCTGGCTGCCGCTGGACAGCGGTGACGCACTCGTCGGGCACCTCGGGATGTCCGGGCAGCTGCTGGTCCAACCGGCCGGGGCCGCCGACGAGACACACCTGCGGGTCCGGTTCACCCTCGACGACGAGGGCGGTTCGCAGCTGCGCTTCGTCGACCAGCGCACCTTCGGCGGCCTCTCCGTCTCCGAGGGCGGGGCGGTGCTGCCCGCCGAGATCGCGCACATCGCCCGGGACCCGATGGACCCGGAGTTCTCCGACTCCGACTTCGTCACCGCGGTACGCCGACGGCGTACCGAGATCAAGCGGGCGCTGCTCGACCAGACCCTGATCTCCGGGGTCGGCAACATCTACGCCGACGAGGCGCTGTGGCGGGCGAAGCTGCACGGGGCCCGGCCGACCGAGGCACTCACCGGGCCGGCGATCACCCGGCTGCTCGGACACGTCCGGGACGTGCTCGGCGAGGCGATCGCCCAGGGCGGCACCAGCTTCGACGCGCTGTACGTGAACGTCAACGGGGAGAGCGGCTACTTCGACCGGGAACTGAACGTGTACGGCCGGGAGGGGCTGCCGTGCCGCCGCTGCGGAGCCCCGATCCGCCGGGAGCCGTTCATGAACCGGTCGTCGTACAGCTGCCCGCGCTGCCAGCCGCGCCCGCGGGCGGTACGCCCACCGACCCCCTGATCGGCTGATCGACCTGACCGGCTGACCGGCTGATCCGCCGGCCCGGTCAGGTCGGGCAGACCTCCCGCCCGGCGTCGAGACCACGATCCTTGCGGATCGAGGTGAAGCCGTAGCCGAGCGTCGTGGTGCAGAACTCGTCGGTGGTCGAGTCGTACTCGACGTGGAACACCGTCTTACCCGCCTCGACGAACGGCAGCAGCCGCTGGCACTCCGTACGCCGGAAGCACTCCTCGGTGACCGCGAAGTCGAAGTACGGCTCCAGGGCCAACGCCTGCTCGACGTCGTTGGTCAGTCCGGGGGCGAGCTGGTGCTCGCGGGCCAGCGCGGCCACCCGGCGGTTGAAGGTGAGCTGGTCGTCGAAGGTCAACGGGAACCCGGACCGGTGCCGGTAGCCGTCCATCCCGACCGGCAGCAGGGCGACGAAACCCTTGCCCCGGCACAGTCGGAACCGGTCGGCCAGCACCGGTTCCAGCACCGACCAGCGTCGGATGTCCAGCCAGCGTCCACCCGGGGCGCCACCCGACTGTCCGGGCACCCGGACCCGTCCACCGAGTACGTCGGCCGGGAACCGTCCGGCGTCGGGACGCGACTCCTGGTGGATGCCGACCTCGACGTGGCACATCAGCCGTCGGTCGGCGGCCCGGAGCCGTCGGGCCTCGTCCAGCGCGGTCCGGAAGACGTCGAGCGCGTACACCTGGGCCTCGACGCCCGGGTCGAGCGGACCGGTCAGCTGCCACTGCCAGCTCGGGGCGGGGCCGCCTGGCCAGGGTGGGACCGGTGCCGACCGGTTCGGCAGGTACCGGCATCCGGCGCCGGGGACCAGCAGGCCGAGGACGAGGAGCAGGCCGAGGGCGCGACGTGGCCGGCCGGTGACCGGTCCGCGGTCGGCCGGGGGTCGGCGCCGGACACGGGGCCATCGGATCGGGCCGCCTCGGCCCGGCACGTCAGTGGGCTGCGGTGGTCACCGGCCGCGCACCTCCTCGTCCTGGAAAACGAGGCAGCCGGCGGCGGAGGAACGGCCCTGGTCCGGCCCGGGTACCACCGCGTGCCGTGCCGGGTCAGGCGGTGGAACCGAAGACCTGGGTCCAGTACAGTCGCCCGTCGGCGCCGGTGGCCACCCCGACCCCCATCGCCTTCGCGTCGCAGTTGAGGATGTTGGCGCGGTGTCCGGAGCTGTTCATCCAGCCGTCCATCACCGCGGCGGCGGTCGGATAGCCCATCGCCACATTCTCGCCGATCGGGCTGGCGTAGCCGGCCTCCCGGGCCCGCTCGACGAAGTCGCTGCCGTCGCTGCCGGTGTGCGACATGTTGGTGTGTTCGCCCTGGTCCTGGCTGTGCAGCCGGGCCGCCTCGGCGAGCTGGCTGTTCATCACCACCGGGTCGCAGCCGTTCGCGGTGCGCTCCCGGTTGACGATCTCCAGCACCTGGGCCTCCCGGCTGTCCGCGCCCGGATTCGCCCTGGTCGGCGTCTTCGTGGCGGTGCGGCGCGGGGTCGGGCTGGTGGTCCGGGGCCGGGTGGTGTTGGGGGTGGCCCGGGGTTTCGGGCTGGGCCGGGTGGTGCTGGGAACCGGGCTGGGTGTGGTGGTCTCCGCGTCAACCCCGGTGGGTGACGTCTCCGGGACCGTCGTTCCGTCCGACGGCTCGACGGCCGTGTCCGGGGCCGGCTGTTCCGCGCCGACGCGGGGCGCGCTGGTCAGGGCCGGTGGAAGTAGGGCCGCGCCGACCCCGAGCAGGCCCAGCAGCGCGGTGACGGCGAGCCCCAGGCCGATCGGACCCCGCAGCCCGCCCTGCCGGCGGTGCCGGCCGCTGTGCCGGTTGTCCGCCCCGTCGCCGTTCCGGCCTCCCCCTCGTCCGCTGTTCCGGCTTCCCGGCCGGGCGCCGCCCGGGCGCCGACGATCCGTGCTCCGGCTGTCCGGTCGGCTCCGGGTCGGTTCCGCGGTCGCGCCGGCCCGGACCCGTCGGGACGGTACGTCGTCGTCCCACTCCGGGCCCAGTTCGAAGAAGCCCAGCTCCGCCGGGTGCTCTCCCCGCGAGGACGGCTGCCCGGCGCGGGAGGGTGGGTGCTCTTCCCACGAGGACGGGTGCCCCTGATCCGGCGGGCCGGGCCAGCCGGCGTCCTCGTCCCGGTCGATCGGGTCGTTCCACCCGTGCACGTTCCACGCCTCCCACACAGCCCCGGTCACCGATCGGGTCGATCAGGGCTGTCATTCGTCGGATTCCGGACGTCGTCCGTCGGACCCTCGCGGTCCCCTGGCCGACCCGGGCCTTCGACAGTCACCCGCGATCGCCGTCGTCCGGACGCTACGCGGGGGCTCTGGCCTGGGGCAACGCGGCTAAGGAAGATATAAGACGGGGTGCGACCAGGGTCACCTGGCCGTTGGCCAGGGGCGATACCCGAACGGACATCGACTGTCGATACACTCGGCCAGGGCCGGACAGCGACCTGGTTCGTGCCCATGACAGCCTCCGGTCCGGCGAGCGGCCGACGACACACATGCCGGATACCCGGTGGAGCTTGACTCAGCCGGGACATCGGCACACTATGTAAGTGTCGCCAGTCGCGCCCGACCATGCCCCCGTTCTGTTTGCGGGCAGGCAGTCGCGTACGAGTTGGGCGCGCGTTGGCCGGCCTTTCCGGCAGCGCATTACAAGGAGACGATATGGCGAAGGCCCTCTACGGCCACGTCGGCGCGGCGCCAGACCGGCGTCTTCTCGACGAGGTCACCCGACTGCGTGCCAGGGTACAGGCACTGGAGTTCGAGACAACGCGGTTGCGTGCCGAGAACGATCGGCTCGCGGCGGCGGTCGCCGAGGCAGACGATCTGCTGCGGCTGGCCGAGCCCGCGCTGACCTGACCTCCCGGGCGCCGGGCGACCGGCGCCCCGCCTGAACAACTGAATCGCACCCAGAAATCGCGCGCCGACACATCCGTGGCGGCGCGCAGTTTTGTCCCGGGCCAGGTCGGAGGCGGTCCAGCAGGCCGAACCGTCCGGGGTGATCCGATACGCTGGTCGGCGCGCGCCGGGTCGTGGCCGGCTCCGACCCGGGTTACCCTGCGGGTTGACCAGGGGCCCACCGCAGGCAGCGGACCACGGCGGGGAGCGGACACCGCGGGCCGACCATCCGGGTACGGCACGTCGGACGAGGATAACGAGCGTGTATCTCAAGAGCCTGACGGTGAAGGGCTTCAAGTCCTTCGCCTCCAGCACGACGTTCCGGCTCGAGCCGGGGATCACCTGCGTGGTGGGGCCGAACGGCTCGGGCAAGTCGAACGTCGTGGACGCCATCGCCTGGGTGCTCGGCGAGCACAGCGCCAAGGCGCTGCGGGGCGGCAAGATGGAGGACGTGATCTTCGCCGGCACCGCCGGCCGGGCCCCGCTCGGCCGGGCCGAGGTCACGCTCACCATCGACAACACCGACGGCGCGCTGCCGATCGACTACACCGAGGTGTCGATCACCCGCCGGATGTTCCGTTCCGGCGAGAGCGAGTACGAGATCAACGGCGACTCCTGCCGACTCCTCGACATCCAGGAACTCCTCTCCGACTCCGGCATCGGGCGCGAGATGCACGTCATCGTCGGCCAGGGCCAGCTGGACGCCGTACTGCACGCCAAGCCGGAGGACCGGCGGGCGTTCATCGAGGAGGCGGCCGGCGTACTGAAGCACCGCAAGCGCAAGGAGAAGGCGCTGCGCAAGCTCGACGCGATGCAGGTCAACCTCAATCGGCTGACCGACCTGACCGCCGAGCTGCGCCGCCAGCTCAAGCCGCTGGGCCGGCAGGCCGAGGTGGCCCGGCGGGCCCAGGGCATCCAGTCCGACCTGCGCGACGCCCGGCTGCGGCTGCTCGCCGACGACCTGCACACGCTCCGCACCACGCTGGACAAGGAGATCGCCGACGAGGCGGCGCTGCGGCAGCGGCGGGAGGAGGTCGAGCGGGAACACACCGAGGTGCAGACCCGGCTCGCCGAGCTGGAGGCCGAACTCGCCGAGGAGGCCCCGCTGCTGGCCCGGGCCCAGGACACCTGGTACCAGCTCTCCGCGCTCACCGAACGGTTCCGCTCCACCGAACAGCTCGCCCGGGAACGGCTGCGGCACCTCAGCGCCACCCCGGACGACGAGCGGCCCGGCCGCGACCCGGAGCAGCTCGAGGCGGAGGCCGAGGAGGTACGCGAGCAGGAGGAGGAGCTGCGCGCCGCGCTCACCGAGGACCAGATCCGGCTCGCCGAGGCGGTGGAGAGCCGCCAGCAGCTCGAACGGCAGCTCGCCGAGGCGGAACGGGCCCTGGTCGCCGCCGCGAAGGCGATCGCCGACCGGCGGGAGGGGCTGGCCAAGCTGACCGGCCAGGTCAACTCGGCGCGGGCGCGTACCGGTTCGGCCGCCGAGGAGATCGAACGGCTCGCCGCCGCGCACGCCGACGCCCAACTGCGAGCCGAGGCGGCCCAGGCCGAACTCGACGCGGTCGCGGAGCAGTCCAGCGAGGCGGACCGGGACAACGCGGAACTGGACGCCCGGCACGCCGAGGCGGTCGCCGCCCAGGAGGCGGCGGCGGCGACGGTGCGTACCCTCTCCGACGCGGAACGGGCGGCGGAGAAGGACGCGGCCACCTGGAAGGCCCGCGAGGAGGCGCTGGCCATGGGCCTGCGCCGCAAGGACGGGGCCGGCGCCCTGCTGGCCCGCGCCGACCAGGTCCCGGGGCTGCTCGGCGGCCTGGCCGGGATGCTCACCGTCGCGCCCGGCCACGAGGCGGCGCTGGCCGCCGCGCTCGGCGGCCTCGCCGACGCGGTCGCGGTCGCCGGGGTCGATGAGGCGGCCGAGGCGATGCGCTGGCTGCGGATCTCCGACGCCGGACGGGCCGAGTTCCTGGTCGGCGGCCAGGCCGGGCCGGGCATGATCGGCAGCGCCGACACGCTCCGCCCGGCGCTGCCCGCCGGCGCCCGCTGGGCACCCGATCTGGTCGGCTGTTCCGACGAGGTACGTCCGGCGGTGCACCGGGCGCTGCGCGACGTGGTGCTTGTCGACGACCTGGCGGCGGCGACCCGGGTGGCGGCGACCAACCCCGAGCTGCGGGCGGTCACCCCGGACGGTGACGTGGTCGGCGGCTACGTCGCGGCCGGCGGGTCCGCGAAGGCGCCCAGCTATCTGGAGGTGCAGGCCGCCGTCGAGGAGGCCCGGGCGAACCGGTCCGCCGCCGAGCAGACCAGCGCCGAGCTGCGGGACCAGCTTGCCGCCGCCCGCGAGGAGGTGGCCGACCGGAAGGCGGCGGTCACCGCCGCGGCGGCGGTCAAGCGGGAGGCGGAGGGGCAGCGCAACGCCGCCGCCCGGCGGCTCGCCGAACTCGGCGCCGCGGCCCGCTCGGCGAAGGCCGAGACGGACCGGCTCGCCGAGTCCCGGGACCGCGCCGAACAGGCCCGGGAACGTGACCTGACCAGCCTCGCCGAGCTGGAGGAGCGGCTGCGGCTCGCCGAGGCGACCCCGATCGACGCCGAACCCTCCACCGAGGAGCGCGACGAGATCGCCGCCTACCTGCCACAGGCCCGGCAGAACGAGATGGAGGTCCGGCTCGCGGTCCGTACCGCGGAGGAGCGGGTCGCCTCGATCGCCGGCCGGGCCGACTCGCTGGCCCGGCAGGCCCGGGCCGAACGGGCGGCCCGGGAGCGGGCCGCCGCCCGGCGCGCCGCCCGCGCCCGGGGCGCGACCATCGCCCGGGCCGTCGAGCTCGGCGCCCGGGCGGCGCTGACCCGGCTCGCTGTCTCGCTCGCCGCCGCCGAACAGCACCGCGACGAGCTGGCGAAGGCGCGGTCCGCCCGCGAGGCCGAACTGCAGGAGGTACGCGGGGCGGCCAAGCGGCTCGGCGCCGACCTGGACCGGCTGACCAGCGCGGTGCACCGGGACGAGGTGGCCCGGGCCGAGCAGCGGATGCGGATCGAGCAGTTGGAGGCGAAGGCCGCCGAGGACTTCGCGCTGGACGTGGAGACGCTGATCGCCGAGTACGGCCCGCGGCAGCCGGTCCCGCCGACCCAGGCGGAGGTCGCCGCCGCCGAACGGGACGGCCGACCGGCGCCGGAACCGGTGCCGTTCGAACGGCCGGTGCAGGAGAAACGGGCGGCGAAGGCGGAACGCGAACTGGCGCTGCTCGGCAAGGTGAACCCGCTGGCCCTGGAGGAGTTCGCCGCGCTGGAGGAGCGCTACAAGTTCCTCTCCGAACAGCTGGAGGACCTCAAGGCGACCCGGCGGGACCTGCTCACCGTGGTCAAGGACGTCGACGACCGGATCCTGGAGGTCTTCGCCAGCGCGTACGCCGACACCGCGAAGGAGTTCGAGCAGGTCTTCACCGTGCTCTTCCCCGGCGGGGAGGGGCGGCTGGTGCTGACCGACCCGGACGACCTGCTCACCACCGGGGTCGAGGTCGAGGCCCGCCCACCGGGCAAGAAGATCAAGCGCCTGTCGCTGCTCTCCGGCGGCGAGCGGTCGCTGACCGCGGTCGCCATGCTGGTCGCGATCTTCCGGGCCCGACCCAGCCCGTTCTACATCATGGACGAGGTGGAGGCGGCGCTCGACGACGTGAACCTCGGCCGGCTGATCACCCTGATGGCCCAGTTGCGGGCGAAGAGCCAGTTGATCATCATTACCCACCAGAAGCGGACGATGGAGGTGGCCGACGCCTTGTACGGCGTGACCATGCGCAACGGCGTCACCCAGGTGATCAGCCAGCGGCTCGGCAACGAGGAGGACTGATGCGGCGGGAACGGCCGACGGCACTGCTGGTCGACCTGGACGGCGTACTGCGACGCTGGGATCCGGAGGTGGCCGCCGAGGCGGAACGCCGGCACGGCCTGCCGGTCGGCGCGCTGGTCGAGGTCGCGTTCGACTGGCCACTGCTGCGGGCGGCGGTCACCGGGCAGCTCAGCCACGCCGAGTGGATGACCGCCGTGGTCGACCGGCTCACCGAGCGGGCCGGTGGCCGGGAGAGCGCCCAGGCGGCGGTTGACGAGTGGCAGGCGTACCGGGGCGAGGTGGACCCGGACGTACTGGCGCTGGCCCGGGACGCCCGGGCGGCCGGCGTACGCGTCGGACTCGCCACCAACGCCACCGACCTGCTCGACGCCGACCTCAAACTGCTCGGGCTGACCGACGAGGTCGACGCGGTGGTCAACTCGTCGAGGCTCGGCGTGCACAAGCCGGCGAAGGAGTACTTCCCGCAGGCGTGCCTGGCGGTCGGCGCCCCGCCGGCCCGGGTGCTCCTCGTGGACGACGACGACCGGTCGGTACGCGGGGCCCGGGCCGCCGGGCTGTCGGCGTACCGGTGGAACGGGCCGGACGACCTGCGTTACCTGCGGGCGGCGCTGGCGCTCTGACCGACGCGGTGCCGCTGTGATGCCCGAGCCGGCGACGGTCGGGCAGCACAGCGGTCGCGCGCGATGGCGGCTCAGTCCTCCAGCGTGGGCTTCCCGATTAGATCAACGTGTGACTCGAAGCGCCGTCCTGAGCGTCATGCTGCTTCACCGGCACTACAGCTAGCTGTACCTCATCTCCGGTGGTAGGCGGTATCGGCCCAGGCTGCCGCCGTTCCTAGCATCGGACGGCATGAGATCCAAGAGGGCCCGGTCGAGACGGCGCGGCCCGCACGCTGGGACCACCGCGACCGGCTCGCTGCAGAATCCGGCGATGCCGGCAGTTGGGGTATCACCCTACGCGGTGCGTTTGGAGTCGGTATCGAAGGAGTACGGGTCGGGCAAGAACGCGGTACGGGCTCTCGACGCGGTGACAGCCGACTTCCCGCACGGTACGTTCACCGCCGTCATGGGCCCGTCCGGGTCCGGCAAGAGCACATTTCTGAACTGCGCGGCCGGTCTGGACCGGCCGACGTCGGGCCGGGTCATGCTGGGTGACACGGAGCTGTCCAGCCGGTCGGAGACCGAGTTGACCGAGCTGCGACGGGACCGGGTCGGGTTCGTCTTCCAGGCGTACAACCTGCTGGGGGCGCTGACCGTCGAGGAGAACGTCACGCTGCCGCTGCGGCTGGCGGACCGGAAGACCGACCAGGCGTTCCTGCGAGAAGTGCTCACCGCGGTCGGCCTCGGCGAGCACGTCACGCGGCGGCCGAGCGAACTGTCCGGCGGTCAGCAGCAGCGAGTCGCGGTCGCCCGTGCACTGATCACCCGCCCGGAGGTAGTGGTCGCGGACGAGCCGACCGGAGCGCTGGATACCCGGTCCAGCAGGCAGGTTCTGGAACTGCTGCGACACGTCGTGAACGACATGGGCCAGACGGTGCTGATGGTCACCCACGACCCGGTCGCCGCCTCCTTCGCCGACTCGGTCGTGTTCCTCGCCGACGGCAGGATCGCGGGCGAGCTGACCCGACCCACTCCGGAGCAGGTGGCGTCGCACATGACGCACCTGGGGGAGTGGTGATCCGGCGCATCCGGCGGCTGGTCCACCTTGTGGTGCCGTACCGCAAAGATCTGTCGCTGGCGTGGAGCACGATCAAGGGGCGCAAGGGCGGCTTTGTCGGCTCGTTCATCGCGATCGCCGCGGGCTCGGCGGTGATCACCGCCTGCGGGACGCTGCTGGTGTCCGGGCTAGGCACCGGGGTGACCCCCGAGCGCTACTCGGGGACGGCGGTGGTCCTCGGCGCTCAGCAGTCGTTCTGGCTGGACGAGTCCGCCGAGGTCCGCTACAGCGAGCGCGTCACGCTGCCCGCCGACAAGGTCGCCGCCGTCGCCGCGGTGCCCGGTGTGCAGTCGGCCATCGGAGACGTCAACGTCGAGGTCAGCGTGCTGACCTCGGACGGCGACGCGGTGGCTGGCCCGGACGGCTTCCCGGTGTTCGGGCACGGCTGGTCCGCAGCGGCGCTCGCGCCGTTCCTGGTCCGCGAGGGCCGCGCACCCGCCGCGCCCGACGAAGTCGTGCTCGACGCCGACCTCGCCGCGCGCGGCGAGGTGTCGCTCGACGCGACGGTGCGCCTCGTGGTCGGCTCGATCCCGTCGTCCTACCGCGTGGTGGGCATCACCGTCGCGCCGGGAGATGGGTTGGACCGGCAGTCCGCCGTGTTCGTCACCGATGCCCAGGCGACCAAGCTGTCCGGCCGTCCGGACCGGGTGGACGCCATCGGTGTGCTCGCCGCGCCCGGTGTCACACCGGATCAGTTGGCCGAGCGCATCATGATCGCTGTGCCGGGCGTGGTGGCCCACACCGGCGTGGGACGCGGCGACGTGGAGTTCCTGGACGTGGGCGACGCCCGCAGCCTGGTAGTCGAGACGGCGGCGTCGTTCGGCGGCACCATGGTGCTGATCGTGGTGTTCGTGGTGGCCAGCACCCTCGCCCTGTCGGTGCGGCAGCGCAGGCGCGAACTGGCCCTGCTGCGCGCCATCGGCGCGACGCCTAAGCAGATCCACTGGATGATCGGTGCTGAGATGACCCTGGTGTCGTCGGTGGGCGCCGTGGTCGGTGCGGTTCCCGGTGTCGCGATCGCGTTCGTGATGCGCGGCGTGTTCGTCCTCGCGGACGCGATGCCCCCGGACTTTCAGATGCGGGTGGGGTTGTTGCCCGTCCTGGCCTCGCTGGTGCTGTGTATGACCAGCGCCCGGCTTGCCGGCTGGCTGGTGGCGCGACGGGTGGCCAAGGTCAGCCCGGTCGAGGCGCTCGGAGACGCCGCGGTCGAGCCCAAGAGGCTCGGCTGGGTCCGGTTGACCATCGGCGTCCTACTCATCCCGCTCGGGCTGCTGTTGACCTTGGGCAACGTCGCGTCGCCAGGCGACTCGGCCGCCGACACCGCGGGGAGCGCGGTCCTGCTGTTTGTCGTAGCGCTCGGGTGTCTTGGACCCCTGCTGTTTCGAGGCGCCATCGTGCTGTTCGGCTCGCGCCTGAACCGGCAGTCCACGGCCAGCGGCTTCCTCGCCCAGGCCAACGCGCGGGCCAACTCGCAGCGGCTCAGTTCGGCCACCATGCCGCTGGCCATGGGCGTGACCCTGGCCGCTGTGCAGGTGTTCGGCGCCTCCACGACGATCGCGGGGGCGCAGCACCAACTCGAGGACGGCCTGCGGGCCGACCACGTGCTGACCGCGTCGTCCGGAGCCGGAGTGTCCCCGGAGGTCGTGGACGCCGTGCACGACGTGCCCGGCGTCACCGTGGCGACGCCGGTGGCACGGATGCAGGTGCTGTTGACCTTCCCGTCCGAGGACAGCACCGCGACCAAGGTCTTCGCCGCCCAGGGCGTGGCGCCCGAACGGCTCTCCGAAACCATGGACCTCGCGGTCGACCAGGGCGACATCGCGGAACTGCGGGGCGAGGCGGTGGCGCTGAGCCGGGTCGTCGCGCAGACCGTCCGGGCGAAGGTCGGCGGGACGATCGAGCTGCGGCTCGGCGACGGCACGGTGGTCAAGCCACGGGTGGTGGCGATCTACGAAAACGGTTTGGGCTTCGGAGATGTCACCCTGCCCAACGACCTCGTCGTCGCCCACACCACCGCGCGGGTGGACACCGCGGTGCTGATCAGATCGGTGGACGGGACCGACCCGGAGGCGCTCGCCGGCGCGCTGCGTGGCGCCGTCGCGCGTTACCCGACGGTCCAGATCGGCGACCGGCAGACGTTCCTGGCCGCACCCGGGTCCGGCGGCTCGGGTGACTGGGCGCTGAACCTGCTGTTCCAGACGGTACTGCTGGGCTACATCGCCATCGCCGTGGTGAACACTCTCGTGATGGCCACGACGGCGCGGGTCCGCGAGTTCGCGATGCTGCAACTCATCGGCGCCCGCCGAGACCAGGTCCGCGCAATGATGAACGGCGAGGCCAGACTCGTGGTCTTTTCGGCACTGCTGTTCGGCTTGCTCGCGGCGATCCCGCCGCTGATCGGCATCAGCCTCGGACTGACGAAGTCGCCCGTTCCCAACATCTCCCTCGCCGGGCTCATCGCGATCGTGACGCTCACCATCGCACTCTCCTGGGGTGCGATCAGGATAGCCACCCGGTACGCGATGCGACCCGCGCCGGTCGACGCGATCGGCGTCCGCGAGTGATCGACGACAGAGACGGGGCCAGATCAGCGACCGCTCATCTGGCCCGCGGCGTTGAGGTAGGCAAGGACGGCGAGGACGCGGCGATGGCCGCTGTCGGTCACGGCGAGGCCGAGCTTGGCGAAGATGTTGCCGATGTGCTTGTGGACAGCGTTGTCAGTGATGACCAGCTGCGTAGCGATCGCGTTGTTGTCGTGACCCTGTGCCATCAACGCGAGCACCTCGCGTTCGCGGGGGGTGAGAGCGGCGATCGGGTTGCCGGCGCGTTGGACGAGCTGCGCGATGACCTCGGCATCCATTGCGGTACCACCGGCCGCAACACGGCGTAGCGCGTCGACGAACCCGTCCACCCGGCTGACCCGGTCCTTCAGGAGATAGCCGACGCCACCTCCGGCGGTGGAGAGCAGCTCGGCGGCGTACTGCTGCTCGACGTACTGCGACAACACCAGGACTGGCAGGCCGGGATGCTCCCGGCGGGCCTGCAGGGCGGCTCGGATGCCCTCGTCGCGAAACGAGGGCGGCAGCCGTACATCGACGATCGTGACGTCCGGCCGGTGCTCCCGCACGGCGGCGAGGAAACCCGCCGCATCCTCGGCGACGGCGACTATCTGGAAGCCCACGCGGCCCAGCAGCAGTTCCAACCCGGTGGACAGCAGCACGTTGTCTTCGGCGATCACCACCCGCACGGCAGCTCCACGGTGATGGCCGTCGGCCCGCCGGCCGGGCTGTCGACCTCGACGGTGCCGTCAAGCGCCAGTACCCGGCGACGAATGCCAGCTATGCCGGTGCCCCGCCGATCGTCGGCGCCGCCGGTGCCGTTGTCAGTGACCAGCACCGACAACCGGTCCGCGGTGCGGCTGACCCGTACGCCGGCCGCGGTCGCCTGGCTGTGTTTGGTGACGTTGGTGAGTGCCTCCGCGACAGCGAAGTAGACGACGGCCTCCACGGCGGGCGGCACCCGTTCGAGTTCGCCGATGTCCAGCCGAGTTGGCACCCCGCAGCCGGTGGTCACGGCGGTCAGGGCTCCGTCCAGGCCCCGGTCGGCGAGAATAGGCGGATAGACGGATCGGATCACCTCGCGCAGTTCGGTCATCGCCTCTTCGGTTCCTTCGTGTGCGTCCCGAAGAAGTCCTTCCACGAACTGCTCGTCTCGCGGATGGTCGGAGAACGCCTGCCGGGCCACGGCCAGCCGCATCGCGATGGCCACCAGCCGGGCCTGGGTGCCGTCGTGCAGATCGCGTTCGATCCGGCGCAGCTCCGCGCCGTGAGCGTCGAGCACGTCCGCGCGGGTGCGAGTCAACACAGCTACACGTTCGGCAAGCTGTTCGCTCGTCGAGTGCGACAACACCACCAGGCAGATCCGGGCATGCGCGCGAGCGATCGGCGGGAAGCCCACGTACGCCAACGCGGTGAGCAGGAGGATCTGCAGTGAACCGAGGGTGAGGGCAGTCGTCCAGCCGGCCACCGGAACGTCGATAAACAGCCGTGGTCGATCCTCCAGCCTGAACACCCACCATAGCGGCGTGGCGATCACGGCGACGACGATGTTGCCCACGCACAGCAGCGCGGGCAGGCCAAGCACCACCCCGGTCATCACGTTCACCGGCAGCCACAGCAGGGCGCGGGAGGTACGGACCGTGGCCGCATCGGCCCATGCCCCGCGTCCCGTCGCGCGCAGAGCAGGACGCGACGCCAACGGCGCACCGAGCAGCCGGCCGGCGCGCTCACGGTGCCAGTTCGCCCAGTGCCGGGCGAGCCGCGGGATCCACAGCAGGGGCAGCGCGAGCACCGTCACGACCCCGGAGAGTAGCGAGCCCAGCAGGTACACCCCGCTCCGCCGCACCTGCACCAACCGTCGACCCGACGTCACAGGATGTCGTTTTCCTGTACCCGCCGAGGAAGCTCGCCTTGCCCACACGGCGTCGAGTCTGCCCGGCGGCCACCGCCGATGCCATGACAGTCAGTCAGCGACACAGCAGATCGGTGAGCGATGTAACGAAGATCGCAGCTCAATTGGTTCGGCATCATCCACCGCGATAACCCACAGCGCCAGCCAAACGCGAGCAGGCGAGCCCCGCCGCCAAGATCAGCTCGTCCTTCTGTCGCGATCCGGTGCCCGACCGACCCTACCGATGACTCACCGTGAGCATCGGAAACGAAACGGCGCGGGCGTTCGCCGCAGGATATCGGCGCGGTTGACGCTCTGACGCGTGTGCGTCTGGCGTACCTGGTCCTGCACCGGGAACCGTACGCCGACAACCGGACGACCTGCGGTACCTGCGGGCGGCGCTGGCCCTCTGACCGTCGCGGTGCCGCCGTGGTGCCCGAGCCGGTGACGGTCGGGCACCACAGCGGTCGAGCGCGATGGCGGCTCAGTCCTCCAGCCGGTCGTCCCGGCATTTGCGCGGGGCGGAGACCGGGTTGCACCGTACCGCGTTCCCGCCGGGCAGTTGGGCGACGAAGTCGCTGTCGTAGCGGGCGGCCATGCCGACCGACGGGAAGTCGGTGGTCACCAGTTGCGCACCGCTGGCCAACGCGGTGTCCAGCCGACTGAACTCCTCGTTCTTGACCGTGCTCAGCGGCTCGTCCGACCGGGTACGCACCAGGTAACCCCGACTGACCAGATCGCGGATGACGGCCTCGTTGGCGCCGCGCGGGTCGTTCACCATGGTGATCGCCGCGTCCGGGTCGCCGGGGTTGCCCCGGGTGAAGACGGCGCGTCCCGCCAGGTTGGGGTGCCCGGCCAGGTACATGTCCCGGATCGGGCCGGGTCCACCGTTGTCGAGGAAGAACATCACCTTGCCCCGCGCCCAGTCCAGGGTGGGCCAGCCGTACCGCAGCACCGACTGCTCCAGCGTGAGGCCCGGCCGGCGCAGGTCGTCGGCGGTGATCAGCGCGGTCTCGGTGAAAACGGAACGGATCTCCCGGTCCAGGTCGTCGAGGAGGGCGGGGGTCCACGCCGGGCTGACCGCGCCGCCGGCCTGCTCCAGCCGGTCGTCGGTCTGCTTCAGTTCGAGCTGGAGCAGGATCGGCGAGTGGTCGGGGTTGGCCCTGGACCACTGGCGTACCTGCTGGAGGCAGGCGACGAACGTCCGGCAGGTCGTGTTGTAGTCGATGTCGGCAACGTGCAGCACCTTCATGCCTGGTGCGGCCATCGCCGGGTCGTCGATGGGGCCGAGCCCGGCGAGCTTCCGGGCGAGCGGGTGACGGTAGAGCCCGCCCTGCGGGTCGGGCAGCAGGTCCAGTTCGAGGCCACGCATGTGCTGCGCACCGAGCAGGTCCGGGATGGCCGCGTGCGAGTAGAAACCCCAGGTCGGATACGTCGGGTCCATGGCAACCGACGAGGCCAGCTCCGCGTCCTGCATCTCCCGGTGGTACGCGTTGTGGGCCCCCATGAACTGGAGCTCGTTCATTCTGACGTCGCCGGCCTTCGCGGCGGCGGAGGCGGAGCCCGCCCCCTGTACGACCCCGGTCAGGGCACTCGCGGTGACGGCGGCGGCCACGACGGCGGCGGCGACGGCACCCAGTCGGCCCACGGACGTCAGACGTTGTTTCCAGTGACTCATCGGCCCAGACTGGGTGATTTCGGTGTCTCCATAGTGACCGGTAACCACAGGTCGACCGGACACCTCATGAACCTTGGACGGTGAGCGGCAGCGTCCGCCGGGTCTGCCCAAGCGCTCTGACCATCGTCCCCGATCGTCGCGCGACGGGGACACGCACCTGGCGCCCCGGCGGTATCGTGGTCGGCCGTGACCTCCGTCAGGCGTGTGGTGTCCATTGTTGTCGTGGTGGTGGTGCTGGCTGTCGCCGCCGTGGTGGGTGCGGTGCTGATCCGGCGGCAGGTGGTCTACGGAACCGTCCTTGACCGCTCGTCGACGTCTGCCACCGTGGAGGTCGGCGACCGGTTCACGCTCAAGGTGCGGGACCGTGGACCGTCGGTGGGGGACAGCTGGTCGGCGACGACCGAGCCCGGCGACGTGGTGACGCTGGTCGGTGACGAGCTGATTTCGGACAGCCCGATTGACCGGATTTTCGGGGCGAACGATGGCGGCGGGGCCGGCCAGCACTACTTCCGGTTCGACGCGGAACGGGCCGGACAGGTGACGATCACCCTGACCAACTGTGTCCGTGGCTGCCAGACCGAGCGGACCAGGGCGGCGTCGGAGACGCTCACCTGGACGGTGACGGTCTCCTGAGGCTCAGCCCGGGTGCTGAGGCTCAGCCCGGCCTGCCCGCTCCCGCCTGTCGGCGGGCGGCCAGCACCATCGCGACGTTCTCCAGCCAGCGGGCCACCGTCTCGTCGTGGTCCGGGCCGGGATCCTCGACCGAGGCCGCCGCGAGCAGCCAGGTCGAGGCGAGGGCGGCCTGTTCCGGCGTCGGCAGCGGCTCCGGCAGGGTGACCGCGTAGCCGATCCCGCCTCTCCGGACCACCTCGGCCAGGAAGGTCAGCGACCGGGGCAGGGTGCCGACCCGGTCCGCCGCCAGTGCGGCGGCCACGGTCGTCTCCCCGGCCGGGCTGCCACCCGCCGTCAGTCCGGCGACGAGCGCCGCCGGCACGTCGATCGTCCGGAGCTGGTCCTCGTCCAGCCGTTCCGACGTCATCGGATCCCTCCTCACTCGGGCAGCCGGACGCTGGTGAGCTCGTTCGGCACGCCGTTGCCGATCGAGTCGAGCCGGCCGTTGACGAAGTCGTCCTCGTTGACCCAGACGGTGTAGCCCCACGGGTTGTAGACCTGGAGCCGGTCGCCGTCGTGCCCGATGACCATCATCTGGTGGCCGCCGTCGTCGTCGTGCGTGGAGAACGGCACCGCATGGCCCTCGTCCACGGCCCGCTCGATCTCCGGGAGCACCGCGCGCCGCTCGTCGGCGTTGTCGACCGCCCGGTTCTCGTAGTTCGCGCCGGTGTACGCGCCGATCTCCTCGTCGGCGATGGTGGCCGACTGGTCGTTCCGCATTCCGTCACTGCCGATCAACGGCAGGTCCTGATACCAGGAGCGGCCGCCGTCGTAGACCCGGACCTGTTCGTCCCGGAGCCGGTCGGCGAAGGCCTGGCCGTTGTCGTACGCGGGGTCGCCCGGGTGGCCGCCGGTGGTGAGTTGCAGCGCGTACAACGGGTCGACCTGGGCCCGGGCGGTGACGGTCGAGGAGGCCACGCAGGTCGGATACTGTCCCTGCGTCCACTCCTGGCCGTCGAACGTGGTGCTCTGCTGCCCCGGGGCCATCGGGCCGCCACCCAACGGGTTCAGGTGTGCGGCGAGCCAGGCCGGGTCGTCGCCGTACGGGCCGATCAACTGGTTGAACTCGGTGATCTTGTTGATGTCGTGTCCGGCGGCCAGCGCCCGCATCAGGTACGCGCGGTGTTCGGGGCTGCCCGCAGCGGCGAGCAGTTGCGTCATCCGGGCCCGGTCCGCCTCGCTGAGCCCGGCGAGATTGTCGGCCGCCCGGTCGGCCATCGAGGCGGAGAGGATGGCCGAGTCCACGCTGTCGCCGGTGCTGCCGGCGTCGGCGAGCACCAGCTCGTCCAGGGGGGAGAGCGGAGAGTCGGACAACCGCTGCAACCGGGCCTGCGAGGCGAGGTCGTGGAAGGTACTGGCGACCTCGCGGGACGTCTCGGCGAGGGCGCTGTGGGCGGCGACCCGGTCGCCGATCCCGCCGATGGCGAGCTGCTGCGCCCGGTGCATCTTGTCGCCGTCGTAGTTCAACGGGTCGATGAACGGGCCGGCGGTGATCTCCTCGGTCAGCCCGTACGCCTCCTGCAGCGGCGGTATCCCGTCGCCGTCCCGTTTCTGCGCGACCTCCAGGGCGTCGGCGAGCCTGAACAGCTCCTTGGCGATCCGGCCCAGTGCGCCGACGCCACGCTCCAGTCCGCGTTCGGCGGCGGCGAGCGCATCGGTCGCGGCGACCTGGGTCTCGCCGGCCCAGACCGCGGGCAGCCGCTGCCGCCGGATCTCACCGACCACCATCAGCGCCGCGTCGAGGCTCTTCTCGGCCCGACTGAAGTCGCCGGCAAGTGACTCCAGACCGGACGGGTGGCCGCTCGGCCCCGGCACCTGGATCGCGTTGCGCAGCGAATAGTGCAGGGCGCCCGCGTTCCACATGCCGTTCTGGTCGGCGATGTCGTCCTGGAGTTGCTTGAGTCGGGGCAGCGGGGTGTCGTCCGTCATCGCGGGCCTCCACCGAACCGGTCATCGGCGTTCTGGTCGGACCGCTCGTAGTTGGCGGCCGCCTTGTCCATCGCGTCGGCGAGTTGCCGGAGGACCTCGACGAAGTCGCCCAGTTCCGCCCACCAGTCCCGGGAGACGGCGACGTAGCCGTCGAAGCTGCCGTACTGGTCGAAGCCGAGGGGCTGGCTGCTGGACTGGGTGGCCAGGCTGTTCTCGATCGCCTCGAGGACACCACCCGCCGCTTCGTCCCGTAGCCGTTGCGCCGCCGCCCGCAACTCGGTCGTATCCACCCTGACCATCCGGCCGCCTCCCCTCGTCCGGTGAGCACGATAGCGCCCGACGGCACTCCGGTGGGGCCCCGCAGATGTCTGCGGGACGGGAAACCTATTGGCCGGTTGTCCCGTCGATCCGTTCCCGGATCAGGTCGGCGTGGCCGTTGTGCCGGGCGTACTCCTCGATCATGTGGACGTAGGCCCAGCGCAGGCTCAGCACGACGGTGCTGCCGTCGTCCCGGGTGCGGTGGAAGGTCTCGTCGAGGTCGCGGTCGGCGGTCGTCCGGCGGCTCGCCTCGACCTCGGCCAGGAAGGTGGCGAAGTCCGCCTCCGGATCGGCCCCCGGCACGTCGTCGAAGTCGCCGTCCGGGTTGTCGTCCGACCAGTAGAGGGTGTCGATCGGCTCGCCGGCGAAGTGGATCCGGAACCACCAGCGTTCCACCTCGGCCATGTGTCGGACCAGTCCGAGCAGGGTCAGGTTGGCGGGTTCGACGCTCGCGGTCTTCAGTTGCTCGGCGGTGAGGCCGGCGCACTTGAGCAGCAGCGTCTGTCGGTGGTAGTCGAGCCAGCCGTCGAGCATGGCGCGCTCGTTGCCGACGTACGGAGGGCTGGTGCGGGTGATGGCCGGTGCGGTCCAGGTCATCCGGCCATGATGGCGGCTGACCTTTCGGACCGCAATCGACTGTCGACTGTGGGCGGTTGTCCGGACGGGGTCGCGCGGAGCATCCGGTTTGTGATAGTTCTGTGGCAGGCCGGTAAGGCGGGTCCGGTCCGACCCGCAGATGAGGCCCGGTTCCGGGACAGAGCCCGGACACCTTCACCTGTGGGCTTCATTGACAAGCCTGTCCTGGTCGCGATGTGACGTACGGCGATCACGCGACCACACTCGCCCGCGCCCCGAGCTGGGAGCAACGGTTCCCGGGGCGCCCAGTGGACAGGAGTGACCCATGCACTCATCACATCCGAGCAAGGTCTCCACGCTGCGCGGACAGCTTCTCGGCCAGCAGTTACGGGCCCTGCGGGAGGAGATCGGGCTGACCCTGGAGGAGGCCGCCAGTTATCTCAACCGCGACCGGTCGGCGCTCGGCCGCTTCGAGCGGGCCGAGTGGCCGTTCCCGCGTCCGGACGTCCGGCTGCTGCTCGACTTCTACGGCGTGGTGGACCGGGAGATCCGGGAGCACTTCATCCGGCTCAGTGAGGAGGTCGGCCGACGTCACGAGTGGGAGACCGAGTTCGACGACGCGATCTACGACCGGAGTTTTGTGGACCTGCCGTGGCTGGAGGAACGGGCGAAGGCAATCCGGACCTTTGACGTCAGCTACCTGCCGGGCCTGCTCCAGACTCCGGCGTACGCCGCCGCGATCCTCCGCGTGGTGGAGGGCGACCAGCCGACCGATACGCAGATCGACCGCTGGGTGGCGATGCGGCTGGCCCGGCAGACCGTGCTCACCGGGCCGAAGCCGACAACGCTGACGGCGGTGGTTGCCGAGGCGGTGCTCCGGGCCCGGATCGGCGGCGACCAGGTGACCCGGGGCCAGCTCGACCACCTGCGCCACCTGGGCCGGCAGCGCAACGTCGAGGTCCGGGTGCTGCCGCTCGCGCTAGGCGGTGACGCCGGGGCATTCGGTCCGTTCCAGCTCTTCGAACTGCCCAACCCGTTCCCGCCGGTGGCCTATGTGGAGCATTTGGGAGGCCGACTCTTCCTGGAATGGCCAAAATCGACCAAGTTCGTTCAGGCGTACGATCGGCTCCGTGAGGTCGCGCTCCCCGAGCGCGAGTCCACCGAGCTGATCGCGGCGATCGCGGAGGAGATCTGATGGACGACCTGACCGGGGTGAAGTGGCACATCAGCACCCGCAGCAGCGGCGCCGGCGGCAACTGCGTCGAGGCCGGTCCACTGCCGGACGGCACTGGCCGGGTGGCGGTCCGGCACAGCCGGGACCGCGACGGTGCGGTGATCGTCTACACCCGGGCCGAGTGGGACGCCTTCCTGGCCGGCGCCAAGGACGGCGAGTTCGACTTCTGATCATCCCGATCAACGTCGAGTCGGATACCCGACGGGATGCGGCGCAGGCCGGTCCCGTCGGGTATCCCCGGCTGTGGGGCGCCTGGACGACAGGACGCTGAGCCAACCGATCCCGGGAAGGGCTGATCGGGTGTCGCTGACGCTGCGCGCGACGGACGTCGCCGGACCGACCCGCTGGCGCTGGCTGCTGGTCGACACCAACACCGGCCGGTCCCTCGCCGACCACCAGGTCAAACTCGACCCACACGCTACGGAGTACGAGGCCTTTACCGACCTGGCCGGCTACCTGCGCCGCAACCGACTGCCAGACGACCGGATCGGCAGCGAGACGGCGATCGTCTCCCGGATCAGTCGCTGGATCGGCGAGCAGGTGCTCGGCGCCGGGCTCGGGCGCCTGCTGACCGGCACCGTCCGGGTGGTGGTCCCGCCCGAGGCGGACTTCCTGCTGACCCGACCGCTGGAACTGGCCGAGGTCGAGGGTCGGCCACTCGCCCGGCGCGGAGTCAGTCTGGTCTTCGAACTGCCCGGCGGTGAGCCCCCGGTGGCGCACGGCAGACAGCCGGTCGGGGAGACCCTGCGGATCCTCGCGCTCTTCTCGCTGCCGAGCCGCCACGCGGTGCTCGCCCTGCGCCGCGAACGCTACGAACTGACCCGTACCGTGCGGGAGATCGCCAGCCGGTCCCGGAAGGCGATCGAGCTGCGGGTGCTGCAGTACGGCGTCACCCGGGAGCGGCTCGCCGAGACGGTCGAGGAATATCCGGGCTGGGACATCCTGCACGTCTCCGGCCACGGCGCGCTCGGCACCCTGGCCCTGGAGCAGGCGGACGGCAGCCCGGACGAGATCAGCACCGCCGAGCTGGTGGAGCTGCTCCGCCCGGCCCGGGAGCGGCTGAAACTCGCCGTACTCGCCGCGTGCAGTTCCGGGGCGGACGTCGCGGCGAGCACCCTGCGGATGCTGAACCTCGACGCTGCCGCCGACCAGGTCGAGGAGGCGGGCGGGAGTGGCCAGGGCGGCGAGGCGGGCGCCACCGACCAGGTCGAGGAGGTGGGGGAGACCGCCGGTGACCGGCCGGAGCAGACGGTCGCGGTCGGACTCGCCCGAGGGCTGGTCGAGCAGCTCGGGGTCGCGGTGCTGGCGATGCGCTACCCGGTCGCCGACACGTTCGCGGTCGAGTTGAGCCGGGAGCTGTATCCGCGACTGCTCGGTGCCGGGCAACCGGTGGACCGGGCCACCGCGATCGCCCTCCCGAGGGCCGCCGGACAGACCCCTTCCCTCGTACGGCCACCACTCTCGATCGGCATTCCGGCCCTGTTCGGCGCCACCGCGGTCGGCCTGCGGGTGGCGCCACCGTCCGGCGAGGCGACCCTCGACCCGTACGCCGAGCGGATGGCGGGTTTTCCCGACGAGCCGGAACGGTTCGTCGGTCGTACGCCCGCACTGATCGCGGCCAGCGGGGCGCTCGCCCCGCGCAGCGGCCGGTCCGGGGTGCTCTTCCTCGGCATGGCCGGAGCCGGCAAGACGTCCTGCGCCTTGGAGTTGGCCCACCAGCACCGGGACCGGTTCCAGCGGCTGGCCTGGTGGCAGGCACCCAGTCAGCCGGACGCGTTCGGCCAGGCGCTCAGCAGTCTCGCCTACGCGGTCGAGAGCCAGTTGGGCATCCCGATGGTGCACGCGGTCGGCAGCGAGACCGAACTGCGCCGATATCTGCCCCGGCTGCGGACGCTGCTGCGGGACAACGCCCTGCTGCTGGTGTTGGACAACCTGGAGACCCTGCTCTCCGAGTCCCGGACCTGGCGGGACCCGAACTGGACGCCGCTGGTCGAGACGCTGCTCGGGCATGGTGGGCTCTCCCGGGTGGTGCTCACCAGCCGGGTCGTACCGGCGGGCCTGGACGGCACCGACCGCCTGCTGAGGCTGCCGACCCACGCGCTCACCCTGGCCGAGTCGGTACTGCTGGCCCGGGAGCTGCCACACCTCGGCCGGCTGCTGCACGAGGAGCCGGTGCCGGACCGGTCGGCCGCCGAGGTGGCGGCGGACCGGGAACTGGCCCGTCGGGTGCTCGACGTGGTGCAGGGGCACCCGAAGCTGCTCGAACTGGCCGATGCGGCGGCGGCCGATCCGGCAGGGCTGGCGGTCCGGCTCGCCGCCACCGAGGCCGCCGGCCGGGACACGCCGATGGCCGCCTTCTTTTGCACCGGGACCAGTGAACTGGGCGGGGACGAGTACGTCGATCTGCTCGGCGCCTGGACCCGGTCCGTACTCGCCGACCTGCCGCCGCCGGCCCGTGGCCTCGCCGAACTGCTGGCCCTGGTCGAGGACGACGACCGCTGGTCGTACGTCGTCGAGTCGGTCTGGGCGAGCCTCTGGGAGCGGCGTCATGGCGGCGAGGCGGCTTCACTGGACGAGGCGGTGGCCGTGCTGACTGACGCCGCGATGGTGGCGGCGGAGTCCAGCGACCCGGAGTCGGCGGAGGATTCGGAGTCGTCGGTCAGCTACCGGCTGCATCCCGGGGTGGCCGAGGCGATGCGGGCCGACGCCGACCCGGAGCTGCGGGTGGTTGTGGACGACCTGCTCGCCACCTTCTGGGAGCGTGTCTGCGGGCAGGCTATGCGGATGGAGCGCCGAGGAGAAGAGGCCAGCTCGCTCGTGGTGCGGGCCGGACTGGCAGCCACGCCCTACCTGCTGCGCCAGGGGCGCTGGTCGACGGCAATTTACTTCGTGGAGCAGGTTGGCATGCGGGACGAGTCGCCGGCCACCAGCCGCCGGCTGCTTGGTTTCTCAGCAGAGATTCTTGCTGGGGAGGCCGACCCTGACCAGCGGCGGAGGCACGAGTTGGTTTTTGCCAAACTGCTGGTTGGGGTCGATCCGCCGGCGGCGCGGGTGCTGCTGCAGCGTGCCGTCGGCGCGGCCCGGGCCGCTGGAGACTTCGAGGCAGGCTCCGTAGCTGCCGGCGACCTGGCCAACCTGCTGCGGGACAGCGGTGATCTTACTGCGGCGTTGTCGGCGGTCGCCGAGCAGACGGAGCTGACCCGACTCGCGGGGTTGGGACCGTGGACCCGAGCCTCTGACGAGGGCCACCGACTACAGCTCCTCAGCCTGTCCGGGCGGTACCAGGAGGTGCTCGACCAGATAGAAGAGCTGCTCACCCGGCTCGACACTCTCCCTGTTGAGCCGGACCGCGCCGAGCGGGTTCACCCGTTCAACGTCCGGGAGGCAACCCTGGACGTCGCCTTCGACGCGGCTTGCGGATTGGCGGACTGGGAGGGGGCGCTGGCCTTTCACCGGCGGAGGTTGGACAGCATGCGGGCCCGGGGCGCGGACCCATATCACCTCGCCCGGATGGCTTTCAACGGATACGGCCCCCTGTCGCGGCTACGCCGGTTCGCCGAGGCTGAGGAGCTGTTGCTGCACTGCATGGCAATCTTCGAGGCGGTCGACGACATCTACCGCCTGGGGGTGGTGGCAGCGGCCCGGGCCGACCTCGAGGACGCCCGTGGCCGCGCCGGCGAAGCGGTGGCGAGGTCCCAGACCGCGCTACGCCTGCTCTATCAGCGCCCGGAACCAGGTCACCTGGCGGTCAGCCACTTCAACCTGGCCAACTACCTCAGCCGAGCAGCCGGACAGTCACCCGCTGACGTGGTGGCGCACCGGCTCGCCGCCGCGCTGCTCGAAGGGGCCAGCGGCCGGTCCGGCGGCTACCAGGAAAGCGTGACGTGGCTCGCCCAGGAGCTTGCCGAGTACGGCGAGGCGATGCTGCCAGGAGATCTGACGGAGCTGACCGCGCGGGTGGAAGACGTCCCGGGGGTCCGGTTCGGCGCGGTCCTCGCCGCGCTCATCTCCGAGCCGGAGCGGCGGGAGATGCTGTTCGCCGAGATGATCGAGGCTGTCCGCCGGTATCCGGTCGAGGATCGAATCGCACCGCACCTGGAACGTTGGGCGCCCCACATTCCGGTCGTGGTGGGAGCGGCACGGGGCAACGAGGAGGCGGTGCAGACACTGCGTCCGTTCCTCGACAACCTGGCTGCTACGCGGGACTGGGCGGCGCTGGTCGCCGTCGTACGCCGGATCATCGAGGGGGAGCGGGACGAGGGTCCGCTGCTGGACGGCCTGGACCGGATCGACACCGCGATCGTCCGGGCCATCCTGACCGAGTTGCACGGCGGCTCGCCCAAGGCGCCAGGCGCGCTGGCCGAGCCACCCCAGGCGTCACCCGCGCACGACGAAGGCCCAGCCGGAGCGTCAGGCTGACGGCGGGGCGGCGACGGCCTTGCGCAGGCTGCGTAGGCAGAGGTCGAGCGCGCGGTGCTTGGAGACGCCGTTCTCCCGGGTGTGCTGCCACGCCGCGTAGAGCAGCGCCCAGAGCGTCTGCACCACCCACTGTGGACCGAGGGCGGGGTCGAGGCTGCCGTCGGCGTGGCCGCGTTCGACGAGCCGGAACAGGGCCCGGTCGGCCTCGCTGTACTCCTCCCAGGCGCTGGTGTTCACCAGCTCCGGCTGGCTGAAGACGCACATCAGGACGTCGCCGAGTTCGAAGTACTCCTGGCAGATCCGGTCCAGCGCGTCCGGGGCCGGTCCGTCGTCGGGCCGGGCCCGGACGGTCGCCGCGTCGATCCGGGCGAGTACGTCCTCGCCGAGCGCGGTGAGCAGGTCGGCCCGTTCGGCGAAGTACCGGTGCAGGGTGGTGCGTCCGACCCCGGCCGCGTCGGCCACGTCGCCGAGGGAGGCGGCCGGGTGCTGGGAGAGCACCGTGACGGCGGCGTCGAGGATCGCCCGTCGGGTACGGGCCCGCGCCCGACTCTCGACGTCGACACCCACCCGGTCAGCCATGTCGGCGAGTCTAGACAGCAGGCATTCGTTGTGGAATATCGATTGCCTGTAGTGGAACATCTGTGCTCCACTATCGGACATGGCTGTCGCGGAAGAGATTGGCAATGATCAACTTTCCTGGGCCAGGTTGAGGATCCTCTGGTCGTTCGCCCGACCGCACACCGGCAAGCTGGTGCTGGGTCTGACCCTGGCCCTGATCGGGTCGGCCATGGGACTGGCCTCGCCGATGGTCACCAAGTGGGTCCTTGACTCGCTCAACGGCTCGACGTCTCTGACCGGGCCGGTGACCGCGCTGGCCGTACTGCTGGTGGTCGGCAGTGTGATCTGGCTGTGGCAGTGGATCCTGCTCGGCACCCTCGGCGAGCGGATCGTGCTCGACGCCCGGGAGTCGATCGTCCGACGACTCTTCCGGGCCACCGTGCCCGAGGTGACCCGCCGGCCGAACCGCGAACTCGTCGCCCGGGTCACCTCCGACACCGTACTGCTGCACCAGGCGACCTCGTCGAGCCTGATCGGCCTGATCAACGGCACGGTGATGATGGTCGGCACGCTGGTCCTGATGGGGGTGCTCGACCTGGTGCTGCTCGCCACCACCGTCGGCTCGGTGGTCGTCGTCGCCGTGCTGTTCGGCGTGCTGATGCCGTCGATCGCCACAGCGCAGGAACGGGCCCAGGAACACCTGGGCCGGCTCGGCGGCGTACTGGAGGGCGGGCTGCGGGCGATCCGGACCGTGAAGGTGAGCCGTGCCGAACACCGGCAGTCCGAGCGGATCCTCGCCGAGGCCCGGCAGGTGGCGACGTTCAGCGTCCGGGCCGCCCGCCGCGAGGCGACCGCCTGGACCATCGTCTGGTCCGGCATCCAGCTCGCCATCATCCTGATCCTCGGCATCGGCGCCTGGCGGGTCGGCGCCGGGCACCTGGAGGTCTCCAGCCTGATCGCCTTCCTGCTCTACGCGTTCGGCCTGATGGGCCCGATCACCGAGGTCAGCCAGAACGTGACCGCCCTGCAGTCCGGGATCGCGGCGGCCGGCCGGATCCGCCAGGTGGAGACGATCGAGCTGGAGGAGCCGGAGGAGACCGGGCCGGCGGCGCCGACGGTGGCCGGGCTGGGCCCGGACAGCACCCCGCTGCTCGAACTACGCGGGGTTTCCGCCGCCTACGGCCCGGACGCCGCCCCCGCCGTCCGGGACGTCAACCTGACCATCCCGCGCCGTGGCCACACCGCGATCGTCGGGCCCTCGGGAGCCGGCAAGACGACCCTCTTCTCCCTGATCCTGCGCTTCCTCGAAGCACAGCAGGGCGAACTGCTGCTCGACGGCCGGCCCTACCGGGAGTACCGGCACGCCGAGGTCCGGCAGCGTCTGGCGTACGTCGAACAGGAGAGCCCGGTCGTCCCTGGCACCATCCGGGAGAACCTGCTCTTCACCCACCCCGACGCCACCGAGGAGGAGCTGCGGGCGGTGCTGGCACAGGTCCGGCTCACCGAGAAGATCGACGCGCTGCCCGAAGGGTTGGACACCGACCTCACCTCGTCCTCGGTCTCCGGCGGCGAGCGGCAGCGGATCGCGGTGGCCCGGGCCATCCTGCGTACCCCGGACCTGCTCCTGCTGGACGAGGCGACCGCGCAGATCGACGCGCTCACCGAGGTCGCGATCCACGACGCGGTCCAGGCCCGGGCCGCCGAGTCGGCGGTGGTCACCGTCGCACACCGGCTCTCCACGGTGATCGACGCGGACACCATCGTGGTGATGGAGGCCGGGCGGATCCGGGCCCGGGGCAGCCACGCCGAGCTGCTGGCGACCGACGACCTCTACCGGCAGCTGGTCGAGGCGCTGCGGATCGCCGCCGAGTCCGGTGCCGACACTGATGCGGAGCCGGCAGAGAACGCGGAGCCGGTGCCGGCGGGGGCGGTCAGCGGGTGAGGGTACGCCGGGCCACGGTCAGCAGCGTGCCGTCGGCCCGGGTCCCCTCGATGGTCACCTCGGCGTTCCGCCCGTCGTGACACAGGGTGCTCACCGCGTTGCCGAAGTACGGCCCGTCGAGCCTGCGCCACCGGACCGGCGGACGACGTACCCCGGCGGTCCGGGCCAGTGCCTGGGCCACCACCGACACTCCCCGCCACCAGCCGACCCGCAGCAGCGGACGCATCAGCGCCGGGATCTGGTTGTGGATCGGCGAACAGGTCAACTGGTGCACCGGGGTGGCCAGTCCGCCGGGGAACCGGGCCCGGGCCACGTACGAGTGGTGCACGTCGCCGGAGAGCACGCTGATCGACGCCGGCGGCGGGTACGCCGGACCGGTGCCGACCCGGTCACCGGCTCGGCCCGGCTCGCCCGCGCCGAGCCGGGCGAAAACCATCGCGAGGGCGTCGAACGACCGGCGGAACGCGGCCCAGTGCTCCAGGTCGAGGGCCCGGCGCAGCCGTTCGGAAAGCGCCGCCACCCGGGGGCGGGACGAGTCGGCGAGTCGCTCGTTCCACGACTCCAGGTGGTGGATGCCGGGCGGGAGCAGCCACGGCAGCGACGAGCCGACCACCAGGTGGTCGTAGTCGCCCTGCACCTGGTTGGTGAACCAGGCCCACTCAGCCGGCGGCAGCATCGCCCGGTGCGTGCGGTCCAGTACCCGGCTGCCCCGGTTGTCCAGCACCACCAGCCGGGTCCGGCCGACGTCCAGCGAGTAGCTCCACTGGTAGCGCCCGGCCTGCGTACGCTCGTCCGGCCGTTCGCCCCGGCCGAGCGCGGCGTCGTAGCCGAGCGCCTCGGCGTCGACCTGCTCGCCGAACGCCCGCAGCACCTCGGTGGCGTCGCCGGCGGCGACCACCTTGGCGTAGACCGGGTCGGCGGTGATCTCCTCCGGTTCGAGGTTGCCGAGGTGCTGGTAGACCCAGTACGACGCCAGTCCGCTGGCGATCCGCTCCGACCACCAGGGCTGCCGGTGCACCTCGGTGCGCCACGGCGCGGAGGTGTTCCAGTCGTCGATGATCTCGTGGTCGTCGAAGATCATCACGCTCGGCACGGTGGAGAGGAGCCAGCGGATCTCCGGATCCCGCCACGACTCCAGGTACAGCTTCGTGTACTCGTCGAAGCTGACCACCTGGTCGGCCGGGGCGTCCGTACTCCGGTTGCGCCGCCGCCGTAGCAGCTTGCGCACCGTCGGCGAGGTCTGGTCCGCGTACACCTGGTCGCCGAGCAGCACCAGCAGGTCGGGCCAGTCGGCGGTCTCGTCGGGCGCGGCCATCATCCGCCGGGCGTACGCGTCGAGCGCGTCCGGCGGCAGCCGGCGCGCGGTGGCGTGCTGGGTGGTCTCCCGGCAGGAGCCGAAGACCAGCCGCACCGGCGGGTCGTCCTCGGCACGGGTCCGGATCACACTCGGCGGAAAGCGGGACTCCGGCTCCGGCCAGACCGGCTCGTCGTCGAGGAGCACCTGGTACGTGCTGGTCGTACCGGGGCGCAGACCGTCCACCACCACGATCGCGTAGTGGTGGTCGAAGGCGGAGAAGGTGGTCGCCGCACCGGCCGCCCCGTCCGGGGTACTGACCCGGACCACGGTCGGTGCGCTGGTCTCCACCCAGACGGTGGCCCGGGTACCGACGACCCTGCGCAGCACCGGGCCGATCAGCAACCGGGGAGCTGGCCGGGAGCTGGACATCGACGACCTCCGAGCGGACGAGGAGTGGTGGACGCATCCTCCTACCCGGCCCGCCCGTGGCGCTACCGGTGATCAACTGGTGATCTACGTCGCCACCGGCGGCGCCGCCCGGGAACCACGGCACGGCACCGCCGGTCAGCCTACCGGCGGCGGATCGGCACCGGACGGGTACGGCGATCGCGCCCGGACGTTCGGCGCCGGACCGGATCTGACAGGATCGGCCGTATGGACAACCTCCTCGTCATGTCGATCGTGATCGCCGTACTGGTGATCCTCGCGGTGGGCCTGACGGTCGGCGCGGTGGTGACCCGGCGTGGCCGCCGGGCGGCTCCGCCGCTGCCGCCGATTCCCCCGGCGCCGCCGGTGCCGCCGGTACCGCCGAGCGAGACGGCGGCCCCGCCGGCCGAGGCGCACGCGCCCCCGGTCGAGGCGCCCACGGCCCCGCCGGTCGAGGTACCGACGGTCGAGGCCCCGCCGGCTCCCGCGCCTCCGGTACGGGAGCGGCCGGAGCCGACCGCGGGCCGGATGGTCCGGTTGCGGGCCCGGTTGTCCCGGTCCCAGAACGTCTTCGGCAAGGGGCTGCTCAGCCTGCTCGCCCGCGACCACCTCGACGAGGACGTCTGGGAGGAGATCGAGGACAGCCTGATCGGCGCCGACGTCGGGGTGGAGGCGACCCGGGAGATCGTGGACCGGCTGCGGGAACGGGTCGCCGTGCTCGGCACCCGGACCGCCACCGAACTGCGTACCCTGCTCGCCGACGAGCTGGTCACCGTGCTCGACCCGAGCCTGGACCGGAGCCTGCGGGCGACCCGGGACGGTGGCACCCCGGCCGTGCTGCTGGTCGTCGGGGTGAACGGCGCCGGCAAGACCACCACCTGCGGCAAGGTCGCCCGGGTCCTGATCGCGGACGGTCGTACCGTGCTGCTGGGCGCCGCCGACACGTTCCGGGCCGCCGCCGCCGAGCAGCTCACCACCTGGGCCGGCCGGGTCGGCGCCGAGGTGGTCCGGGGCCCGGAGGGGGCCGACCCGGCGAGCGTCGCCTTCGACGCGGTCCAGCGCGGCATCGAGACGTCGGTCGACACGGTGCTGATCGACACCGCCGGCCGGCTGCAGAACAAGGTCGGCCTGATGGACGAGCTGGGCAAGATCAAGCGGGTGGTCTCCCGGCACGGGCCGGTGGACGAGACCCTGCTGGTGCTGGACGCCACCACCGGGCAGAACGGCCTGGAGCAGGCCCGGGTCTTCACCGAGGTGGTGGACGTCACCGGCGTCGTGCTGACCAAGCTCGACGGCACCGCCAAGGGCGGCATCGTGATCGCCGTACAGCGCAAGCTCGGCATCCCGGTCAAGCTGGTCGGCCTCGGCGAGGGCCCGGACGATCTCGCCCCCTTCGATCCGACCCAGTTCGTCGACGCGCTCCTCGGCACCGAGCCGCTTGGCGTCGACGCGTAGTCTCGGGGGACTCCACAAGCCACGCGCCGGCTCCGGGCCGGCGGGTGGCGAGTGAACACCCGCCCGCCCCGGGCGGGACCGTGGTCAGTGCACTTGCCGCTTCCTGCCGCCAGGCGGGACCGTGGTGGGTGGGAACCAGCGCCGCTCCTCGGGAGAGACGTACGTGACATCGCAGGAGATCCCGCTGCACGGCGGGAACGTCAGCACTGTCGTGCGGGTGGGCGACACGGTCCGGCGCAACGTCGGACCGTGGACGCCGTCGGTGCACGCCCTGCTGCGCCACCTCGAGTACGTCGGCTTCACCGGGTCGCCGCGCGCCCTGGGAATGGACTCCCGTAACCGGGAGGTGCTGTCGTACCTGGAGGGGGAGTGCGGGGAGTACCCGCTCGCCCCGCACTGGGTCACCGACGAGGCGCTGGTGACCGTCGCCACCATGCTGCGGATGTTCCACGACGCCCAGTACGGCTTCCAGCCGCCGCCGAACGCGGTGTGGCGCTCGTTCGGCCCGCCGCCGCCGGACACCGAGGTGATCTGTCACCACGACGCGGCGCCGCACAACGTGATCTGGCGTCCGGACGGCACCCTGGCGCTGATCGACTTCGACCTGGCCTCGCCCGGGGCGCGGATCTACGACGTGGCGTACGCGGCCTGGACCTGGGTGCCGCTCTTCTCCGACCGGGACTCCTACACGCTCGGCTGGAAACGGCCGAACCGGCCGCGTCGGCTGCGGCTGTTCGCCGACGCGTACGGGCTGATCCCCCGGGACCGGCACCGGCTGGTCCGGACCATCCGCAAGCGGATCGTCGACCACGTGGAGGGGATCCGCCGGATGGCGGCGGCCGGCGACCCGGCGTTCGTCCGGATCGTGCACAAGGGGCACCTGCGGCGGCCGA
Source organism: Plantactinospora sp. B5E13 (assembly GCF_039871775.1). Lineage (NCBI taxonomy): Bacteria > Bacillati > Actinomycetota > Actinomycetes > Micromonosporales > Micromonosporaceae > Plantactinospora > Plantactinospora sp. B5E13. The sequence goes on from NZ_JBDPLT010000013.1 coordinate 92,463, forward strand.
TGCGGGACCTCCGACTGCTGGACTACGAGCGCCACACCCTGGAGTACGCGTTGCGGTGAGCCGCGTCGCTGTCCGTACATGAGTGGTGGACTATTCGGCTGGTATGCCCCTGTCCGTTCCACCGACAGTGCGGACTTCTTCACACGTTGGAAACAACCCGTCACCCGGAAGAAACCGAGCGGGCACCACGGGTGAAACAGCCACGCACGAAGCTTCCGCGCAACCGGCGTACGGGCGATGCTGCCTCGGTGGGCCGGGAAGGAGGGTAACCAACCTTAGGAGGCCAGCGTGCCTGAAGCACCGACCGTCCACCCCGGCAACACAGTATGGCTGCTGGTGTCGACGGCTCTCGTGTTGCTCATGACGCCCGGTCTGGCGCTGTTCTACGGCGGCCTGAACCGGTCCAAGGGCGTGCTCAACATGATGATGATGAGCTTCTCCGCGATCGGGCTCATCTCTGTTCTGTGGTGGTTCTACGGATTCAGCGTCGCGTTCGGTTCGGACGTGAACGGTTTCTGGGGCAACATTTCGCAGTACCTCGGCACCAAGACCTTCCTGGCCGAGACGGACCTCTGGGGCGCGACCGCGGAGAACCCGAGCGGGATCGGCGTTCCGCTCTACGTCTTCATGGCCTTCCAGATGGTCTTCGCGGTGATCACCGTCGCACTGATCAGTGGCGCCATCTCCGACCGGGCCAAGTTCGCCGGCTGGCTGCTCTTCGCCTTCGGCTGGGCCACCCTGGTCTACTTCCCGGTGGCGCACATGGTCTGGGGCGGCGGCCTGATCGGTGGCGGTGACGGCAACATCAAGGCGCTGGACTTCGCCGGTGGTACCGCCGTGCACATCAACGCCGGTGCCGCCGCGCTCGGCGTGGCGCTGGTGCTCGGCAAGCGGCTGGGCTGGCCCAAGGAGGTCATGAAGCCGCACAACATCCCGCTGGTCGCGCTCGGCGCCGGCCTGCTGTGGTTCGGCTGGTTCGGCTTCAACGCCGGTTCGGAACTCACCGTCGACTCGGTCGCCGGCCTGGCCTTCATCAACACCCAGCTCGCCACCGCCGCCGCGGTGCTGGGCTGGATCTTCGTCGAGTGGATCAAGGGTGGTAAGCCGACCCTGGTCGGCGCCTCCTCCGGCGCCGTCGCCGGTCTGGTCGCGATCACCCCGGCCTGTGGCTTCATCGCCCCCTGGGCCGCGGTCCTGCTCGGCCTGGTCGCCGGTGCGGTCTGCGCGCTCGCGGTCAGCCTCAAGTACAAGCTCGGCTACGACGACTCGCTCGACGTGGTCGGGGTGCACTTCGTCGGCGGCTGGATCGGCTCGCTCTGGCTCGGCCTCTTCGCCACCAACAGCGTGAACGCCGCCATCGGCGACGTGATCGGCGCCTCCGACGGGCTCTTCTACGGCGGCGGCGCGACCCAGCTCGGCCGGCAGGCCCTGGCGGGTCTGATCGTCACCGTCTGGTCCTTCGCCATCGCCTGGCTGCTGGCCTTCATCATCGAGAAGACCATCGGCTTCCGGGTGTCGAAGGAGGCCGAGGTTGACAGCATCGACATCGCGGAACACGCCGAGAGCGGCTACGACCTCTCCACGGCCTCCGGCAGCGGCGGCGCCTTCGCCATGGCCGGAATCGGTACCCCGAACAGCAGCACGCCGGCCGAGGAGCCGGCCGCTCCGGTCAGCGAGAAGGTCGCCGGTTAAGTTTCTCCGATGGAGGGGTTGGACATGAAGCTGGTGACTGCGGTCATCAAGCCGTACCAGCTGGACGCGGTGAAGGAGGCCCTGCACGCCCTCGGCGTGGCCGGCCTGACCGTCAGCGAGGTCCAGGGGTACGGACGGCAGAAGGGCCACACCGAGGTGTACCGGGGTGCCGAGTACACCGTGGAGTTCCTGCCGAAGATCCGGGTCGAGGTGCTGACCGACGAGATCGACGTCGACAAGGTGGTCGACGCGGTCGTGACGGCCGCCCGTACCGGCAAGATCGGTGACGGGAAGGTGTGGGTGACCGCCGTCGAGGACGTCATCCGGGTCCGTACCGGTGAACGCGGCCTCGACGCGCTGTAGGAGACCAACTCGATGAGCAGGGGACCCGCGCCGGTGACCGCCGGTCACGTCGACCCCCGGCCCCCGCTCATCGCCGGCATCGGCGCCGCCGCACGCGCACAGCGTGCGGCGGCGCTCGACGTCTGGCTGGCCGGGCTGCTGAACAAGGGACTCGCCGAGGCCGGTCCCGGCGCGGCCGGCACCACCGGCGATCACGGTGACCCCGCCGACGTACGCGGAATCGCCCTGGTCGCGGTCGGCGGCCTCGGCCGGCGGCAGTGCGCCCCCTGCGGCGACCTGGACCTGGTCCTGCTGCACGCCGGGGTGCCCGGAATGGACGAGCTGGCCGCCGCCCTCTGGTATCCGATCTGGGACGCCCGGCTCGGGCTCGACCACTCGGTACGGACCATCCCCGAGGCACTCTCCGTCGCCCACGACGACGTGAAGGTCGCGCTCGGGCTGCTCGACGCCCGGTACGTCGCCGGCGACCGGGCACTCGCCGACCAGCTCGTCACCGCCGCCGCCGACCAGTGGCGGCGCACCGCCGTCCGGGTGCTGCCCAGGCTGCGGGAGATCACCACGACCCGCTGGTCGGCCCACGGCGAGCTGGCGTTCCTGCTGGAGGGGGACCTCAAGGAGGCCGCCGGCGGACTACGGGACGTCGGGCTGCTCCGGGCGATCTCCTTCGCCGGGATCAGCGACGCGCTCCGCCCGGCGGTCCGGGCCGCCCACGTACGTCTGCTGGACACCCGCGACGCGCTGCACCAGTCGGTCGGCCGACGAGTAGACCGGCTGCTCGCCCAGGAGCGGGCTGCGGTCGCGGCCCTGCTCGGACTCCGCCAGCCGTCCGGCCCGTCGTCACCCGGCGGAGCCGGCCCGTCGTCAGCCGGGGGTGGCCAGCTGTCGTCGTCCGGCGGCGACGTCGACCCCACCAGCGGCGACGGGGACGCGCTGCTGCGCCGGGTCGCCGGCGACGCCCGGACCGTCAGCCACGCCCTCGACGACGCCTTCCGGGCCGCCGACCGGCTGCGCTCCGGCCGCCGTCGCGGCGCCGACGGCCGGCCGCTGCGCCGCCCGGTCGCCCGGGACGTCGTCGAACAGGACGGCGAACTGGTCCTCGCCCGGACCGCCATCGGCGCCCGCCCCGACCCGAGCCTGTCGCTGCGGGTCGCCGCCGCGGCCGCCAGCGCCCGACTGCCGATCGCCCGGGCCACCTGCGAGTGGCTCGCCGCGTACTGCCCGCCGCTGCCGACCCCCTGGCCCCCGGCGGCCCGCGCCGCGCTGATCACCCTGCTCGGCGCCGGTGCCGGGCTGGTGCCCACCTGGGAAACCTGCGACCGGTACGGGCTGGTTGCCGGCTGGCTGCCGGAGTGGACCCGGATGCGCAGCCTGCCCCAGCACAATCCGGTGCACCGGTACACGCTCGACCGGCACCTGGTGCAGGCCGCCGCCGAGGCGACCGCGTACGCCCGGGAGGTGGACCGGCCCGACCTGCTGCTGCTCGCCGCCTTCCTGCACGACGTCGGCAAGGGCCTCGACGGCGACGGGACCGAGGCAGGTCCGGGCCGGTCGGAACAGCCCGCCGTTCCGGCGGACCACAGCCTGGTCGGTGCCCCGATCGCGGCCCGGATCGCCGCCCGGATCGGGCTGCCGCCGCCCGAGGTGGAGCTGATCGGAAAACTGGTCCGGCTGCACCTGCTGCTGCCGGAGGTGGCGACCCGACGGGACATCGGCGACCCGGTGACCATCACCGGGGTCGCCGAGGCGGTGCAGGACACCACCACCCTGGGCCTGTTGCACGCCCTGGCCCGGGCCGACGCGCGGGCGACCGGGCCGGCCGCCTGGTCGGACTGGAAGGCCCGGCTGATCGCCGAACTCGTCCGCCGGGTGCACACCCGGCTCGACACCGGTCTGCTCCCCGAGCCGCCGGTGCCGGATCCGGCGCTGGTGGCGGGACCGCTGCCCGCCGTACACCTGGAGGGGGACCGGGTGGCGGTGGCCGCCGCCGACCGGAAGGGGCTGCTCGCCGCGGTCGCCGGGTGCCTGGCCCTGCACCGGCTGGAGGTGCTGGCCGCCGACGCGTCGATGGTCGAGGACCGCGCCCTGGTCGAGTTCCTCGTCCAACCCCGGTACGGCACTCCGCCGGATCCGGTGGCGCTCGCCGCCGACCTGCGCCGGGCGGTCACCGGCGACATCTCGGTGACCCAGCGGCTGCGGGGGCGTGCCCTCGCCGCCCGGGGCGGCGGTTCCCCGCCCCGGGTGGTCTGGCACCGGGCCGCCGCCACCGACGCGGTGGTCCTGGAACTGCGGGCCGCCGACTCCGGTGGCCTGCTCTACCGGGTCACCACCGCCCTCGACGAGGCCGGTGCCCAGGTCCGGGCGGCCCGGATCTCCACGCTCGGCGGTGACGTGGTCGACGCGTTCTACCTGGTCGGTAGCTGGCCCGACCAGGCCGAGCGGGACCGGGTCGAGGCTGCCGTCCTGGCCGCCGCCGGTTGACCGCGGTCCTGGCCGCCGATCAGCCGCCGCCGGTTGACCGCCGTGGGTCAGCCGGCGGTCTGTCCGGGGACGTGCGCCGCCCGTCACTGACCGTGGGCGTTGCCGGATCGGCGTGCCTATGATCCGACGGTGTTCGATTCGCGGCATATCAGGACCTTCCACGAGGTGGTCCGGACCAGGTCGTACTCGGCGGCCGCGCAGGCCCTCGGCTACACCCAGCCGGCGATCAGCCAGCAGATGAAGGCCCTGGAACGCGAGGTCGGCACGCCGCTGTTCACCCGGGTCGGCCGGCGGCTGCGGCTGACCGAGGCGGGGGAGACGCTGGCCCGGCACACCGAGACCATCCTCGGCAGCATGACGGTCGCCCGACAGCAGATGGCCGCGATCGCCCGACTCCGTACCGGGCTGGTCCGGGTCTGCGCCTTCCCGAGCGCGAACGCCACGCTGGTCCCCGAGGCGATGGCGCTGCTGGCCGGCCGGCACCCGGGGATCCGGGTGGAACTGCTCGAGGACGAGCCGCCCGACTCGCTGCGTCGGGTGGTCCAGGGCGAGAGCGACCTGACGTTGGCCTTCACCTATCCCGGGCTGCAGGAGGAGGTGCCCGAGGAGCTGGTCGAGGTGCCGCTGCTGGAGGACCAGCTCACCGTCCTGCTGCCGGCCGGGCACCCGATGGCCCGGCGCCGGGCGGTCGCGCTCGCCGACCTGGCCGAGGAGCGCTGGATCGCCGGCTGTCTGCGCTGCCGGACCAACTTCCTGCACGAGTGCGCCCAGCTCGGCTTCACCCCCGACATCGTGTTCACCACGGACGACAACCTCGCCGTGCAGTCACTGGTCGCCCAGGGCCTCGGCGTGGCGATGATGCCCGGGCTCACCCTCTCCTTCCTGCGCCGGGACAAGGTCCGGGGCCGACCACTGGCACCGGCCTCGACCCGCCAGGTCTCCGCGTACGTCCTCCGGGAGCACCTGCGCATCCCGGCGACCGCCCGGGTGCTGGAGGCGCTGGCGACGGTGGCCGGCCGGCGTACCGGCCGCCCGGACTGAGCGGGTCGGCGCTGCGGACCTGACCCGCGGAGCCGGTCTGCGAGCCCCGATCCATAAGCGCTTGTTTGGGTCAGGCGAAGAAACTGTTGTTGGACGTGATGGGTCGGTCGGGGTCAGGCTGGCGTCATGAGCACCTCGGCCGTCACCCCTACCGTCACCGTCAGTACGCCCCGCCTCGCCCGGCTGGCCGAGGAGGTACGCGACGTGGTGGACCGGGGACTGCCGCCGGACCTGACCGCGTACCTGGTGGGGGAGCGGCTCGCCCCGCACCTGGGCGCGACCGACCTGCTCACCCCGGCCCAGTGCGAGGGTGATCTGGACCACTACCGACAGCACCTGCTGCACGCGGAGCGTGACGGCAGCTTCTCGATCGTCGCGCTCGTCTGGCTGCCCGGCCAGCGCACCGCCATCCACGACCACGTCGCCTGGTGTGTCACCGGCGTGCACCAGGGGGAGGAGCACGAGCGGCGGTACCGGCTGGTCTCCGACGGCAGCCGGGCGCGGCTCGTCGCCACCCAGGACGTGGTCAACAAGCAGGGCGAGGTGTGCGGCTTCGCCCCGCCCGGCGACATCCACCGGGTCTGGAACGGCGGCACCGGTACGGCGATCTCCCTGCACATCTACGGCGCGGACATCTCCCGTCTCGGGTCGAGCGTCCGCCGGGTGTACGAGCAGCGGACCGACGAGTCGTGATCCGGCGCACGGGTGGCCGGACGACCCTGACCACGGCGGCCCGTCGCGAGTCCCGCCGGGGCGCCCGGCGCGCACCCACCGTTGCCGGAGCACCGCACGGTGCCGGTGCCCGCCCGGCCGGTGGCACCGGTGTGGCGCTTCACGAGGACGTACGCGTCGGCGCCGGCACGCAGGACGTGCCACCGGGACCGGTCGGCACCCGGGTCACCGCCCCGGCCCGGCCCAATCGCCTCGCCGTGCTGCCCGGGCTGCTGGCCGCCGGCTTTGGCGCCGCCACGGCCTGGGCCGTGCACCGGGTGCTGCCCGCCGTGCCGACGCTGACCGTGGCCATGGTGCTCGGCATCGCGGCGGCGCACCTGCCCGGGATCCGGGAGCGGGTACGCGGCGTGGCCCGCCTGGGACTGAGTCTTGCGGCGAAACGGCTGATGCGGATCGGCATCGTGCTGCTCGGGCTGAAGTTGAGCGTGCAGGACGTACGCGAACTGGGTTGGCCGACGACGCTGATGGTGTTCGCGGTGGTCGCCGCGACCTTCGGCGGCACCTGGTGGTTGGGGCGGAGGATCGGGTTGCGCGGTGACCAGCCGTTGCTGATCGCGGCCGGGTACTCGATCTGCGGTGCCTCGGCGATCGGCGCGGTCAGCGCGGCGACCGGCAGTGACGAGGAGGACGCCGCCGCCTCGGTCGCGCTGGTCACCCTCTGCGGCACGCTGGCCGTCGCGGTGCTGCCGCTGTTGCAGCATCCGCTGGGCCTGGACGACGTGCAGTTCGGCCGCTGGGCCGGGGCGAGCGTGCACGACGTGGGGCAGGTGGTCGCCACCGCCCAGTCCGCCGGGTCGGCGGCGCTCGGCGACGCGGTGCTGGTGAAGCTGATGCGGGTGGCGCTGCTCGCGCCGCTGGTCGCCGTGGTGGTGCTCGGGCTGGGCCGGCGGTGTGCGGCGGCCGGCGCGGACGGGCCGGTACGCCGGCCGTCGGTGGTGCCGCTGTTCGTCGTCGGTTTCCTCACCATGATCGCCCTGCGCAGCACCGGCTGGTTGCCGGAGAGCCTGCTCGCCGGGACCGCCCTGCTCCAGGAGATCCTGCTCGCGGCGGCGCTGTTCGCGCTCGGCAGCGCGGTGCACCTGCCGACGCTGGCGCGTACCGGGGGGCGGGCCGCCGCCCTGGGGCTCAGCGCGTGGGTGGTGGTCGCCGGCGTGTCGTACGCCGGCGTGCTGGTGACCACCTGAGTCGAGCCCGGCAGTCGGCCGGAGGGGGCGACCGGACGGAAGCAGCCCCCGGGTCGCCGATGCGACGGCCGGGTGCCGAACGCCGATGTGGCGCCGTGGCGGTCGGGAGGCGGGGACGGGTCAGCGCCGGGGCAGCCCCCGGGCGACCAGTTCGGTCGGGACCAGCACGTCGCGGGGCGCGTCACGGTCGCCCCGGATACGTCGGAACAGCAGCTCGGCGGCGGTACGCGCGAGCGTGTGGGTGTCGTACGCGATCACCGTGAGCGGGTACGGCAGCAGTCGGGCCGAGTCGAAGTCGTCGAAGCCCAGCAGGGTGGCGTCGCTGTCCCGCCGGTGCAGTTCCTCCACCGCGCCGAGTGAGATCCGGTTGTTGAGGCTGAAGAAGGCGGTCGGCGGGTCGGGCTGGTCGAGCAGTTCCGCGACGACCCGGGCGGCGGTGGCCGGGTCCCGGATCCCGTCCCGGACCAGCAGTGGGTCGTCCGCCGCACCGGCCTCGGTCAACGCGTCCCGGGCACCGGCCAGCCGTTCCCGCATGGTGTAGACGCTTGTCGAGTCGAGCAGGACCGCGATCCGGCGGTGACCGTCCGCGGTCAGTCGCCGGACGCCGGCCCGGGCGCCGCCGCGGTTGTCCAGCAGGACCGTGTCGGCCCGCAGCCCGCCCGCCGGCCGGTCCAGGAAGACCGCCGGGGTGCCGAGTTCCACCTCACCGGCCAGGAAGGTGTGGTCCTCGCCGGCAGGTACGACGAGCAGCCCGTCGACCCGTCGGGCGCAGAGGTCGCGTAGCAGCTGCTGTTCCCGGGCCGGGTCCTCCTCGGAGCTGGCGATGATGAGCATGGTGTCGTGGTCGGCGGCGACCTCGGCGACCGCGCCGGCGATGGTGGCGTAGAACGGGTTGGCGATCTCCTCGATGAGCAGCCCGATGGTGGCGGTGGCCTGGCCGGAGCGCAGCGTGCTGGCCAGGTGGTTGCGTCGGAAGCCGAGTTCGGCGACGGCGGCGAGGACCCGTTCGACCAGCTCCGGCTGCACGTAGGGCGCGTTGTTGACGACCCGCGAGACGGTCTTCACGCTGACCCCGGCCCGGGCGGCCACGTCCACCATGGTGGGGCGCCGGGTACGGCCGGGCGTGCTGGTCACGCGCAGCACCCTACCGTCCGGCCGGGAAACCCGGAGATCACGCGTCGGAAACGGAAGCTTGACACAAACGATCACGGTGGCGAGTATCTGACAACGTTGTCAGACCTCGGGAGGCATGATGTCCGAGTCGCCGTCCGTATCGCGGCGCACCCTTCTGTCCACGGGCGCCACGCTGCTCGCCTCGTTCGGCGTGACCGCGGTCCTGCCGGACGTCGCCCGCGCCGCGTCCGTCCGACCGGCCGACACGCCACCCACGCCCGACCTCGCGGTGTACCGGCCGGTGGCCGTCTCGTCGACGGACTACGCGCCGACGCCCGGATCGTTCGCCGTGGACGGACTCCCACAGTCCGGCGTACGCGGCAGCGGCTGGCGGGCCGCACCCGGCGATCCACAGTGGATCTCGGTCGACCTCCAGGCCCCGTGCCGGATCGAGGCGGTCACCCTGGTCTTCGAGGCCACCCTCGCCGACGGGCCCTTCGACGGGGACTACACCCACACCGACGGGGACGAGATCCTCTCCAGCGTCGCGGTCGCGTACCGGCTCGAGGTCTCCTCCGACGGGCAGACCTGGCGGTCGGTCCACGAAACCACCGACGGCCAGGGCGGCACCGAGACCGTCCGGCTCCCCGAACCGGTCACCGCCCGGTTCGTCCGGCTCACCGCCACCAAGCGGTCCAACAGCAACCCGGTCGGCCTCAACGGCTTCCAGGTCTACGGCACCCCGCTCGGCCACCGGCCGCCGGCGAAGGGCTGGACGAGCTGGGCGGGAGGCAACACCCGACCCGCGCCCGAACTGCGGGTCGCCGCCGACGGCACCGTGCCCCTGGAGTCCGGCTGGGCGCTGACCATGGACGACTTCGCCGGCACCGCCGACGGCGCGGCGCTGTCCGGGCCCGGGGTGGACGTCCGCGACTGGCTGCCGGCGACCGTACCGGGGACGGTGCTCGGCACCCTGGTCGAGCGGGGACACCTGCCCGACCCGGTCAGCGGCTTCCACAACATGCGGATCCCGGAGGCGCTGTCCCGGCACTCCTGGTGGTACCGGCGGGTGCTGCGGCTGCCGCGCGGACTGGACACCTCGCCCGGCCGGCGGGTCTGGCTCGAGTTCGACGGCATCAACCACGAGGCCACCATCTGGGTCAACGGCACCGAGGTGGGCACCGTCACACACCCCTTCGCCCGGGCCGCCCTCGACATCACCGCCGCGCTGGCCGGGCGGACCGAGCACGTCGTCGCGGTGCGGGTCACCCCGATGCCGCACCCGGGCACCCCGGGCGACAAGGGCACCGACGGGCGCACCTTCCTCCAGTCGGCGCGGCACTACCTCGACGCGCCGACGTACCTGGCGGTCTCCGGCTGGGACTGGATGCCGGCCGTCCGGGACCGGGTCACCGGCCTCTGGGACCACGTCCGGCTGCGCAGCACCGGCGCCGTGGTGGTCGGCGATCCGTACGTCCGGACCACCCTGCCGGACCTGCCGGCCACCGACACCGCCGAGGTGACCGTCGCCGTACCGGTGCGCAACGCGGCCGACACCGCGACCACGGTGACCGTACGCGCGCAGTTCGGCAAGGTCCGGCTCGACCGGACGGTGACCGTCGCCGCCGGCGCGACCGAGACCGTGACCTTCGCCCCGGACCGCTTCCCGGCGCTGCGGCTGCGCGACCCGAAGCTGTGGTGGCCCAACGGCTACGGCGAGCCCCACCTGTACGACCTGGCGGTCACCGCCACCGTCGGCGGCCGGCTCAGCGACCGGCGGGAGGTCCGGTTCGGCATCCGCGAGTTCGGCTACGACTGGCACCAGCCGGTGCTGGTCTCCCCGCCCGGCACGCCCCCGCTGGAGTTCGTCGACGGGGCCGCCACCCAGACCGTCACCTTCGCCCGCCAGCACGCCCAGTACGTCCGCATCCAGGCCGGCCAGCGGGCGACCGACTGGGGCGTCTCGATGTGGTCGCTGTCGGTGGCCGACGGCGACGGCGGCGCCGACCTGGCCCGGGGCCGGACCGCCACCGCCTCCTCGTCCGAGCACGACGGCAACGGACCCGGCAACGCCGTCGACGGCGACCCGGGCACCCGGTGGGCCTCGAAGTACGAGGACAACCAGTGGATCCAGGTCGACCTCGACGAGCCGACCGCGTTCGACCGGGTCACCGTGGTCTGGGAGCAGGCGTACGCGCTCGACTACCGGGTCCAGGTCTCCGCCGACGGCGACGACTGGACCGACGTCACGGCGGTCAGCAACGAGACCCCGCTGGGCAACCGGGCCACCCAGGTCGAGACCTTCCCCAGTCAGACCGCCCGCTACCTGCGTATCCAGGCCGGAACCCGGGCCACCTCCTGGGGCGTGTCGATGTGGACGCTCTCGGTCGGGCGGCAGGCCGAGCCGGATCTCGACCTGGCCCGGGGCCGGACCGCCACCGCGTCGTCGGCGGACAGCGACTCGACCGGGCCGGAGCGGGCCGTGGACGGCAACCCGCGTACCAGGTGGGCCTCGAAGCACGAGGACAACCAGTGGATCCAGGTCGACCTCGACGAGCCGACCGCGTTCGACCAGGTCACCATCGTCTGGGAGCAGGCGTACGCCCGCGAGTACGTCATCCAGGTCTCGACCGACGGGGACACCTGGACCGACGTGAAGTCCGTGAGCAACAAGATCACCGAGTTGAAGATCAGTGTCAACGGGGTGCCGGTCTTCGCCCGGGGCGGCAACTGGGGCTGGGACGAGCTGCTGCGCCGGGTGCTGCCCGACCGGCTCGCCGACACGGTCGAGATGCACCGCGACATGAACTTCACAATGATCCGCAACTGGCTCGGCAGCAGCAATCGGGAGGAGTTGTACCGGGCCTGCGACGAGCAGGGCATCCTGGTCTGGAACGACTTCTGGCAGGCCGGCCAGTTCCTGCCCGACCCGCCCGGCTACGTCGACATCGCCGCCGACACCATCCGGCGCTACCGCCACCACCCGTGCATCGTGGTCTGGTGCGGGGCGAACGAGGGGGACCCGCCGCCGATCGTCAACGCCGGGCTCGAGCGGGCCGTCGACACCGAGCACCCGGAGATCCTCTACATCCCCAACTCGGCGGCCGGCATCGTCAGTGGACGTGGCCCGTACCACTGGGTCGACCCGGCGACGTACGTCGACCGGACCGTCTACGAGGCGGACTCGTTCGGCTTCCACACCGAGATCGGCATGCCGGTCGTCCCGGTCGTGGAGAGCATGCGCAACCTGGTCGGTGACGAGCCGGAGTGGCCGCCGGGCGTGGTCTGGAACCACCACGACTGGTCGACGGTCGGCAACCAGCGGGTCGGCACCTACCACGAGGCGATCGACGCCCGGCTCGGCGGCTCCGGCTCGCTGGCGGAGTTCGCCACCCGGGCGCAGTTCGTCAACTACGAGAACCACCGCGCCATGTTCGAGGCGTGGAACGCCAACCTGTGGCAGGACGCCACCGGGCTGCTGCTCTGGATGTCCCACCCGGCGTGGCACAGCACGGTCTGGCAGACGTACGACTACGACCTCGACGTGAACGGCGCCTACTACGGTGCCCGCAAGGGCTGCGAGCCGTTGCACGTCCAGGCCGACCCCGGCACCTGGTTGGTGCGGGTGGTCAACCACACCGCCGCGCCACTGTCCGGGGCCACCGTCACCGCCCGCCGGTACGACCTCGCCGGCCGGCCGCTGGGCACGCCCCAGCGGCAGCGGGTGGACGTCGCCCGCTCGGCGACCACCGCCGCGTTCACCGTGCCGGCGCCGGCCGGGGCCGGACTGCACCTGGTCCGGCTGGAACTGCGGGACGGCCGGGACCGGCTGCTCTCGGAGAACACCTACTGGCGGTACGGCCGGGCCGAGGAGATGCGGGTGCTCAACAGCCTGCCCCGGACCCGGCTGGAGGTGAGCACCGGTGGCGTACGCGCCTCCGCCGGGCGCGACACGGTCCGCGCGACCGTCCGCAACCGGGGCGACGCGGTCGCCGCGCTGGTCCGGCTGGCGGTCCGCGACGCGCACGGCGACCGGGTCCTCCCGGCCCGGTACGACGACAACTACTTCTGGCTGCTGCCGGGGGAGACGCGGCAGGTGGCGGTCTCCTGGCGGTCCCGGCCGGAGGTGTCGCGCGGTGTCCGGGTGACGGCCGAGGCGTACAACTCGGCCGGCTGACGCCGGGGACGGCACCTGCCGGGCGGGTCGGTCGGGAAGGGCCGGCCCGCCCGGTGCGGTCGTCGGGTCGGTCGGGAAGGGCCAACCCATCCGGTGCCCTCGCCGGGCCGCGAGGTTCGTGGCCCGGCTGCTGGTCGCCGCCGGTCGTCGGTGGGCGGCCGCAGGTGGTTGGGCTGGCCGCGTCGGATGGGGCGGCCGGCTACCCTTGCGGTGGCCGGACACACGTGTCCCGGTCACGTCCTGCTCGGATAAATACGACAAACGGGATGTTGCGCCGTGTTTGACACTTTGAGTGACCGTCTTTCCGGGATCTTCACGAAGCTGCGGGGCAAGGGTCGGCTCACCGACGCCGACATCGACGCCACCGCCCGGGAGATCCGGCTGGCGCTGCTGGAGGCCGACGTCGCCCTGCCGGTGGTGAAGGCCTTCATCGCCAACGTGAAGGAGCGGGCCCGGGGTGCCGAGGTCTCCCAGGCGCTGAACCCGGCCCAGCAGGTCATCAAGATCGTCCACGAGGAACTCGTCGGCGTGCTCGGCGGCGAGGGCCGCCGGCTGCAGTTCGCCAAGCAGCCGCCCACCGTGATCATGCTCGCCGGCCTCCAGGGCTCCGGTAAGACGACGCTGGCCGGCAAGCTGGCCGGCTGGCTCAAGGGCCAGGGGCACCAGCCGCTGCTCGTCGCGGCCGACCTGCAGCGTCCCAACGCGGTCAACCAGCTCCAGGTGCTCGGCGGCCGGGCCGGGGTCGAGGTCTTCGCCCCGGAACCGGGCAACGGCGTCGGCGACCCGGTCCAGGTGGCCCGGGCCTCGATCGACCACGCCAGGCGGGCCGCCCGGGACATCGTCATCGTCGACACCGCCGGCCGGCTCGGCATCGACGCCGAGATGATGGCGCAGGCCGCCAACATCCGGGACGCGGTCGACCCGGACGAGGTCATCTTCGTCATCGACGCGATGGTCGGCCAGGACGCGGTCCGCACCGCCGAGGCGTTCCGCGACGGTGTCGGGATCACCGGTGTGGTCCTCTCCAAGCTCGACGGCGACGCCCGCGGTGGTGCCGCGCTCTCCGTACGGCAGGTCACCGGGCAGCCGATCCTCTTCGCCTCCACCGGTGAGAAGCTCACCGACTTCGACGTCTTCCACCCGGACCGGATGGCCAGCCGGATCCTCGGCATGGGCGACGTGCTGACCCTGATCGAGCAGGCGGAACAGGCGTTCGACGCCGATCAGAAAGAAAAGATGACCGCCAAGCTGATGGGCGGCGAGCAGTTCACCCTGGAGGACTTCCTCGACCAGCTCATCGCGGTACGGCGGATGGGGCCGATCGCCAACGTACTGGCGATGATGCCCGGAATGGGACAGATGAAGGACCAGCTGGCCGAGCTGGACGACAAGCACTTCGACCGGGTCACCGCGATCATCAGGTCGATGACCCCGGGCGAGCGGACCAACCCGAAGATCATCAACGGTTCCCGGCGGGCCCGGATCGCCAACGGCTCCGGGGTCACCGTGATGGACGTCAACCAGCTGCTCAACCGCTTCGCCGAGGCGCAGAAGATGATGAAGCAGATGGGCGGCATGATGGGCCTGCCCGGCGGCCGGCGCAAGGCGACCAAGTCACCGAAGAACAAGCGCAAGGGCACCAAGGGCGGCGGCCGGCCCCGGGTCGGCGGGCCGGCCGGTGGCTTCCCGGGCGGCATGCCGCAGCTGCCGCCGGGGCTGGACCCGAACGCGCTGGCCGGCGGCCAGGGCCTGCCGCCCGGCTTCAAGCTGCCGAAGCTCGACTTCAACAAGCTCACCAGGCGGGACGACAAGGACCGCTGACGCGCCGCAGGAGGCAGTGGGTCGCGGAGATCCACCGGACGTGATCCGGTAGGAATGTCCCCATGGCGCTGCACGTACGGGGAGTCGTCCTCCCTGACGACGAGGTCCGGGACCTGTGGCTGGTCGGGGACCGGGTCACCTTCACCCCGGTCCCCGGGGCGCAGACCGTCGCCGACCGGGGCTTCGTCCTGCCCGGTCTGGTCGACGCGCACTGCCACCCGGGCATCGCCCCGGGCGCGGTGCCGATCACCTCACTGGACCAGGCCCGCCACCTCGCCACCATCGACCGGGACGCCGGGGTGCTGGCGATCCGGGACGCCGGCTCGCCGTACCCGTACCCGGAGCTGGAGGACGAGCCGGACCTGCCCCGGCTGGCCCGCGCCGGTCGGCACATCGCGTCGCCCCGGCGCTACCTGCGGGGTATCGCCGTGGAGGTGGAGTCCGCCGACGTCCGGGCCACGGTGACCGAGCAGGCCCGGGCCGGGAACGGCTGGGTCAAGCTGGTCGGTGACTGGCTCGACCGGACCGCCGGTGACCTGGCACCGTCCTGGGACCCGGAGACCATGGCCGCCGCGGTCGAGGCCGCGCACGCCGCCGGGGCCCGGGCCGCCGTGCACACCTTCTCCGAGTCGGCCGTCGCGACGATGGTCCGGGCCGGGGTCGACTCGGTGGAGCACGGCACCGGGCTCAGCGTCGACCTGCTCGACGAGATGGCCCGGCGGGGGACCGCGCTGGTGCCCACGATGATCAACATCGAGACCATCTTCGGCGGGATCGCCGACCAGGCCCGGGAGAAGTTCCCCGGCTACGCCGCGCACATGCTCACCCTGCGGGACACCTTCCCCGCACTGGTCGGGGCGGCGTACGAGGCCGGGGTGCCGATCTACGTCGGCACCGACGCGGGCGGCGGCATCGACCACGGGCTGGCCGCCCGGGAGATGCTGCTGCTGCACGAGCGCGCCGGCATGTCGACCGTCGACGTCTTGGCCGCCGCCTCGTGGCGGGCCCGGGAGTGGCTCGGCTTCCCCGGACTGGTCGAGGGCGGCCTCGCCGACCTGGTGGTCTACGACGCCGACCCCCGGGCCGACCTGCGGGTGGTCCAGGCACCCCGACGGATCGTGCTGCGCGGCCGGGTGGTCCGCTGACCTCCAGGTGGTCGGCGCCACCGGGCCGGCTGGTGCGCCGGCCCCCGACCGGGCGGTCCGCTGGTGTCCCCGGCTGGGCGTGGCGTGGCGCTCAGCTCACCACCAGCAGGTAGTTCGCCTCCACCCAGAAGCCGTGTCCGTCGTCGCCGCCGAAGACGAGCCGGTATCTGCCCGGCGCCAGCGGAGCGAGCTGACCCCACAGCCCCCAGCAGCTCACCCGCATGGTGGGCGGCAGCCCGGTCACCGGATTGCCGAGCCGACCCCGGACCAGGAACGTCTCCGGGGTGCCGACCGGCCGCAGCGGAACCTCCTCGTCGTCGAGGTGGGCGTGGCCGGTGGCCTGCTCCATCACCGGAACGTCACCTGGTTCGACCCGGGACTGCCAGACGTTGAACGCCGGGAAGAAGATCGGGCGGCCGGCGGGCACCTGACAGCGGCGGGTCACCGCGCCGCCGAACGTACCGGCGAGGAACCAGACGTCCTCCGGTTGTCCGACGCCGGCGAACTCGCCGGTCGGGTCGGCGATCGGGGACTCCCGCTGCGACGAGTCGGCGACCCAGCGGACCCAACGGGCGACGAGTCCTTCCGGGGACATCGGGTCGTACGGCAGCGCCAGCGGCCGCGGTTCAGGTGAGCGGCCGAACAGACGGGCAAGCAGAGACATGCGCGGGATGGTAGCGGGACCGTCCCACCGGGTTCGCCCCGGCGACACCGCCGCAGCGCCGAGGCCTAAGATTGGCCCTCATGGCACGCGTGCTCACTCCCCGGGCGGAGGATTTCCCCCGCTGGTACCAGGACCTGATCGCCAAGGCGCAGCTCGCCGACAACGGGCCGGTGCGGGGGACCATGGTCATCCGACCGGCCGGCTACGCCATCTGGGAACGGATGCAGGCCGAGATGGACGCCCGGATCAAGACCGCCGGGGCGGAGAACGCGTACTTCCCGCTCTTCATCCCGGAGAGCTACCTGCGCCGGGAGGCGCAGCACGTCGAGGGCTTCTCCCCGGAGCTGGCCGTGGTCACCCACGGTGGCGGCAAGCAGCTCGCCGAGCCGGTGGTGGTCCGGCCGACCAGTGAGACGGTGATCGGCGAGTTCATGGCCAAGTGGGTCGACTCGTACCGCGACCTGCCGCTGCTGCTCAACCAGTGGGCGAACGTGGTCCGCTGGGAGCTGCGGCCCCGGATCTTCCTCCGGACCAGCGAGTTCCTCTGGCAGGAGGGGCACACCGCGCACGCCGACGAGGCCGACGCCCGGGCGTACGCCCGGAGGATCCTGCACGAGGTCTACGAGGACTTCATGGTCGGAGTGCTCGGCATCCCGGTGCTGACCGGCCTGAAGACCGCCCGGGAGCGGTTCGCCGGTGCGATCCGCACCTACACCCTCGAAGGCATGATGGGCGACGGCAAGGCGCTGCAGATGGGTACCTCGCACGAGCTCGGGCAGAACTTCGCCAAGGCCTTCGACATCACCTACACCTCGGCCGAGCGCAGCGTCGAGCACGCCTGGACCACCTCGTGGGGCAGCTCCACCCGGATGCTCGGCGGTCTGATCATGTGCCACGGCGACGACAACGGGCTGCGGGTGCCGCCCCGGCTGGCGCCGGTGCAGGCGTACGTCATGGTCGTCAAGTCCGGTGACGGGGTGACCGAGGCCGCGGTCAAGCTCCGCGACGCGCTGCGCGACGCCGGCGTGCGGGTCGGTCTCGACGACCGGGTCGACACCCCGTTCGGCCGCCGGGCCGTCGACGCCGAGCTCAAGGGCTATCCGGTACGTATCGAGGTCGGCCCCCGCGACCTCGCCGCCGGCAACGCGGTGCTGGTCCGCCGCACTGACGGCTCGAAGACCCCGGTCCCGGTCGCCGACGTGGTCTCGGCGGTGCTCGCCGCCCTCGACGCCGACCAGCAGGCGCTCTACGACGAGGCGCTGCAGATGCGGGAGTCCCGGACCGTCGACGTGACGACCCTGGACGAGGCGATCGAGGCGGCGGCGAACGGCTGGGCCCGGGTGCCGTGGTCGGTGGTCGGCGTCGAGGGCGAGGCGAAGGCGAACGCCCAGGGCGTCACCGTCCGCTGCCTGCGCCGGGCCGACGGCTCGGTGCCGGACTCGGAGGACGAGCCAGAGTTGGTCGCCATCGTCGCCCGTTCCTACTGACGTGGTCGAGCCTGGCAGGCCGGCCGGCGCCGTCAGCCCGGTCGACGTGGCGGCCGGCCCGCGGTTCGCCCGGGGTCGGGTGGTGCTGCACCGCAACGTCCGGCACGGTCGGATCGGCTGGGTCCGACCCGGCCGGGTGGTCAGTGACGACGACCGTGGCCTGCTGCTCTGGGTCGCCCGGGACACCCCGGTGGCGCACGAGGTCACCGAGGACGGCCGGGGCATGCGGGCGATGACGTTCGCCGAGTGGTTGACCCACTCGTACCGTCTCAAGGTCAGCCCCTGGAACGGCCCGCCGGTGCTGAAGTTCCTGCCCACCGGCGCCAACCACTCGGTCTGGCTCTTCCGCACCGGGGACGGCCGGTTCGCCAACTGGTACGTCAACCTCGAGGAGCACGGCATCCGCTGGGACGACGGCGAGGTGGCCGGCGTCGACATGGTGGACCAGGACCTCGACGTGGTGGTACGCCCCGACCTGAGCTGGTCCTGGAAGGACGAGGACGAGTTCGCCGAGCGGCTGGCGATCCCGGAGCACTACTGGGTGCCGGACCCGGCGGCGGTACGCGCCGAGGGGGAACGGGTGATCAAGCTGGCCGAGGCCGGCGAGTTCCCGTTCGACGGCACCTGGACGGACTTCGTCCCCGACCCCGACTGGTCGACCCCGACCCTGCCGCCCGGCTGGGATCGCCCGCCGGTCCGCTGACCCCGCGATCCTTCCCTCACCGTCCGTAGGGTTTGTCGGGGGAGTCCTCCCACTCGAGCCGGACCGGATCGGCGGGACTGGTGGGACGGGCAGGTCGGCTGGCCCTGGGCGGCGGGGTGGCCGCGATCGCCGCCCCGGGTTCAGGCGCCGGTGGTCAACGGCCGGTTGTCCTGGCGGGCGGGGGCGTAGGGGCGGCAGGAGGCGCGGATGACCAGCTCGGTGGGGAGCCGGATGTGCGTGTCGCGTTCGACTCCGCCGATCAGGTCGATGAGCAGGCGGAGTGCCTCGGCGCCCATCCGCTGCAGCGGCTGCATGATCGTCGTCAGTGGCGGATTGACCAGCGCCGATTCCGGAACGTTGTCGAAACCGATCACGGACAGGTCGTCGGGCACGGCGAGACCGAGGCTCCGGGCGACGTTGAGCGTGGAGATCGCGGAGAGGTCGTTCCCCGCGAAGACCGCGGACGGGCGGTCGGGAAGGGTGAGCAGTTCCGCGGCCGTACCGGCGGCGCTCTCGATCCGGAACCCACCGGTACGGACCAGCCGCTCGTCCACCGCGATGCCGGCGTCGGCCATGGCCTGGCGGAAACCGGCCTCGCGCAGACGTGCCGACTCGAGGTCGGCGCGCCCGCTGATGTGTCCGATGCGGCGGTGCCCGAGCGACAACAGGTAGTTGGTCGCGAGCATGGCGCCGGCGAAGTTGTCCGAGTCGACGGTGGGCAGGCCGGACGGGCCGGTGTGCGGGTCGACGGCGACCACGTGGAAACCCTGCTTGGTCTCGACGACGGTCGGCGTGACGATCACGGCCCCGTCGATCAGCGTTCCGGAGAGCCGGGCGAGCGAGCGCCGTTCCCAGCCGATGGCGCCGCGTTCGCCGTCGCCCCCCGAGTACGCCAGCAGTTGGTAGCCGGTGCCGGTGACCGCGCGGGAGGCCCCTTTGAGTAGTTCGGTGGAGAACGGCTCGAATTCGGCGACCAGGATGCCCAGCACGTTGGTGCGGTGGCTGCGCAGGCTCTGTGCGCCGAGGCTGGCTTCGTACCCGAGTTGGTGGATAACCTGCTGGACACGTTCGACGGTGGCCTGCGCGACCCCGTACCGACCATTCACCACTTTGGATACAGTCGCCACCGAGACGCCGGCCGTACGGGCCACGTCCGACATCTTGACACGCTGCGGAAACGCCACGTCGATGATGATAGAGGGCTTGTGACGCCCCCTGACAGCGGAGTCGAAAACGTTATCGACAACGGTTGACACCGAGTTACGGGGCTGTAAAACTCGCCGTTCGAAGCTGAGTACCGCGACTGACTAGTCGAGGAGACAATCGATGGCGATGAAGCGCCGCGCGGGAACAGTCCTAGCGCTGCTTACGACCAGCGCACTCCTTGCTGCCGGATGTAGCGGCGGTGAAAGCGAAGCGCCCAATGAGGACGAACTCTACAAGAACCCGGTGACCCTGACCTGGTGGCACAACGCCTCCCAGGACGGGCCCGGCAAGACCTACTGGGAGAAGGTCGCCAAGGACTTCTCCGCGCTCCACCCGACCGTCACGATCCAGATCGAGGCGATCGAGACCAACCAGCTTCAGCGCACCCGGCTCCCTGCCGCCCTCCTCACCACCGATCCGCCGGACATCTTCCAGGCCTGGGGCGGCGGCGAGATGCGCGAGCAGGTGGAGGCCGACTACCTCAAGGACATCACCGACCAGGTCAAGACCGAGGTTGCCAACATCAGCCCGTCGGTGGCCGAGATCTGGGCGGTGGACGGCAAGCAGTACGGCCTGCCGTACAAGATGGGCATCGAAGGCTTCTGGTACAACAAGGAGATGTTCGCGCAGGCGGGCATCGCCGCTCCGCCGACCACCTTCGACGAACTCAACGCCGCGGTCACCAAGCTCAAGGCGATCAACGTCATCCCGATCGCCCTCGGTGCCGGTGACAAATGGCCCGCCGCGCACTGGTGGTACAACTTCGCGCTGCGCGCCTGCTCGGTCGACACCCTGAAGAAGGCCTCCACCGAGAGGGTCTTCGACGACCCCTGCTTCGTCAAGGCCGGCGCGGACCTGAAGGCCTTCATCGACACCACGCCGTTCCAGAACAACTTCATCGCCACCCCGGGCCAGAACGACCCGACCAGCGCCAACGGTCTGCTCGCCAACGGCAAGGCCGCGATGGAGCTGATGGGCGACTGGAACAAGGGCACCCTGGAGACCGTCGCGGAGGACAAGTCGGCCCTCGCGAAGTTCCTGGGCTGGTTCCCCGTGCCGGCGATCGCCGGTTCGGCGGGCGACCCGAAGGCTGCCCTCGGTGGTGGCGACGGATTCGCCTGCGCCAAGAACGCCCCGGCCGAGTGCGTCGAGTTCCTCAAGTACATCGTCAGCCCCGAGGTGCAGAAGGGCTACGCCGCGCTCAACATCGGGCTGCCCGTGATCAAGGGCTCGGACGCCGACATCGTGGACCCCGCCCTGAAGTCGGTCCTGGAGGCCACCGCCAACGCCACCTACGTGCAGCTCTGGCTGGACACGGCGTTCGGTAGCACCGTCGGTGCCGCGATGAACGACGGGATCGTCGCCATCTTCGCCGGTAGCGGCAGCCCGCAGCAGGTCGTCGACGCGATGAAGGCGGCCGCACGCAAGTGACCACCAACCCAACCCTGAACCCCGCCGGCGGCGCGTCCGCGCCGCCGGCGGGACTTCGGCCCGGCCGGAGGCCGTCCTCCCGCAGCGCCGACAAGCGACGCAAGTGGTACGAGATCATCGGGCTCACGACGCCGGCGATCGTCGTCTACGTGATGTTCGTGCTCGTGCCGATGGGCTTCGCGGTCTACTACAGCCTCTTCCGCTGGCGCGGGGTCGGGCCGCCCACCGAGTTCGTCGGCCTCGACAACTACTTCCTCGCCTTCGAGGACCCGATCTTCCTCGACGCGCTGCGCAACAACGCCATCATCGTCTTCGGGTCACTGCTGATCCAGGGCCCCATCGCGCTGGGCGTGGCCCTGCTGCTCAACCGACGCTTCCGCGGGCGGACCGTGTTCCGGCTGCTGGTCTTCGTGCCGTACGTGCTCGCCGAAGTCACCGTCGGCATCATGTGGAAGCTGATCCTGACCGACGGTGGGACGGTCGACGCGCTGCTGCGGTCACTGGGACTGGGCAGCCTGGTCCAGGCGTGGCTCGCCGACCTCGACATCGTCATCTGGACGCTGATGTTCGTCCTCACCTGGAAGTACGTCGGCTTCGCCATCATCCTCCTGCTCGCCGGCCTGTCGAACGTGCCGCACGAGCTGACCGAGGCCGCCGCGATCGACGGTGCGAGCTGGTGGCAGGTCCAGCGGCACATCACGCTGCCGCTGCTCGGCCCGACGATCCGGATCTGGATGTTCCTGTCGATGATCGGCTCGCTGCAGGTCTTCGACGTGATCTGGGTGACCTCGGTACCGGCGGTGCGATCGCTCGGCGCGTCCGCCACCATGGCGACCTACATGGTGGACAACGGCTTCTTCGCCCGGCTCTGGGGCTACGGCAACGCGGTGGCCGTGATCCTGTTTGCCATCTCCTTCGTCGCGGCGCTGCTGTTCCAGCGTTTCCTCCTCCGTCGCGACATCGAGGGTGCCATCACCAGCAGAAGGGTGAAATGACCGTGGCCGCGAACGGTGTCCTCCGCCCACCGCCCAAGCGCCGCCCGGTGTCCTGGGGCAATCCGCTCACCTACGCGTTGGCGCTCGCGGTCGCGGCGGTGTCGATCGCCCCGGTGGTCTACGTGATCATCGGTGGCTTCCGGACCACCCCGTCGATCGTGGCGAACCCGGCAGGGCTGCCCGACCCGTGGGTCTGGGACAACTACATCCGGGTGCTGACGCAGAGCGACTTCTGGGGGCAGGCGTTCAACAGCGCGGTGATCTCCCTGGGTACGACGCTCGGCGTGGTGGTGCTCGGTGTCTGTGCGGCGTTCGTGCTCGCCCGGTACACCTTCCGGGGGCGCGAGGCGCTCTACACCTTCTTCACGCTCGGCCTGCTCTTCCCGGCCGGAGCGGCGATCCTGCCGCTCTACCTCATGTTGCGCGACCTGAACCTGGTCAACTCGTACTACGCGGTGATCCTTCCGCAGGTCGCCTTCGCGTTGCCGCTCACCATCGTGATCCTGCGTCCGTTCCTCGCCGCCATTCCGCGCGAACTGGAGGACGCCGCCGCGATCGACGGCACGGGCCGGCTCGGTTTCCTCTGGCTCATCGTGCTGCCGCTGTCGAGGCCCGCGCTCGTCACGGTCGGGATCTTGGCGTTCGTGGCGAGTTGGAACGCGTTCCTGCTGCCGCTGCTGGTGCTCAGCGACGCCAGCCTGCACACCCTGCCGCTGGGAGTCCAGAACTTCTCGAGCCAGTACACCTCCGACACGGCGGGCATCCTCGCCTTCACGTCCCTGGCGATGCTGCCGGCACTGCTCTTCTTCACCTTCGCCGAGAAGCAGATCGTGGGTGGCCTGCAGGGTGCGGTCAAGGGCTGACCGGTAGCGGTGGGTACTGACCGCCGGCCCGGCGGGCACCGACCGAGGATCGCGGGGTACGGACCCGGTGGCATCGCCGGGTCCGCCCCCGCGCCCGGCGCCCGGCGGTGCGGGCTCCGGCCCCGACCCCGGCTGCGGTCGGCGGCGCCGGGCCCCGCCCCGTGGGGGACCAGGGGTCATGATCGTCGTGATCGCCCTGGCGGGGTACGGGCGATTTCGCCGGCCGATGTGAGATTCCCCGACCGGGTCTGGCACAATGGGTCGCTGGTATCCGGCTGCACGTTCGGCGCCCTCTACCCCGGGCGTGTCGCCAGTCCATCGAGCAGTCCCCGGCCCAAACCCCACTGTGCCGGTCGGCTCTCACCCGCGCACCGCCCGTTTCCGGGCCGGTGGACATCGCAACAGGAGCGAACACACTGTGGCCGTAAAGATCCGGCTCCTGCGGATGGGTAAGATCCGCAACCCGCAATACCGTATCGTCGTCGCCGACTCGCGTACGAAGCGTGATGGTCGGGCGATCGAGTTCGTCGGGATCTACCAGCCGAAGGAAGACCCTTCGGTGATCGAGGTCAAGTCGGACCGGGTGCAGTACTGGCTCTCCGTCGGTGCCCAGCCGAGCGAGGCCGTCCAGCGACTGCTGGAGAAGACCGGCGACTGGCAGAAGTTCAAGGGCCTGCCGGCTCCGCCGCCGCTGCTGGTGGCACCGGAGCGGGCCGACCGCAAGGCGGCCTACGAGGCTGAGGCGCGGGCGGCGGCCGGACTGGCCGAGGCGGCCAAGCCGGCGAAGAAGGCAGCCAAGGCGGCCCCCGCCGAGGCCCCCGCGAAGACCGAGGAGCAGGCCGGTGCGGACTCCGGCGAGCAGGCCTGACGTGGCCCTTCGGCCGGCGCTCGAGCACCTGGTCAAGGGCATCGTCGACCACCCGGACGACGTACGGGTCCGGATGGTCGACTCCCGGCGGGGCAAGCGCCTGGAGGTCCGCGTGCACCCCGAGGACCTCGGTACGGTCATCGGCCGGTCCGGTCGGACCGCGAAGGCACTGCGTCAGGTCATCGGTTCGATCGGTGGACGTGGCGTACGGGTCGACATCGTCGACTCGTACTGATCCGTGACGATGCTCCTGATCGTCGGCCGGATCGGCCGTCCGCACGGTATCCGCGGCGAGGTGACCGTGGAGGTGCGGACCGATGATCCCGAAGCACGGTTCGCCGTCGGATCGGTGTTACGCACCGATCCGACGGCGGAGTCCGTCGACGTCCCACCGGTGACCGCGCACGGCGAACTTGTCCGGGTGCCCGAACAACTCACGGTCGAGGCGACCCGGTGGCACCAGGGCCGGCTCCTGGTCACCTTCGACGGGGTCTACGACCGGAACGTGGCGGAGGCGCTGCGCGACACCCTGCTCTG
Organism: Plantactinospora sp. B5E13; assembly: GCF_039871775.1. Taxonomy (NCBI): domain Bacteria; kingdom Bacillati; phylum Actinomycetota; class Actinomycetes; order Micromonosporales; family Micromonosporaceae; genus Plantactinospora; species Plantactinospora sp. B5E13. The sequence goes on from NZ_JBDPLT010000013.1 coordinate 116,963, forward strand.
GGTCGACAGCGCGGCGGTGCCGGCGCCGGAGGACCCGGACGAGTTCAACGATCACCAGCTGGTCGGGCTGACCGTGGTGACGCCCGCCGGTGAGGTGCTCGGCGAGGTCGCCCGGATCGACCACGCGCCCGCCTCGGACCTGCTGGTCCTGCGCCGCCCCGAGGGGCGTACCGCGCTGATCCCGTTTGTCAGGGCGATGGTTCCCGAGGTCGACCTGGCCGGGAGACGGGTGGTCGTCGACCCGCCGCCGGGGCTGCTCGACCTCTGAGGTGTCGCCCGGCTGGGGTGTCGGCAGGCGCCCTTCCTACCCAAGAAGCGACAAGAGGGGCCCTTCCTCACATGCGGGTCGACGTGGTCTCGATCTTTCCGGAATATCTCGCTCCGCTGGAGCTGTCCCTGATCGGGCGGGCCCGGGCGACCGGCGTACTGGATGTCGCCGTGCACGACCTGCGGACCTGGACCCACGACGTGCACCGGACGGTCGACGACACCCCGTACGGCGGTGGGCCGGGCATGGTGATGCGGCCCGAGCCGTGGGGGGAGGCGCTGGACGCGCTGGCTCCGCCGGGGGCGGAGCCGCCGCGGCTGGTGGTGCCGACCCCGGCCGGGGCCCGGTTCACCCAGTCGACGGCGTACGAGTTGGCCGCCGAATCCCGGCTGATCTTCGCCTGCGGCCGGTACGAGGGGATCGACCAGCGGGTGCTCGACCACGCCGCGACCCGGATGCGGGTGACGGAGGTCTCGCTCGGCGACTACGTGCTCTTCGGCGGCGAGGTCGCGGTTTTGGTGATCATGGAGGCGGTCACCCGGCTGCTGCCGGGCGTGCTGGGTAACGCCGACTCGCTGGCCGAGGAGTCGCACGCGCACGGGTTGCTGGAGGCGCCGGTCTACACCAAGCCGCCGAGCTGGCGGGGGCACGAGGTGCCGGAGATCCTCCGCTCCGGTGACCACGGCCGGATCGCCCGGTGGCGGCGGGACCAGGCCCTGCTCCGGACGGCCGAGCGCCGGCCGGACATGCTCGCCGCGCTCGCCCCGGCCGAGCTGGACAAGAAGGATGTGGCGACCCTGGCCGGGACCGGATTTCAACCCTCGGTTGACTATATGGCAGAGTAGTGGGGTTGCCGCAGTCGTGCGCGCCCGCGTACGGCTGCGAGGATCCCCGCCAGGGCCCGTTCCGGGCCTGTCGTGGGGATCAGAATCACCCATCCGCGCGCCGACGATCGGTGCGCCGTGAGCCTTCGAGGATGCAGCGATGAACACCCTGGACGCCCTTGACGCCCAGTCGCAGCGGACCGACCTCCCGGACTTCCGGGCCGGTGACACCGTGAAGGTGCACGCCCGGGTGGTCGAGGGCAACCGGTCCCGGGTCCAGATCTTCGAGGGTGTCGTGATCCGGCGCCAGGGCGCCGGACTCCGGGAGACCTTCTCCGTTCGCAAGATCAGCTTCGGCGTCGGGGTGGAGCGGACCTACCCGCTCAACAGCCCGGCGATCGACCGCATCGAGGTGATGGTCCGCGGTGACGTCCGCCGGGCCAAGCTCTACTACCTCCGTGAGCTGCGGGGCAAGAAGGCCAAGATCAAGGAGAAGCGGGAGAAGCGGGCCAGCTGAGGCTGATCCGACCGACCACGCCGAGGCGATCGAGGGGTGCCGTCCCGGGCCACGCCGACTACGCTGGCCGCACGGGCAGAAGCGATACCGCGACCCTGGCTCCGTCGGGGTCGCGGTACAACCCCGCGCTACCGCTCGCGGTGCGCCATCACCGGAGTTGGTCCGGTGATGGCGCGGTGTCTCGGGATCGGGGAGATGCGTGGTGCGTAGGGTGGACGAAGAGGACGATGTCGAACCATGGCGTCGTCGGCCCCGGCGATCCCGACGCACCCGGAAACAGATGCCGCTCTGGCAGGAGTTGCCGCTCCTGCTCGTGGTCGCCTTCTGCCTCGCCGTTCTGATCCGTACCTTCCTGCTCCAGGCGTTCTTCATCCCCTCGGGGTCCATGGAGGACACCCTGTTGATCGGCGACCGGGTGCTGGTCAACAAGATCGTGTACGACCTCCGGGATCCGGTACGCGGCGAGATCGTGGTCTTCCGGGGAACCGCCGAGTGGGCACCACAGCTCACCGAGGAGCCGGATCCCGGATTTGTCGCGAAGCTCGGACGGACCATCGGCGACCTGGTCGGAGTGAGCCGCCCGGGCGACAAGGACTTCATCAAGCGGGTCGTCGGACTCCCCGGTGACCGGGTACGGTGCTGCGACGACCAGGGTCGGGTCACCGTCAACGACGCTCCGCTCGACGAGCCGTACGTGCTGGAGAACTCCCCACTGGACCTGCCGCCGAACCGGGACGAGTGTCGGTCCCGCCAGTTCGACGAGGTGGTGGTGCCTCCCGGGCAGTTGTTCGTGATGGGTGACCACCGGCTGGTGTCGCAGGACGCGCGCTGCCAGGGGACGGTGCCGATCGACAACGTGATCGGCCGGGCCTTTGTGATCGTCTGGCCGTTGTCCCACTGGACCTCCCTGCCGGTGCCGGATACCTTCGAGGACCTGCCGACGCCGGTCGCCGCCCCGGCCCCCCTGGACGCACCGGGTGCCGGTGACGGACACCGGGACGGCACTCCGCAAACCGCCCCCAACCTGGGAGATACGGCCATCGCCATGCCAATTCTGGGCTCTCTGCTCGTTACCCAGCGTTCCCGGCGTACGTCCGGGACCCGGCGTCGTAGGCTCCATCCGTGATTGACGAGCAGACCGACAAGCCGAAGCCGCGCGGTTCGTTCTGGCGGGAGCTGCCCATCCTGCTGGGCGTGGCGATCCTGGTCGCGGTGCTGGTCCGCGCGTTCGTGCTGCAGACCTTCTGGATTCCGTCCCCGTCGATGGAGCACACCCTCGACATCGACGACCGGGTGCTCGTCAACAAGCTGGTCTACGACTTCCGGTCGCCGCACCGGGGGGAGATCGTGGTCTTCAAGGCCCCGACCCAGTGGACCGGCAACCCGGAGGGCGAGGACTTCATCAAGCGGGTCATCGGGGTCGGTGGCGACCGGGTGGTCTGCTGTGACGAGCAGGACCGTCTGATGATCAACGGTCAGTCGTTGGACGAGCCGTACATCTTCCGGGACCCCGGTGGCGTACCGGATCCGGCGGCGGACACCGAGTTCGACATCACCGTGCCGCCGGGCCGGCTGTGGGTGATGGGCGACCACCGCTCGCAGTCCGGCGACTCGCTGGAGCACTGGCAGCAGAGCCAGAGCAACATCGACGTCGCGACGATCCCCGAGGATTCCGTGGTGGGGCGGGCCTTCACCGTCTTCTGGCCGGTCGGCCGCGCCACCTGGTTGTCCGTGCCGGACTCCTTCGACGCCATCCCGGATCCCAAGAGCTGACGGATCCCAAGAGCTGACGGATGCCGCGTCGGCGGCGTGCCGGGTGGACGGGGCGACCGGGTCCGGAGCGCCGTGGGAAGCGTGGTCGCCCCGCCCCGGACTAGGCTGGTCGGATGACCGTCTTCACCCCTCGCCAGGCCGCCCGGGTGCTGCTGGTCGACGGCGAGGACCGGGTACTGATGTTCCGGGGCTGGGACCCGGCGCGACCGGAACACCGGTACTGGTTCACCCCCGGCGGCGGCCTTGACCCGGACGAGTCGCCGCAGGTGGCGGCCGCGCGGGAACTGGCCGAGGAGACCGGGTTGCGGGTCGCTCCGGACGAGATCGGCGAACCGGTCTGGCGGGAGACGACGGAGTTCTCCTTCGGCGGCCGGTGGTACCGCCAGGAGCAGCAGTTCTTCCTGGTCCGGACCGGCCCGTGGGAGGTGGACACGGCGGGATTCGACTCGGTCGAGCGGGACACGATCGACGCCCACCGGTGGTGGACGATGACGGAACTGGCGGGCACGACCGAGCGGTTCTATCCGAAGGAGCTGCCCGAGCTGCTGCGCCGGGCACTGGAGGGGGAGAAGGCGTGCTGACCCCGCCCCGTACGGTGGTCCGCCGCGAGGGCGGCATCTACGCGATGGAACGCGCGCTGCGGCGGCGTGGCTTCCGGTACGTCGCCGGCGCCGACGAGGCGGGCCGGGGTGCCTGCGCGGGTCCACTGGTGGCGGCGGCCGCGGTCCTGCCGGAGGGGCGGCGGGGCGAGATCGACGGGCTGACCGACTCCAAGCTGCTCACCGCCGCGGCCCGGGAGCGGATCTACGCCGAGGTGGTGGAACGGGCCCTGGCGTACGCGGTGGTGATCATTCCGGCGGCCGAGGTGGATCTCCGGGGCCTGCACGTCTGCAACCTGGCCGCGATGCGTCGGGCGCTGGCCTCGCTCCCGGTCTCCCCGGAGTACGTGCTGACCGACGGGTTCGGGGTCGACGGCCTCGGTGTGCCGGGGCTCGCGGTGTGGAAGGGTGACCAGGTCGCCGCCTGTGTCGCGGCGGCGAGTGTGCTGGCCAAGGTGACCCGGGACCGGATCATGGTCGAGCTGGACGACCAGCACCCCGGGTACGGATTCGCCGAGCACAAGGGATACATCACCGCCGAGCACACCGCCGCGTTGGAACGTCACGGTCCGTGCCCGGAACACCGCTTCTCGTACGTCAACGTCGCCACTGTCTCCGGGCGGATCGGTCATCCGCCCCGGACCCGGCGCCCTGCCGGGCTCGGCGGGATCGAGTCGATGGCGCGGGCCGGCCAGCTAGGGAGTACCGTCGGCGTGGCGTTGGGCGAGCGGCCTCGGCCATCAGCGTCGGTGGGGGAAGATGTGGCCATGGAAGGCGGAGTGGGATGAGCGCGGAAGATCTCGAGAAGTACGAGACCGAGATGGAGCTGCAGCTCTATCGGGAGTACCGCGACATCGTTCGCCAGTTCTCCTACGTGGTGGAGACCGAGCGCAGGTTCTATCTCGCGAACCAGGTAGATCTGCACGTCCGTAACTCTGACGGCGAGGTCTACTTCGAGGTGGAGATGCACGACGCCTGGGTCTGGGACATGTACCGGCCAGCGCGATTTGTGAAGAATGTCCGGGTGATGACGTTCAAGGACGTCAACGTCGAAGAGCTGGAAAAGCCTGATATCTCGCTACCCGCTGATTCCGGCTTCGGCGGCTGACCGGTCTGGCGCAGGTGGGCCGGAGTCGAGGCCACGGCCGGGTTTGCGGCCAGGCCAGGCCAGGCCAGGCCAGGCCAGGCCAGGCCAGGTCGCGGCCGGGGCCCGGGGGTTGCCGCCGGCGCGAGCGGCCCGACCAGCGGCTCCGCAGGCGCTGACCGACTGAGCCAGTCGTCGGGGGCGGAGCGGCCCGACCGGCGTACCGGCCGGACCCGTCACCTCGGCGCCCGACCCGGCGCCCCGGTTACTGCTCCGCCGCGACCAGCACCTCGACCCGCTGTACGAGGTTGTTCGCGAACCCGCCCCGGTTCCACGGCTGTTCGACCGGCTGGACCCGGCCCGAGGCGTCGGTCGCCCGGGCGCCGAGCGTGTAGCGACCCGGCGTCGCCGTCCACTCGTACCGCCAGCGGCGCCACGCCCACCGGTCGTCGACCGCCTCCGGCCCAGACGCCCCGTCCGGGCTCGACAGGTCCGGAACCAGCTCGGCCGCAACCCAGGTGACCCCGCCGTCGGTGGTCACCTCGACCCCGGTCACCGGCCCGTGGCCCGACCAGGCACGGCCCTCCACAATGCAGGGCCCGGGCCGCACCACCCGGGTACGTGACATGAAATCGGGGAAGCCGGGCGGTTTCAGCAGGGCGCGCGGCTCGATCCGGGTCACCGGTACCCCCGGATCGTCGGCATCGGTCCGGACCCGGTACGCCACCGCGTTCTGGTAACCGTCGAACTCGCGGTCGAGCACGCTGATCCGGGTCAGCCACTTGACGTGCGCCATGCCGTACCAGCCGGGAACCACCAGCCGCAACGGCGCGCCGTGCTGTGGCAGCAGTGGAAGCCCGTTCATCTCGTACGCCAGCAGCACCTCGTCCCGGAGCGCCTCGGCGACCGGCAGACCCCGCTGGTAGTCCTGTTCGACGCCGCGTTCGACGCCGTGGTCGGCCCCGGTGAACACCACGTCCACCGCGTCCGGGCCGAGCCCGGCCTCGCGGAGCAGCGGAGCGAGCGGCGTACCGGTCCATTCGGCGGTACCCACCGCCTCGCTCAGCCACGGCTGGCTGACCGGCCGGGGTGTCAGCAGCGCCCGGCCGTTGCCGGCACACTCCAGGGTGACCCGCCGGGTGACCCGGGGGCGGTCGCGCAACGCGTCGAGATCGAGGGTCAACGGCCGCTCCACCCGGCCGTCGATGGTCAGCGTGTGCCGCTCCGCGTCCAGGTCCGGGATGTCGTAGTGGATGAGCAGGTAGTGCAGACCGACCGGGGTGACGTCGTAGCGCAGCGCCTCCAGCGGCAGTGCGTGGTTGCGCGCGGCCAGGCCGAGTTCCTCGAGGCTGATGGCCTCCTCGGGCTCGGCCACGCGACCCGGCCGACTCACCTCGTCCAGTGCGGTCATCAACACTCCTCTGACCCGGTAACGGGACTGGTCCCCGTGCTGGAGCTCCAGACTAGGGGAGCTTTCCGAGCAGGTCGTGGCCGGTCCGCGCGGCGCCGCGAGCAGAGCGGACATAACAGATCATCGGGCTTCGCGGGCGTTTTCCACAGTCGGGGCGGTTGTCCACAGGTACGGGTCAACCCAGTTGCGGCAGCGGGTGGGCGGGACGACGCTGCAGGACCATGAGAGGGAGACCACGCGATCGGGCGGCCACGTTGCCGGTGCCACCACCGTCCCCGAATGTGGGGCTGTTGTCGACGGTGTTGGCTGCCGCGTCGACGGTGCTGGCGGCCGTGTTGTCGGTGGTGCTGGTCGCCGGCACGCCGGGAGTACCCGCTGCCGGATGGTCGGGAGCGCTGGTCGCGTCCCCGGCGGGCGGTTCGACCGCGTTGCCGCCGGGCGGGCGGGTCGGGCTTCCGTCGGTTGGGTCCGTCGTGCCGGTCCGACGTGCCCCGGCCGACGCCTTCCGTTGGCCGCTGGACGGGACGCCCCGGCTGGTACGCAAGTTCGATCCGCCACCTCGCCCGTGGGCCCGCGGGCACCGTGGTGTCGATCTTGTCGCGTCGTCCGGGGCGACGGTACGGGCGGCCGGGGCCGGTGTGGTCCTCTTCGCCGGGATGGTCGCCGGCCGGCCAGTCGTCAGCGTGGCTCATCCGAACGGGTTGCGGACCACCTACGAGCCGGTACGACCCGAGGTCAGGGCCGGTGACCGGGTAGCCGCCGGGGACCCGCTCGGGTCGCTCCAGCCGGGCCATCCCGGATGTCCGACGGTTTCCTGTCTGCACTGGGGGCTGCGTCGGGGCGAGGAGTACCTCGACCCCCTGCTGTTACTCGGGCTCGGACGGGTCCGGCTGCTCCCCGTCGACGTCGGGTCCGGGCACGGTTGACCGTCCGGATCCGGGGGCCCGGATTGACCATTCGGCCTGGGCCGTCAATCTGGCCGAGCCGTCAGCCCGGCCCGGGTTGTCACCGGTGCCGGGCGAGCAGGGCGGGCAGAGCCTCGGCCAGCCGCTGGTACTCCTCCACCCGGTTGTAGATCTGTCCGGAGAGCCGGAGCCAGCCCCGGCCGTTCCACGCGTTGATCGCGACGTCGACGCCGAGTTCGTCGGCGATCCGCTCTCGAAGTGTCACCGCGTCCGCGAAGGTGGTCGCCAGACCGGCCGGTAGCGGGAGGAGCCGCATCGAGACCATCGGCCCGCCGGGATTCGGCAGGTCGGCCGGCGCCACGCCCAGGGCCTGACCGACCAGCCACTGCCCGTACGCGGCGAGTTCCGCGTTGTGTGCCCGTACCCGCTCGATTCCGAGCGTACGGAGCGTGAAGATCCCGACCGGGGCGGCGAGCCAGGCGCTGTAGTCCTGCGTCGCCTGCCACTCGACGGAGAGCGGAAAACCGCTGTCCTGCTGCCAGGAGACCGCCAACGGTTCGATCCGTCGCCGCCACTGCGGCGCCACCACCAGAGCGGCGGTGCCCCGCGGCGCGAAACCCCACTTGTGGAAGTTGCCCACCCAGAAGTCCGCGCCGATCGTGTCGACGCCGATCGGCAGCATTCCGGGGGCGTGCGCGGCGTCGACCAGGACCGGCACGCCGCGTTCCCCGGCCGTCGCGGCGATCGCCGCCGCCGGGAACAGCCGGGCGGTGGACGAGGTGATGTGGTCGACGACAAGCAGCTTCGTACGACCTGGCCGCAGCCCAGCCCGGACGATCTCGACAACCTCCTCGTCGGTGGCCTGCAACGGCACGGTGAGGGTACGGCGGACAGCCCCGGTGCGCCGGGCCTCCCGATCGATGGAGAGACTGACCGCGCCGTACCCGTGGTCGGTGCAGAGCACCTCGTCACCCGGCTCCAGACGCAGCGACTGCAGCACGATGGCGGCGCCGGTGGTGGCGTTGGGGATCAGCGCCGTGCCCTCCGGGTCGGAGCCGAGGAAACCGGCCAGGTGGCGGCGGGCGTGCGTGATCCGGTCGACCAGTCCGAGGGTGAAGAACCGCATCGGATTCGCCTCGGTCTCGTCCCGGAGCCGCTGTTGAACCCGCTGGACCGAGATCGGGACCGCGCCGAACGAGCCGTGGTTGAGTTGGGCGACGCCCGCGTCCAGCGAGAACAGGAGTCGAGCGCCCGGAATCGGTTCGGGCGGCTGCGGCCCGGTCGTGCTCACCGCATGATCCTAACCGTCGGCCGGGCCCGGCGGAGCGCTGCCGGCCTGGTCAGGCCCGGGGATGCGCCTGTCGGTACGCGGCACGGAGCCGTTCCGTCGACACGTGGGTGTAGAGCTGGGTACTCGACAGCGAGGCGTGCCCGAGCAGTTCCTGGACCGCGCGCAGGTCCGCACCGCCCTCGAGCAGGTGGGTGGCGGCGGAGTGGCGCAGACCGTGCGGGCTGGTCCGGGGCAGGTTGGCGGTCTGCGTGTAGCGGCGGATCATCCGTCGGACAACCGTCGCCTGGATCCGGCCGCCGCGGGTGCCGAGCAGCAGCGCCGTACCACTCGCCGGACCGGCCAGCACCGGTCGGCCACGCCGGAGCCAGTCGTCGATGGCCCGCTGCGCCGGCAGCCCGTACGGCACCGTGCGCTCCCGGTCACCCTTGCCGAGGACCCGGACCACCCGCCGTGCCGGGTCGACGTCGCCCAGGTCGAGGCCACACAGTTCGCTGACCCGGATACCGGTGGCGTAGAGCAGTTCGAGCACGACCCGGTCCCGTACCGCCTCGGGAGAGCCGTCGTCGACGGGGGCCTCGACCAGTTGGGTCGCCTGGTCGGCGCGGAGCACGGCGGGTAGCTCCCGGCGGGTCCGGGGGCTCGCCAGGGCCGCGCCGGCATCGGTGTCCGTACGGCCCGTCCGGTGCGCCCAGCCGGTGAAGGTACGCGCCGACGCGGCTCGCCGGGCCAGTGAGGCGGGGGCGGCACCGAGGGTACGCAGTTGGGCCAGCCAGCTCCGCAGCACGGCGAGGTCCAGGGCACCCGGATCACCGCAACCCATCCGGACCGCGTGGTCGAGCAGTGACACCACGTCCGCGACGTAGGCGCGTACGGTGTGCGCCGACCGGTTCTCCACCCGGGCGAGGTGTTGGGCGAACTCGTCCACGGCGTTCTGGAACGGCGGCGGTAGGGCCTCGTGGCGGGCCCGGGTGCTGTGGCGTTCCGCGCGACGCATCACCCATGCACGGTGGCTCCCAACGGTGGCGACGTCAACCCGGCACACCGGGGACGCGGCCGGCTCCGGGACGTCCGACCCCGGCGGTGGGGAGGGCGTAGCCGTCGTCACGCCGGACGAGCAGGCCGAGCTGCTCCAACATGGACAGCTTCCGCAGCGCGGTACGCAGGTCGAGCCCGGCCCGGGCGGCGAGCACCTCCGGCCCCACCGTGCCGCGGCGGGGCACCGACTCCAGGACCAGCGCGGACTCGTCGTCAAGGTCGTCCCGGGGCCGGGCCGGCCCCCGGGCCGGCGGCGCCAGGTCCACGCCGATCCGTCCCACCTCCTCGAGGATGTGCGGCACGCCGGTCACCAGGCGGGCGTTCGGGTGTTCCCGGAGCAGTTCGTGCGCGCCGACGGACATGGCGGAGGTGACCGGGCCCGGTACCACCATCGAGGGTCGGTTCAGCGCCAGTGCCCGACGCAGCGTCTGGGTGGCGCCGCTGCGCGCCGCCGCCTCCACCAGCACGGTGCCGGCGGTGACGGCGGCGATGACGCGGTTGCGGATCAGGAAGCGGGGCCGCAGCGGCTCCGCCCCGGGCGGCCACTCGCTGATCAGCAGCCCCACCTCGGCGATCCGGTCGAAGAGCGCGGTGTTGCCGACCGGATAGGGACGGTCGACACCGCAGGCCAGCACCGCCACCGTGCGACCACCCGCGTTGAGTGCGCCCCGGTGCGCCGCGGCGTCGACGCCGAAGGCGCCGCCGGAGACGACGGTCCAGCCCCGGTCGGCGAGGCCGTAGCCGATGCCGGCGGCGACGTGCTGCCCGTACGCGGTGGCGGCCCGGGAGCCGACCACCGCCACCGAACGCTCCAGGGTCTCGCCGAGGTCCCAGCCACCCCGTACCCAGAGGCAGAGCGGTGGCGCCATCTCCTGGTCGACCCGCCGGTCGGCATGGGCCAGGGTGAGCCGTTCGAGGTGTCCCAGCTGTGCCGGCCACTCGCTGTCCTCCGGGGTCACCAGCCGGGCACCGAGCCGCTCCGTGATCTCGGCGGCGGTGCTCGCGACCTGCCACGGGTCGCCGGCGCCGAGACGGGCCGCAGCCTTGGCCCGCAGTCGCTCGTCGGTGACGTCCCCGGCGCACAACCGGCGCAGCGCGTCAACCGGGCCGAACTGCCTGACCAGACGGAACACCGCACGGTTGCCCGGCTCCAGCAGCCAGGTCAGGGCGATCCTGGCCACCTTGGCCTCGTCCATCCCGGACATGCCGCGGCTCGGTCCGCAGGCGTCTGCCGCAGGACGCGCCCCGTGCGGTCCGGATGTGATCGGCTCGCTCATCCCACGCTCCCGGTCCGCAGCTGGGTCGCCTCGTCGATGTCGGCGGCCTCCGGACGATCCCGCCCGTCCAGGTCCGCGATGGTCCAGGCGACCCTGATCACCCGGTCGAAGCCGCGGGCGGAGAGGACGCCACAGTCCAGGAGCTTCCGGAGCGCCTCGGTGTCGCGGGTGGGCAGACGCCACGGCGGACGTCGCAGGTGCGGGCCCGGCACCTCGGCGTTGACCCGCCATCCACCGTCGATCCAGCGGGCGGCGGCAGCGGCCCGCGCCCGGCCGACCCGCGCGGCGACCACCGTCGACGACTCGACGGTCCGTCCGCTGTCCATCAGTTCGGCGGCACGCAGCGGCGCCAGCGTCACCTGTACGTCGATCCGGTCCAGTAACGGCCCGGAGAGTCGGGCCAGGTAGCGGCGACGGGTCAGTGGCGGACACTCACAGGCGACGTCCCCGGCCGGCTTCGCGCACGGGCACGGGTTCGCCGCGGCGATCAGCTGAACCTGGGCCGGATACTCCGTGCCACCTCGGGACCGGTTCAACACGATCCGCCCGCTCTCCAGCGGCTGGCGCAGCGCCTCCAGGGTGCCCCGCTGGAACTCGGGGGTCTCGTCCAGGAACAACACCCCCCGATGGGCCAACGACACGGCCCCCGGTCGGGCCAGCCCGGACCCACCACCGACCAGGGAGGCGACCGTCGCGGTGTGGTGCGGTGCCTGGAACGGGGGTCGGCGGATCAGCTGGCCGTCCGGCGGCAGCAGCCCGGCGATCGAGTGCAGCGCGGTGACCTCCAGCGCGGCCTCGTCGTCCAGCGGCGGCAGGATGGCGGGCATCCGTTCGGCGAGCATGGTCTTGCCCGCGCCGGGCGGACCGATCAGGGCCAGGTGGTGTCCGCCGGCGGCGGACACCTCCAACGCCCGCCTGCCGAGTTCCTGTCCGGCCACGTCGGCGAGGTCCGGTCCCGGTCGGGGCGGGGCGGCGGAGGGGGACGGTGGGGTCAGCAGCGGGGCGCCGTCACGGATGAACCCGACGAGCCGGTGCAGACTGTCGACCGCCCGGACGTGCACGCCCGGCACCACCGACGCCTCCGCCGCGTTCTCCACCGGCACGATGACCCGCGTAATCCCGGCGCGGGCGGCCGCCGCGACCATCGGCAGTACGCCCCGGACCGGCCGGACGGTGCCGTCGAGGCCCAGTTCGCCGAGGACCGCGACCTTGTCCAGGGGAGCCAGCGGCAACTCGCCGGATCCGCCCAGCAGGGCGGCGGCGATCGCCAGATCGAAGGCGGAACCGTGTTTCGGCAGGGTGGCGGGGAGCAGGTTGAGGGTGATCCGGCGGTTCGGCCAGCGCTGCCCGGAATTGACCACCGCGGCACGGACCCGGTCCCGCGCCTCGTTGAGTGCGGTGTCCGGCAGCCCGGAGAGGACGACGGTGGGCAGGCCGGGCGCGAGGTCGGCTTCGACCTCGACGAGGTGTCCGGTCACCCCGACCAGACCGACACAGAGCACCTTGGCGTAGCTCATCGGTCGTACCCGCTGATTGTCGGTGTCATGGTCTCGACGGTGCCGGCTGGACGGCGCCCGCGTGGGCCGGTGGTCCTCTGTTGTGGATAACCGGGTGCCCTGTGGACAGTCAGACGATCAAGGGCGAGGTGTGTTATGGCAGCCCGTGACGTGCCAGCTCGCCGTGCCACCGGGATGCGGCGACGTGACGGCGGGAAGGCGTCGTGTCGGCCGCTTCCGGTCGGGCTCAGAAGGCCGACCTGATGTGGGTGACCCGGGCGGCCCCGGTGCGAGCCGGACGGACCTCGACGATGTCGAAGCGGATCTGTTCCGCGTGGATGCCGCTGGTCCGCAACCACTCGGCGGCCAACCGACGCAGGCGGCGTACCTTCGCCGGGGTCACCGCCTCGGCTGGCGTGCCGAAGGTGTCGCCCCGACGGGTCTTGACCTCGCAGAAGGCGATCACCTCGCCGTCCCAGGCGATGATGTCGACCTCGCCGTACGCGCACCGCCAGTTCCGGGCGACCACCCGCAGTCCGGCCTCGACGAGATGTCGTACCGCGCAGCGCTCCCCGTACGCGCCGACGGCCTGCCTGAGCCCACTCATGGCGCCGACCGTGCCGACGTTCCGCCGGCCGGGCAACCCCGACCGGCGGAACTGTGGATATCCGGGGATGCTGTGGACAGCCGGACGATCATGGTGGCGCCGTGCTACAGGGGTTGAGAGGCTGAGGTTCGGGTCGTCACGGTGGTGCGGAGTCGAGGGTCATGCCGGTGTTGGCGAAGAAGCCGGCGAGGAGATCGGTCTGTTGCTGGCAGGCAAGGTGTTGATCACGGAGTGTTGTCATACGGTGTGGGCGCTGGTCGACGTGGAGGAGTACGAGGGCTGCAGCGGCTGCGAACCGGCCTCTGACCTCCCGCCGGCTGCGGACCCACCCATGCAACGGCCCCGCGACCGGACCTGTCTGCCGGCACACCTTGGTCATGGCGTGTCGATGGTCCGAATCAGGAACGAGCGGAGCACGTCGGTGTACCGGTCCGGGTCGGCGTTTCACGCCTCGGTGTGCGCGGCTCCGTCGACCCGGTGGTACTCGACGAGGTCCGGTCGGGAGCGGGCGAACTGGTCGCTCGATCGGGCCGGCACGAGTACGTCCGCCGTGCCGTGGAACAGCAACGTCGGGACGGTACGTGCGTCGGCCCGGTCGGCGTGGCCGAGGTCGGTCAGTCGCAGCCGCGCCTTGTGCTCGACGATCCACACCAGGATGTGTGTGAACCAGCCCGGCATGTGCAAGCCGGCGGATCTGGCCATCGATGGAGTCGCGCCAGCCGAACATCGGGGAGCCGAGGACCACCGCCCGTACCGGTGTGACGTCGGCGGCGCGGTGCAGGTAGTTGTCGATCATGCAGCCGTCCATCGGCCACCCGATGAGAACGACGCCGTCGGCGCCGCAGGCCGTGGCGGAGCGTACGGCGGCGTCCAGGTCGCGCCATTCGGTGTCGCCCAGGTGGTGGTGTCCGTCAGGGCCGGCGGTGCCCCGGTGCCGTTGCGGAACTTGGGGCCCGCAGCGGTAGCGGTGTGCGTCAGGCGGTGGCACCGCCGTCGACGACGAGGTCGTGGCCTACGACGAAGCTGGATTCGTCGGAGGCCAGCCAGAGCACGGCAGCGGCGACCTCGGCCGGGTCGCTGACACGTCCGGCGGGGACGGCGACCTTGACACGGGCGTCGCGGTCGGCCTGGGTTTCCCCTGGCCGGTAGGACATGGGGGTGTCGCTGGCGCCAGGGCTGACGGCGTTGATGCGGATGCCGTCGCGGATGTGGTCGCGGGCGGCGGTCTGGGTCAGCACGCTGACCGCAGCCTTGGATGCGGCGTAGGCGGCCAGGCCAGGTCGGCGGCCGTGGGCGCCGATGTTGGAGGCCATGTTGACGATGACGCCGCTGCCTTGAGTGCGCATGTAAGCGATTTCGTGCTTCATCGTCAGGAACACCCCGGTCAGGTTGACGTTGAGCACCGCCGACCAGGTGTCCTCATCGAGGTCGGCGACCGGCGCGCCCCTGCCGAAGGTCCCGGCACTGTTGAACGCCACGTCCAACCCGCCGTGGCGACGCACGACCTCGGCGACCATGGCCGCGACCTGGCTGCTGTCGGTGACATCGGCAGTCACCCAGTCGATCTTGCCGCAGCCTGGTCGCAGACGGGCTGCGGCTGCGGCGAGCTTGTCGGGGTTGCGGTCAGCCAGCACCACGGTGGCGCCACGGTCGGCGAAGGCTTGCGCCGTGAATCCGGCGATCACGCCGGCGCCTCCGGTGATCAGCACAATCTTGTTGTCGAAACGCGCGCTCATGTCAGGTTCCCTTGATGTACTTCGCAATGGTCGGACAGGAATGGATGGTCGGGATCCGTGTCGCGGGCCGAACGCTCTACCGGCGGGCGGGGCGTGTGAGTAGAGCCAGCGGTGCGGTGAGTGCCAGAGCTGCGGTCAGGCTGAGGATGCTGGTGCGGTCGCCGTGGGTATCGGCCAGGGGTGCGACCAGGGCCAGCACCAGCGGCGGACCGATCTCCATGGCGGTATTGGTCACCCCGGCCAGCAGTCCGCGGTCGGCGTCTGTCGCCGCGCCCATGATGGTCACCGTGGCCGCCGACAGCGTCACTCCGATCCCCACCGGGAACGTCAGCAGCCCGAACGGTTGGAGGGCGGGTGCAGACAGCGACGCGTTGACCAGCAGCAGTCCGGTGGCTGCGACGGTGAGCCCGGTCCCCAGCACGCGGGATGCCCGGTAGCGGGCCAGCAGCCGTACCGCGAGTGGCCCGGCGGCGAGCACCGCCGTGGCCGGGGCCAGGAACCGCAGCGAGATCGCGGCCGGGCCGTGCCCGGTCGCAGCCAGGCGCAGGGTCAACAGGTAGTACAGCGAGGCCATCGCGCCCGCGGCGAGCAGGATCGCCGCCAGCCCCGACGTCGCCGACACGGACAGTCTCGGCCACAACCGCGCGCCACCGGCGCGGCGCTGAGTCACCGCGAACCCGGCCAGTAGCGCCAGCCCGATACCGGTCACGGGCAGCCATCCCACAGCGAGCCCGCCGATCAGCGCTGTCAGCCCGGCGACCAGCAACGTCGCCGTGGCTACCCTGGTCCGCGCTGTCCCCGCCGCCGGCAACACCGGCACCCGCTGGGCGATGACGACGGCCGCTGCCAGCGCGACCAGGGCCGGCGCAGCGAACAGCCACCGCCACGACCCCCACTGCACCACCAGCCCGGAGGCCACCGTGCCGGCACCAGCGCCGGTCACCGCCAGCACCCCCCACACCGCTGTTGCCCGCTGCCGCCGCTGCGCGGGAACAACCGCCGGGATCAGCACCATCGCCGCCGGGACAGCGAACGCCGCCCCCACCCCCTGCACGAATCGCGCCGCGATCAGCACCACCAGCCCCGGCGCGACCGCCGCCGCCAGCGATGCCACCACGAACATCGCCAACGCTCCCAGCAACAGCCTGCGATGCCCGACCCTATCGCCAGCACGCCCCGCGACCAGCAGCAACGCACCGAACGCCACGCTGTAGGCGGTCGATACCAGCACCAGTGCCGACGAACCTAACCCCCATTGCACCCGTAGCACCGGCAACGCCACCGTCACCATCGTGATAGAGGAGATCATCGTTACCTGCACCGCTGCCAACGCCGCGAACCCGCCGGCCCGGTGCGCTCCAGTCACCGTCGCCGGGGTCGCCGGCACGCTCATGACACCCTCATCTTTCTAGAACAATCAGTCTCGAATGTAGTCCGAAGTGGGTGCGCCCGCAGAGGAGCTCAGTGGTAGCGGTCAGCGCAGCGCCGAGAGCGCTACTGCGGCCGCGTCGCGCAGTCGGATCCCGGCGTCGAGGGTGCGTTCGAGCACCCGCACGCCCTGGAAGAACACCAGTAGGAACCGCGCCAGGGCCTGCGGATCCGCGTCCGCGGACAGCTCACCCTGCGCCTTGGCCCGCATCAACGCTGAGGTCAGTGCCGTCTCCAGGTGCGCCCAGCTCGCCTCGACCAGCCGTGCCACCCCGGGGTCGCGGGCGGCCAACTCCACTGCGCTGTTGACCACCATGCAGCCCAGCTGCTGGTCATCCTCGGCCGCCTCGGTCACATAGCGCTCCACCAGCGATTTCACGGCTGGCAGCACCGGTCCGGGCTGCGACAGTTCGGCCATGATCCGCGGATCGGCGGTGTCCAGGTAGCGTCGCAGCGCCTTGGCGTAGAACTCCTGCTTGTTGCCGAAGGTCGCATAGATGCTCGCCTTGGCGATCCCCAGATGCTCCACCAGGTCCGCCATCGACGTCGCCTCGTACCCGCGCCGCCAGAACAGCTCCAACGCCTGCTGTAGCACCGTGTCCGGATCGAACTCCTTGGCCCTTGCCATGATCCCGACGGTAAAGCATCTGGACCGATCGGTCAAATATGCGGTGGCTGCCGAACCCGATCATGGTGATGGTGGCCTGGTGGGGTCGCCGGTAGATTCGTACGTGCCCGCGACGAGCCCAGCCCCACCCGGAGCTAGATGTCGAGGATCAGGGCACGGTGGTCGGAAACCTCCGGCTCAGTCAGGACCTCGAACCGCTTGACGGCGGCAACATCGGAGACGAGCAGGTAGCTCGCGTGCCGCACCGGTTTAGGGTAATGAGACGTCCGTGTGTCGGCCGGGCCCACCAGGTCGGTCAGGCCGATCGCGGCCAGCACGTCGAACGTCTCACTGCCGGGCAGCAGGTTGAAGTCACCGCAGACCACCACCAGGTCCTCTGGACCGCGTACCCGGTTGACGAGTTCCGCGAGTCGCTCTGCCTGGCGCAGCCGCGCCGGGGTGTCTGCCTTGCCGGCCGGATCGCGTAATCCGTGTACCTGCACCACCCACACCGACCGGCCGGTGGCGCGGTCGACGGTGCGCGCCGCGAGCGCGATGCGTGGACGGTCCGAGATCCACGCGTCATGGTCGACGAACTGACCGTGCACGAAGGCGGAATCGACACCAGTGACCGGCAGATGCTCGGCGACGAAGGTCGCGAGACCGAAGTCCTGTCGATGCCGGCCACCCTCGTCGTCATATACGGGTCCTGAGTCGCCGGCCAGGAAGATCGCCTGATGGTGCGGCAACGCGATGCGCACATCGTCGAACAGGTCGGCCCGCTGGGGCAGGACCCGTTCGCCGTCTTCGAAGCGGGTCCACCCGGCCAGGCCGGGAGTCCGGGTGACTTCCTGCAAGCAGACGATGTCCGCCCCACTGTCGGGCAGCCACTTGACGAGTTCGTCGCACAACGCGCCACCCCAGGCGTTCACACTTGCGATCCGCAAAACGACACACCTGCCATGTCTGACTCGGCGTCCACCCGCCGACCGACCATGCTTGGAGGAATTCGATCCTAAGCGGCCGGAGGTGCGGCGATCCGGACGGGTGCGCCGCCCGGCGCACGCGGTGTCACAGCGTCAGGGCTCCGGCAAGTGCAGTAGATAGGACACCCCGCGCAGGGTGTAGCCGACCGCGAAGCGGCGTTCGATGACCTCGGCGACCCGGGCCAGGGTCCAGCGGGCGTCCTCCCAGCCGTGGGCCAGAGGACCTTCATCGAGGGTTCTCGTGAGTTCTTTGCGCTGCTCGGGGGAGAGTTTGCAGTCCGAGCCGCCCGGCCCGGTCGACGCCAGGGCGTTCGTTCCGCCGGCTGCCCATCTACGTCGCCACTCACGGACGGACTTCTCGGAGCCCCGCAGCTCAGAAGCGATCTGCGTTGTTGGTTTGGACTCTTCGAGCATCGTCGCGGCCTGGCTCAGGACCTCCTCACGCCGGGCCCGGGCCGCCGCGTTCATGCCACCACCAGCCGGATGCCTCATCACCTCGAACTCCCAAACCATCGACGAAGATCACGCAGACACGTCGAACGACGTCAGCCTTTCAATCTCTGTAGCGGCGCGATTCCGGGCGGGACGCCTCCCGTACCTCGGTGGAACTGTCGGCCACCATTACCGGAAAATCCCCAACAAGGCCGATCAACGGCGAATAGCAGCAGTTAAGCCGGCATCCGGGTCAGCGAGGTGGCGGATTCCGGAGCAGGTCACATACGGTCCCTGGCCGTGGATCAACAACGCGGCTTTCCAGGGGATCAGGCGGGTGGCTGGCAGGTCGACGAACCGGGCTACACCGACTCGAGGTGGCGGGGTACGACGGCGGAGGAGTCGTACCGGAACAGCTATGCCGGTTTCCGCCCGGCGGAACCGGACGTCCCGGCGCGGGACCCGCTCACGCCGGGATACGAGGTGCCGCCGCCCGGCTACGCGCCGGGCCCGTTGACCGCGGAGGACGGCCACCCGTCGCGGCCGTGGGAGATGGCGGGTACCGAGCAGTTCCGGGTCGCCTCGCCGGCCGGGGCCGGCGCGGACACCCGTACGACGGTGGGCGGTGCGGTGCCGGGCGAGCCGGATGCGGCACGCTCCCCGTTCGGCGGCTACCCGATCGTGCAGCCGGTGCGTGGGACCGACGGGTCCGGGCGCGGAGGTGAGGTGTCGGGACGGAGTGCCGAACCGGCGTTCGGCGGTCCCGAACCGGCGCCGCGCGACGTGGAACCGGCGGTGCCCGGTCCGGCACCGACAATGCAGGACGGCGGGCGTCCGAGGCACGGCACCACCCCGGCTCACGGGGGCGCGGAGCACCGTGACGGGCCGGCGTACGACGTTCCCGGCCCCGGTGGCGACTTGCCGGAACCTGGTCCCGTGCCGACCTCACCCGGCCCGGAACAGCCGGCGTCGGTGCAGGAGCCCACCGGACTCCTGCCGCAGGTCGACTCCCGGGCCGGGTACGACGTGCCGCCGGGCGCCGGACCGGGGCGGCACCACACCGAGCCGCTCGACCGGGCGGCACTGCGGCGCCCCGACGTACCGGTGTCCCCGGCGATGCCCGGGGCGAGTGCGGGTGACGGGATCTACCGGAGTCGCCGCCCCGCCCTGGCGGTGGTCCTGGCGATCCTCACCCTGGTCTTCGAGGTGCCGGCCCTGCGGGTCCTGGCCAGCGGCATGGTGGGCGACCCGGTCTCCGCCTCGGCGGTCCTCGCGGGCACCTTCCTGGCACTGGGCATTCCGGCCTTCGCCACCGGGCTGTACGGCCTGGCGACCAGCGCCGCAGCCTTCGGGGATCCGGCCCGGGTCTGGCTCCGCCCGCCGACCGGATACCTCACCGTCGGTCTCGTGCTCTTCCTGGCGGCGGGGCTGGCGGCCGGTTGAGCGGGCTGGCCGCCGGCTGAGCAGGGCTGGCGGCCCGCCGGGCGGGGCCGTACCGGCGGTGCCGGGGACGTGGTCGGTCGTCACCGTCACCGGCGGTACGTGGCGGATGTCCGGTTCCGTGCCGGTCACGGCGGGGCGGTGGATCGTCACCGTCACCGCCCTTCCGGCGGCGGATGTCCAGGTCCGTTCGGGTGGGCGTTGGTGGTGGTGGGCGGGCGGCGGGGGTTTGCGCGCCGCGGAACGGGACGAGGCGTACACTTGACCACTGGCGACCGCCCTGCGCGGTCGACCTCGCGTGCCCTCTCCACGGTCTGTCCGTGGGGCGACGGCCCCCTGGTCCCGATCTTGATCGGGTCCGTCATGGCCGGCGACCAGGCACCAGGACGCCCGGCCACCGGCCGGGCGTGACAACCAGGGATCTTGAGGAGTACCCCACCATGGCCGTCGTGACCATGCGTCAGCTGCTGGAGAGTGGTGTCCACTTCGGGCACCAGACCCGGCGCTGGAACCCGAAGATGAAGCGCTTCATCATGACGGAGCGCAACGGCATCTACATCATCGACCTGCGCCAGACCCTCGACTACATCGAGAAGGCGTACGAGTTCGTCCGCAACACCGTCGCCGAGGGCGGCAGCATCCTGTTCGTCGGCACCAAGAAGCAGGCCCAGGAGGCCATCGCCGAGCAGGCGACCCGGGTCGGCCAGCCGTACGTCAACCACCGCTGGCTCGGTGGCATGCTGACCAACTTCCAGACGGTCTACAAGCGTCTGCAGCGGATGAAGGAGCTGGAGGCCCTCGGTGACCTGAGCGGCACCGCCGCCGGGTACACCAAGAAGGAGACCCTGCAGCTCTCCCGCGAGAAGATCAAGCTGACCCGCACCCTCGGGGGCCTGCGGGACATGCAGAAGGTGCCGGCCGCAATCTGGGTGGTCGACACGAAGAAGGAGCACATCGCCGTCGACGAGGCCCGCAAGCTGGGCATCCCGGTGATCGCGGTGCTCGACACCAACTGCGACCCGGACGAGGTCGACTTCCCCATCCCGGGCAACGACGACGCGATCCGCTCCGCCGAGCTGCTGACCAAGGTCATCGCGTCGGCGGTCGGTGACGGCCTGATCGCCCGCTCCGGCAAGCGTCGGGGCACCGACGAGAAGCCCGAGCCGGGCGTGGTCGGCGCGGACGAGCCGCTCGCCGAGTGGGAGCGCGAGCTGATCGAGGACACCGAGAAGAAGGCCGCCGTCGACTCGGAGCAGAAGGCCGGCGAGCCGGCTTCCGCCGCCGCCGAGTGACCTACCCGGCCGGGGTGCCGTCGCGCTGCGGCGGCACCCCGGCCGGGTGACAGGCACGACGGCCCCGCATCGGGGTAGTCCCGTTCGGGTGAACCGCAGAAGACCACCGAATCAGCCGCGTTACACATCGAAGAGAGAGTCATGTCCAACTTCACCGCCGCGGACGTCAAGAAGCTCCGGGACCTCACCGGCGCCGGCATGATGGACTGCAAGAAGGCCCTCACCGACGCCGAGGGCGACTTCGACAAGGCCGTCGAGATCCTGCGTATCAAGGGTGCCAAGGATGTCGGCAAGCGGGCCGGCCGGACCGCCGCCAACGGGTTGGTGGCCCACTCGGGCAAGGCCCTGCTCGAGCTCAACTGCGAGACCGACTTCGTCGCCAAGAACGCCGACTTCATCGCGTTCGCCCAGCTGCTCGTCGAGCACGGGGAGCGGTCCGGGGTCGCCGACGCGGAGGCGCTGCTCGGCACCACCCTGCCGGACGGCCGTACGGTCGCGGACGCGGTCCAGGAGCAGTCGGCCAAGATCGGCGAGAAGCTGGTACTGAACCGCTTCGCGAAGCTCGACGGCACGGTCTCGGTCTACCTGCACCGCAAGGCGCAGGACCTGCCGCCGCAGGTCGGGGTGCTGGTGGAGTACACCGGCAAGTCGGACGAGGCGGCCGACGCCGACGCCCGCGGGGTGGCGATGCAGATCGCCGCGATGCGGCCGAAGTTCGTCAACCGCGACGAGGTTCCGGCCGAGACGGTGGCCTCGGAGCGGCACATCGCGGAGCAGACCGCCCGTGAGGAGGGCAAGCCAGAGGCGGCGCTGCCCAAGATCATCGAGGGTCGGGTCAACGCCTTCTTCAAGGACTACGTCCTGATCGAGCAGGCGTCGGTCGCCGACAACAAGAAGTCGGTCAAGCAGGTCCTCGCCGAGGCTGGCATCGAGGTCACCCGGTTCGTCCGGTACGAGGTCGGGCAGGCCTGAGTCGTATCGTTTCCCCGTCGATGCCCTGACCCGGGCGTCGACGGGGTGTAGCAGGCAAGAGGAGGCCGCTGGTGTACGTGACAGGCACCGCGGCCTCCTTGTCACGTAGGGTCAGCAGCGGCAGTTGGGTGACGTGGCGCCGGGTTGCGGCGTGGGAAGGCGGGTCGGATGACGCAGGTTGTGAGTGACCGGACCTCGGCGACGGACGACCCCACGGCACCGCCTCCTGGGCGGGCCCGTCGGGTGGTGCTGAAACTCTCCGGAGAGGTGTTCGGCGGCGGTGCGATCGGGGTCGACCCCGACGTGGTCCAGGCGATCGCGCGGCAGATCGCCACCGTGGTGCGCCGGGGCGTGCAGGTGTCGGTGGTGGTCGGCGGCGGCAACTTCTTCCGCGGCGCGGAGCTGCAGAAGCGCGGGATGGACCGGGCTCGGGCCGACTACATGGGGATGCTCGGCACCGTGATGAACTGCCTGGCGCTGCAGGACTTCCTGGAGAAGGAGGGCATCGAGACGCGGGTGCAGACCGCGATCACGATGGCCCAGGTCGCCGAGCCGTACATTCCGCTGCGGGCCATCCGGCACCTGGAGAAGGGTCGCGTGGTGATCTTCGGCGCCGGTGCCGGTATGCCGTACTTCTCCACCGACACGGTGGCGGCGCAGCGGGCGTTGGAGATCCACGCCGACGTGGTACTGATGAGCAAGAACGGCGTCGACGGTGTGTACACCGCCGATCCGCGTACCGACCCCACCGCCAGCAAGCTGGACCAGATCACCTTCTCCGACGTGCTGCGTCGTGGGCTGCGGGTCGCGGACGCGGCGGCGTTCAGCCTCTGCGAGGAGAACGGCCTGCCGATGCTGGTCTTCGGCGCCGAGGGCGACGACACCATCATCCGGGCCGTCGGTGGCGAGCGTATCGGGACCCTGATCACGGCGTGAGCCGTTTTATCGAAGCACCATCCAGCAGAAGGAGGCGAAGGAGCAGGTGATCGACGACACCCTCCTCGAGGCCGAGGAGAAGATGGAGCGCGCGGTCGAGCACGCCAAGGAGGAGTTTGGCGCGATCCGCACCGGGCGTGCCACTCCGGCCATGTTCTCCAAGATCATCATCGACTACTACGGTAGCCCCACGCCGCTCACCCAGATGGCCTCCGTCGGGGTGCCCGAGCCGCGGATGGCGATCATCAAGCCGTACGACGCGTCGCAGCTGCACGCGATGGAAAAGGCGATCCGCGACTCCGACCTCGGGGTCAACCCGAGCAACGAGGGCAACCAGTTGCGGATCCTGCTGCCGCAGATGACCGAGGAACGCCGCCGGGACATGATCAAGGTGGCCCGGCACAAGGCCGAGGAAGCCAAGGTGGCGATCCGTAACGTCCGCCGCCGCGCCAAGGAGGAGCTCGACCGGATCGTCAAGGACGGCGAGGCCGGCGAGGACGACGGCCGGCGCGCCGAGAAGGAGCTGGACGACCTCACCCAGAGGTACGTCGCGCACGTCGACGAGCTGGTGAAACACAAGGAAGCAGAGTTGCTCGAGGTCTGATGTCCCACGTCGACCCGTACGGCGGCACGGAGCCGCGTGGCTGGCAGCGGCCGGAGCAGCCGCGCGGCACCGAACGGACCCGTGGCCCCGAGCGGCGGGACGTCCCGCCGGGCCGGCCGTGGCCAGCCGGTGACGATGACACCCTGGTTCGGGCGCGGCACACCGGTGTCGCGCCCGACACCTATCCGCCGGTGCCGGCATACCCGGACCAGCACGAGCCTGCCGTTCCCACGGAGTCGTACCTGCCGCCGGACCTGTACGCGCCGGCCGGACGTCCCGGAGCGGGGCGCGGCGCGGCTCAGCACAACGGACACCACGACCTCGACCCGGAGCCCGGACCGTGGGCGCGGGACCGGGTGGACGGTGGGCCGGCGTACCCGGACCCCGACGACGTCGCGGACGCCCCGACCAACCCGGTCGGTTGGCCGCGGGTCGGGCCGGTGCCGGAGACCGGCCCGGATCCGCGGGGCGTTCCGGGCCCGGAAACGGGCCCCGCTCGGACGGACGGTCCCGAGCCGAGGGCCGGTTCGGAGGTACGGGTGGACGACGACGGTGACCCGGAGGAGTCGCCACCCCGCCGGCGCGGCCCCGGACGCCGTCGCGCGACACGTTCCGGAAAACCGGCCGGGACCGGGCGGGCCGGTCGTAACCTGCCGGCCGCGATCGGCGTCGGACTCGGCCTGGGCGCGGCGATCGTCGTACCCCTCTTCCTGTTCCGTCCGGCCTTCCTCGCCGTGATCGCCGCCGCGATCGCGGTCGGCATCTGGGAGATGACCCGGGCGGTACGCGCCAACGGCGCCCACCCGCCGTTCGTGCCGCTGGTCGCCGGCGGGTTGCTGATGGTCGGGCTGGCCTGGTGGGCCGGGCCCGACGCGCTCAGTCTCGGTCTGCTGGTGACGGTGCTGGCGACGCTGGTGTGGCGGCTCGGCGACGGCCCGGCCGGCTACCAGCGGGACATGACCGCCGCCACCCTCATCGCCGTGTACGTGCCGTTCCTCGGCGGCTTCGCGGCGCTGTTGGCCGCCGCACCGGGCGACGGTCACCTGCGCGTCCTGGTCACCCTGGTCGCCGTGGTGCTCTCCGACACCGGCGGGTACGCCGCCGGGGTCGCGTTCGGGAAGCACCCGATGGCCCCTTCGGTGAGCCCGAAAAAGTCCTGGGAGGGGTTCGCCGGCTCGGTGACGGCGGCGGCGCTCGGTAGCGCGCTGTTGTTGTGGCTCCTGCTGGACGTCGCACCCTGGTGGGGGGCGTTGTTCGGCCTCGCCGTCTCGGTGGCGGCGGTTCTCGGTGACCTCGCCGAGTCGATGATCAAGCGGGATCTGAAGATCAAGGACATGAGCAACCTGCTGCCGGGACACGGCGGCCTGATGGACCGGCTCGACTCGATCCTGTTCGCGGTGCCGACCGGCTACCTGCTCCTGGCGCTCATGGCTCCGATGGGATGAACGTCACGTGAGCGTTTTCCCGCGTCTCCACCGGCTGACCACGCGGGTTCGGCACCTCCGGCCAGGTGCGTTGTCGCGCGGACGTGGGAGACTGGACAGGCCATGACGAGCCTGCCCTTGATCCAGATCGCCGCCGAGACCCAGGTCGGGTCCACTCCGTCGCGCCGCGCCGCCCTGCCACCCCGGCATCTCGCCGACCTTGACCTGGCGGGCCGCCAGGCCCTCGTCGCCGAGCTCGGCGAGCCGGCGTTCCGGGCCCGGCAGATGTCGACCCACTACTTCGGCCGGCTGGTGCGGGACCCGGCACAGATGACGGACCTGCCGGCGGCCACCCGGGAACGGCTCGCCGAGGCGATGCTGCCGAACCTTCTCACCCCGGTCCGCGAGGTCGCCACCGACGACGGCGCCACCCGCAAGGCGCTGTGGCGGCTGCACGACGGGTCGATGGTGGAGAGCGTCCTGATGGGCTACCCGGACCGGGTCACCGTCTGTATCTCCAGCCAGGCGGGCTGCGGGATGGCGTGCCCGTTCTGCGCCACCGGGCAGGCCGGCCTGACCCGCAACCTCTCCACCGCGGAGATCGTCGACCAGGCGGTCCACCTTGCCGGCGTGACCGCCTCCGGCGCGATCGCCGGCTCCCCGCCCCGGCTGTCCCACGTGGTCTTCATGGGCATGGGCGAGCCGCTGGCCAACTATTCCCGGGTCATCGCGGCGGTCCGGCGGTTGACCGCCCCCGCCCCGGAAGGGCTCGGTCTCTCCCAGCGCCACATCACGCTCTCCACGGTCGGCCTGGTCCCCGCCATGCGACGGCTGGCCGAGGAGGGGCTGTCGGTGACCCTTGCGTTGTCGCTGCATGCGCCCGATGATGAGCTGCGCGACGAACTGGTCCCGGTCAACCAGCGGTGGAAGGTGGCCGAGGTGCTGGACGCCGCGTGGAACTACGCGGAGCGTACGGGGCGCCGCGTGTCCATCGAATACGCGATGATCAGAGATGTGAACGATCAGCCGTGGCGGGCCGACCTGCTCGGTCGCCTGCTGGCCGGTCGGCTGACCCACGTGAATCTGATCCCGCTCAACCCGACCCCGGGCAGCCGTTGGGACGCGAGCCCGAAGCCGGTCGAGCGGGAGTTCGTTCGACGCCTTCGCGCGGCGGGGGTCTCGACCACGGTCCGGGACACCCGGGGGCGTGACATCGACGGCGCCTGCGGCCAGCTGGCCGCCGCGGCGGTGACGCAGTGATCGAACGGGGCATTGGGCTTTACAGTGCGACTCGCGGCGCCGACCCGCGCAGCGGGACGGCATAGCGAGTGAAGCGAGCGAACCAGGAGACATAGTGGCGAGTCAGGGTCAGCGTTTCCGGCGCAAGGCGCTCCGGCGGGGCTACAAGGTCGAAGAGGTGGACTCGTTTCTGGACCGTGTCGAGGCCACGCTCGCCGGTGAGCCCATCGGGGCACCCGTCGCCTCTCAGGAGGTGCACGACGTCGTCTTCCGGGTGCGCTTCGGCGGCTATGACGAGTGGCAGGTGGACCTGCACCTTGACCGGGTCGAACGGCAGATCGCCGAGTTGGAGGAGCGGGGCGGCGGCGCCCGGGGTGGCGAGTCCCGGATGAACGACCGCGGCGCGCTGCCCGATCGACTTGGCCCGCCCGACCGGATGGGCCCGCCCGACCGGATGGGCCCGCCGGACCGGATGGGCCCGCCGGACCGACTCGGCCCGCCGGACCGGATGGGTCCGGGGGCGCCGATGGGTCCGGGGGCGCCGATGGGTCCGCCGGAGCGGTTCGGTCCGCCGGGTGGCCCGGCCGACCGGATGGGTCCGCCGAGCCGCGACGACCGTGGCCTGCCCCCGGGCGCACTGCCGCCTCGGCCGATGCCGGCCCAGGTCGGACCGCCCGGCGACCGGTACGGCCAGTACGACGAGCCCACCAGCACGTTCGGCGGCTTCGAGCCCAAGCGTGGTGCGGGTGAGCCGCCCCGGGGTGGGTTTGAACCACAGCGTGGTGGTGAGCCGCCGCGGGGTGGTGGGTTTGATACGCGAGGTGGGTTCGATCCGCAGCGTGGCGGTGAGCCGCCGAGGGGTGGTTTCGATCCGCGGGGCGGGTTCGATCCGCAGCGTGGCGGTGAGTCGCCGCGAGGTGGGTTCGATCCCCGGGGTGCGGGTGAGTCGCCGCGAGGTGGGTTCGATCCCCGGGGTGCGGGTGAGTCGCCGCGAGGTGGGTTCGATCCGCAGCGTGGTGGTGAGCCGCCGAGGGGTGGGTTCGATTCGCAACGTGCCCCGGGTGCCCCACTTCCGCCTCGTGGTTCCGGCGGCCCTGGCGGCCCCGGCGGTGGCTTCGGGCCGGGCGGCCCCGGTGGACCGGGTGGCTTCGCCCCGGGCGGCCCCGGTGGTCCCGGTGGCCCTGGCGGGCGGGTGGCTCCTGATGGTGGCTTCGGACCGGGCGGTCCGGGTGGCTTCGGCCCCGGCGGTCCCGGCGGTCCCGGTGGTCAGGGCGCCGGCCCAGGCGGTGGCTACGGTCCCGGTGGACCGGGCGGCGGCCCCGGCGGCGGTGGCTTCGGTCCCGGCGGTCCGGGTGGACCGGGCGCGGGCTTCGGGCCAGGAGAGCGGTTCGACGGGTTTGACGCCGGCCGACACGGCAAGGCGGACATGACGGCCGAGATTCGGATGCCTGACCGGGAGTTGCGCGGCCCCGGTCGGGGAATGGGTGACCCGGTCGGTGGACCGCCGGTCGGTGGGCCACCCCCGATGGCCGGCCCCCCGATGGCCGGCCCCCCGATGGCCGGCCCCCCGATGGGTGGGCCGCCGATGGGTGGGCCGCCGATGGGTGGGCCGCCGCCGATGGCGGGTCCGGGACTCGGCGGTCCGGGCGGTGAGCTGGCCCGGATCGACCACATCCGCCGCACCTTCCAGGTACGGCGCTTCGGCAGTGGTTATGACCCGGAGCAGGTCGACCAGTTGTTCGAGGGGATTCTCGGCAGCATGTCCGGGCGCGGTCCGATGCCGGTCAACCCCGCCGACCTCGACACCATGCGGTTCGGTCTGGTTCCGGGTGGCTACTTCGAGGCCGAGGTTGACGCCGCGCTGAAAGAGGTCAAGGACCTGCTGCTGGGCAAGTGAGACCCACCGACCAGCGGTCGCGCTCCGGTCGCCCGTCGGGCGACCGGAGCGCGGGGAGCAGGGAGCGGGGCCCTAGGAGCGCAGGCCGTTGCGACGCAGCACGGTGTCGCCGATGACCACGACGACCAGGAACGCGGCGAAGCCGCCGAGCCAGAGCTTCGCGATGCCGCTGACCTCGTTGTTGTTGAACATCATCGCCACCATGGCGGCCGCGGAGACGAGCGCCCCGATCCGGCCCGCCTTCCGGTGCCCGGGCTTGTGTTGGTCGGGTGACGTCACCGGCTCGCTTCCAGCCACTTTCCGGTCCTTCCTTGACGATCGGATCCTGGTAAGTCTGGCATGTGGCACGGAGCCGGCGTGGCCGGCCTCCGCCCTCCACCGCCACGGCGGCTGTCCGGGCGGTGCCGGCGCGACGGTGCCGGCTGTCAAGGGGTTCAGCGTGGCGAACGGGACCGACGGGCACAACCGGACGTCGCGGGTTGGTCGGGCCGAGCGCTCCGGTAGCGTTTGGCGTACGCCTTGATTGTCTGCCAGCGGGATGAGACAGCTGATGTCCAGGGGATCCGATGTCCAGGGGGATGGTGCGGTGCGACTGACCGGTACGGGCCACGCGAGTATGCGGATCGACACCGGTGCGGGGAGCATCCTCTGCGACCCGTGGGTCAATCCGGCATACTTCGCCTCTTGGTTCCCATTTCCGGACAATTCACAGCTCGACTGGGAGAGCCTGGGGCAGGTCGACTACCTGTACGTCTCCCACCTGCACCGGGACCACTTCGACGCGGCCCACCTGAAGAACTTCATCTCGAAGAAGGCGACGGTGCTGCTGCCGGAGTACCCGACCTCGGAGCTGGAGGACGAACTCCGCGACCTGGGTTTCACCAGCTTCCTCCGAACGAAGACCAACGAGGTCCACGAGCTGGACGGCGGCCTGAAGATCATGATTCAGGCGCTGACCAGTCCGACCGACGGTCCGATCGGTGACTCGTCGCTCTGGGTGGAGTACGACGGCGTACGGGTGCTGAACCAGAACGACGCCCGGCCGACCGACCTCAGCACCTTCGCCGAGCTGGGACACGTGCACGCGCACCTGCTGCAGTTCTCCGGCGCCATCTGGTACCCGATGGTCTACGAGCTGCCCGCCGCCGCCAAGACCGCCTTCGGCAAGCAGAAGCGGGACCGGCAGTTCGACCGGACCTGGCGGTACATCAACGACCTCAACGCGTCGTACGTCTTCCCGATCGCCGGTCCGCCCTGTTTCCTCGACGACGAACTGTGGCAGTTCAACGACATCCACGGCGACGAGGGCAACATCTTCCCCGACCAGTCGGTCTTCATGCGCGAGTACGCCAAGGTCGGCGGCACCAACGGCGTGGTCCTGCTGCCGGGCAGCGTGGCGGAGCTGACCACGGAGAACTGCGAGACCACCCATCCGACCCCGGTCGACGAGTTCTTCGCCAACAAGGTCGCGCACCTGGAGGAGATGCGGGAGCGCAAGCGCCCGATCATCGAGGCGGAGAAGGCGTCCTGGCGGCACCCCGAGATCGACGTGCTCAAGGAGATGAAGCAGCGGATCGAGCCGCTGCTAGAGGAGTCGATCTACCTGGCCAAGGGGGTCGGCGGCCCGGTCCGCTTCGACCTGGTCGGCTACGACGGCGAATCGGTCGAGTCCATCGTGGTGGACTTCCCGGGCAAGCAGGTGCGGCCGTACGCGGACGAGAAGGTGCGGTACCGGTTCCGTACCGAGCGGGCGCTGATCGAGCACCTGCTGCACATCGGCGAGGTGGACTGGGTCAACTCGCTCTTCCTCTCCTGCCGGTTCTCGGCCGCCCGGATCGGGCAGTACAACGAGTTCGTCTACTCCTTCTTCAAGTGCCTCTCCGAGGAGCGCCTCCAGTACGCCGAGGGCTGGTACGACGAGCACGAGCGGGCGGTCGACGCCGAGGACATCACGCTCGGCGACTGGGTGGTGCAGCGGCGCTGCCCGCACCTGAAGGCGGACCTGAGCCGGTTCGGCATCGTCGAGGACGGCCAGCTCACCTGCCAGCTGCACGGCTGGCGGTTCGACCTGGCGAGCGGGCGGTGCCTGACCAGCGTCGGGCACCGGATCCGGGCGCACCGGGCCGACGAGCCGGCGCCGCAGCCGAGCCCCGAGCCGGCCGGCTGACAGACGTCAGGCAAGGGCTTTCCGCACCCACCGCCTGCCGCACCGGCGACGGGAAGGGCCTCCTGACACCTCAGCGGCCGAGGTCGGTGAGGATCCGGCGGGCCGCGTTGTGCCCGGCGGCACCGATGACGCTGCCCGCCGGGTGGCAGCCGGCCCCGCCCGCGTACAGGCCGTCGAGTCCGGTGGCGTACGGCATCCGGTCGGTGAACGACACCGTGTTGTCGACGTGGTGGATGTGCCCGCCGGTGATGCCGAAGTGCGCCTCGATCCCGGGCGGGGTCAGCGGCACCGCGTCGGCGACCAGATCCGAGGTGCCGGGGGCGTACCGGTCGCAGATCGCGAGCAGCTTGTCGACGTAGCCGGGGAGGAGTTCCTCCCAGGAGGCGTCGGCCGGGGCGTACGGGACGGACTGGACGAAGAGCGCGGACGAGTGGTGGCCGGCCGGGTCCCGCAGCGACGGGTCGACGGTGGTGTGCAGGTACCACTCGATGGTCGGCTCCTCCGGCAGCCGTCCCGCCCGCACGTCCGCCCACATGCCGCGTAGCGCCGCCATCGGCGACTCGCCGCCACCACCGCCGGGCAGCAGGGACGCCGAGCCGGGCAGCAGGTGGATGGTGGCGCCGAACGGGCTCGGCGCGTCGGCCGGCAGGCAGGAGAACGTCGGCAGGTCGGCCAGCGCCAGGTTGACCTTGAGGGTGGTGCCGGTCCGCCGGACCGCCGCCATCCGTTCGGTGAGCGTGGCCGGCAGCGCGCCGTCGGGCACCAGCTCCATCAGCCGGTACGGGTCACCGGCACCGAGCACCACCTCGGCCGTGACCGTCCGCCCGTCGGCCAGGACGACTCCGCTGGCCGCCCCGCCGTCGACGGTGACCGCGGCGACCGGCGTACCGGTGAGGATCCTGGCGCCGGCGGCGCGGGCGGCGTCGGCGAAGGTTCGGGAGACGGTGCCCATGCCACCCTCGACGATCATCCAGGTGCCGCCGGAGCCGGGCAGCCGGCACATGTTGTGGGCCAGGAAGTTGTAGCCGGTGCCGGGGTCGTCCGGGCCGGCGTTGAGCCCGGAGAGGCCGTCGGTGACGGCGTACATCGAGACCAGCAGTTCGGAGCGGAAGTCGAACCGGGCCAGGTAGTCGGCGACCGAGCCGCGTACCAGGTCGACGAAGGCCTGGCGCAGCGCGGGCCGGACGTGCCGGTCGGCGATCTCCTCGACCGGTTGCGGTTCGGCCAGCCAGGCCGGGGCGAGGTCCTCGCGCAGCGCGGCGAGTTCGGCCTGCATCGCGTCGTCGGCGGCCACGTCGGCGAGGGAGAAGAACCGGGTCATCTGCATCCGGGTCACCTCGCGGTCGGCGCCGAACAGCAGGTACGGCGAGCCGGGGCCGCCCGGGGTGGGCAGGAAGTAGTGCGGGTCCCGGCGCAGCGTCGGCAGTTTCACGTCGAGCAACTGGACCAGTTCCGGCGGCATCAGCCCGAGCAGGTACGAGCCGGTGGAGTGCCGCAGCTCGGGGACCCTAGGGAACGGCCGCTCGGTCCGGGCGGCGCCGCCGATCGTGTCGGCCGCCTCCAGCACCACCACGTCGAGGCCGGCGCGGGCCAGCAGGACGGCGGCGACCAGACCGTTGTGCCCGGCTCCGACGATCACGACGTCGGCGCGGCGCGGCAGGGTGTCGTCCGCCCGGTCGGGTGCGGCGAGGTCAGCCCGGTTCGGCATCTCGGCGTTCATGCTCGGGGAGCCTAGCCCGAACCGTCCCCGGCGGGGTGGCTCCCGGCGAGAGCCGGGCCAGGAAGGCCGACAGCTCGACCTCGAAGAGCGCGTCCGGATCGGACACCGCCCACCGGAGGTGCTGGTAGACCTCCATCGAGACGATGCCGTAGAGCGACGCCCAGCCGGTCAGGAAGACGTACGCCACCTCGACCGGCAGTTCGCCGTGGCTGCGCATCAGCGGGCCGAGGGAGCCGGCCAGCCGCTGGTGGAGCAGTTCGGCCGGCGGGGTGGGAAACGGCGTCCGGTGCCACAGGTCCAGGAAGGACCGGAGGAAGACCGCGCCGAACCGGGCACCGGGATGGGTCTCGTCGACGCACGCCTCCTCGAACGCGTCGATTCCGGGTACCGGACTGCCGAAGGCGAGCATGAACTCGGCCGGATGGGCGACGGACCAGGCCCGGAACGCCCGGGACATGGCGGCGAGCTGGGTGAGCGGGTCGTCGCCGGCGGCGTCCCGGGCGGCCTGCACCTGGTGCCGCAGTTCGTCGTAGAGGTCGCCGGCGAGTTCGACGACCAGCGCTTCGAGGCTGGGAAAGTAGCGGTAGATGGCGGGGGCCGTCATCCCCATGTCCCGGGCGATCGCGCGCAGCGAGATCGCCGGCGGGCCGCCGGTCACCAGAAGTCGTCGTGCCCCGTCCTTGATTTCGGAGACGGTCGCGGTACGCAGGCGTTCCCGGCGAGTGGGCGCGGTCATGTCGAATCCCCTTGACGTGAAAGAACGTCTGTTGCAAAAGTGAACGGCGTTTACCATGATGAGTGGTGGTTACGACTAAGACCCTAACGGTCGACGGGGAGGACGGGCGATGTTCGCGTGGTGGGGACGGGCCGTGGGCCGACTCCGGTGGTGGGTGCTCGGCGCCGCCCTGCTGCTGGTCGCCGTCGGGGCGACCTGGGGCGTGGGGGTTCTCGGCACCCTGACCGGAGGCGGGTTCGACGACCCGGACAGCGAATCCAGCCGGGCCGCCGCCCGGATCGAGGCGGAACTCGGCAACCAGAGCGCGGACGTGATCGTGCTCTGGTCCAGCCCCACCAGCACCGTCGACCAGCCCGCCTTCCGCGATCCGGTCACCGCCACCCTCGACCGGCTGCGGCAGCGGCCCGAGGTCGCCACGGTGACCAGTTGGTACGACACCCAGGCACCGAACCTGGTCGCCCACGACCGGCACGCGACGTACGCGCTGCTGCGGTTGCGGGGCGCCGACCCCGACCAGCGGCAGGAGGCGTACGACACGCTGCGGCCGGCACTCGACACCCCCGGCGTCACCACCCAGGCCGGCGGCAACATCGCCTTCCTCGCCGAGGCGAACGAGCAGACCGCCGAGGACCTCACCCGGGCCGAACTGCTCTCCCTGCCGATCCTGCTCGTCCTGCTCATCCTGATCTTCCGTGGCCTGGTCGCCGCCGCCACCCCGCTGCTGGTCGGCGGGCTGGCCATCCTCGGCGCGTTCATCCTGGTCCGGCTGCTCGGCACGGTCACCGACATCTCGATCTTCTCGATCAACATCATCACGCTGATCGGGCTCGGCATGGCCGTCGACTACGCGCTCTTCATCGTCAGCCGGTTCCGGGAGGAACTCGCCGCCGGACACCCCGTACCGGCCGCGACCGCCCGGACCATGGCGACCGCCGGGCGCACCGTCCTGGTCTCCGGACTCACCATCATCACCGCCCTGGCCAGCCTGCTCATCTTCCCGCAGTCGTTCCTCAGGTCGATGGGGCTGGGCGGGATGGCCGCCGTCCTGGTGGCGATGCTCGCCTCGCTGACCGTACTGCCGGCCCTGCTCACCATCCTCGGCACCCGGATCAACGCGCTCGCCGTACGCCTGCCGTTCCGACGCCGCGCGGACCGCAGCCGGTCGACGGCGGCCGAGACCGGCGGAGGCCGACCGGGCGCGGCGTCGCCGACGGGGGGCGGAACCGGTGCCTGGGCCCGACTGGCCCACAGCGTGATGCGCCGCCCGGTGCTGTACCTGGTGGGGGTCGTCGCGGTGCTGGCGGTGCTCGCCACGCCGTTCTTCCGGATGGAGGCCGGCGGCTTCGACGAGCGGGTCCTGCCCACCGACGCCCCGCCCAGGGTGGTCGCCGAACGGATCCAGACGGAGTTCCCGGGCGGCAGCGTCGCCCCGGTCGGCGTGCTGGTCTCCGGCACCGACGCCACCGGCGCCCGCGACTTCGCCGACCAGGTGTCCCGGCTGCCCGGGGTGACCGGAGTCGAGGTCAGCGCCAACCAGGGCGGGTCGACCCTGCTGTCGGTGACCTACCCGGGTGAGCCGACCGGCCCGGTCGCCGAGGACGTCGTACGACTGGTCCGCGACCTGCCAGCACCGGCCGGCGCCGAGGTGCTGGTCGGTGGCCGGCCCGCCGCCGACCTGGACATGCTGGACAGCCTCACCTCCCGGCTGCCGCTGATGGCCGGGATCATGGCCGCCGCCACGCTGGTACTGCTCTTCCTCGCCTTCGGATCGGTGCTGCTGCCGGTCAAGGCGGTACTGATGAACCTGATCTCGATCGGCGCCTCGTTCGGGGTGGTGGTCTGGATCTTCCAGGACGGGCACCTCGCCGACTGGCTGCACTTCACCCCGACCGGCTTCATCGAACCGAGCAACCCGATCCTGATGCTGGCGGTCCTGTTCGGCCTCGCCACCGACTACGAGGTCTTTCTGCTCTCCCGGGTACGCGAGGAGTGGGACCGGACCGGCGACAACACCGCGTCGGTCGCCGCCGGCCTCCAGTACACCGGCCGGATCATCACCGCCGCCGCGCTGCTGCTCGCCGTCGTGGTCGCCGGCTTCGCCACCGGAGGCGTGGTTTTCATCAAGCTGATCGGCATCGGGATGATCGTGGCGATCGCGGTCGACGCGACCCTGGTCCGGGCGCTGCTGGTGCCGGCGACGATGCGGCTGCTCGGGCGGTGGAACTGGTGGGCACCCGGCCCGCTGGCCCGGGTCTACCGGCGGTACGGCATCCGCGAGTCCGACGGCGGACCGGCGGCCGAACACACCCGGCAGGCCGCGCTCGCCGGGCGGCGGTGAGGCCGGGTCCGTCGGGCATCGGTGTCAGTCCCGGCATCGTCGGGATCGGTGACTGTCGGGGTCGGTGATCAGTCCGGCGGCTCGGTGGGGGAGGGCGGGTCCGGCGGACGACGCGTCCGACGGCGGGCGCGCCACGCGGCCAGGGCCAGCGTGGCGGAGTAGCCGGCGAGCACGATCACGTGGAACAGGTAGAGCCAGAGCAGGACGGCGACACCGGCACCGATCTGGTCGAGACCACCGAACGGCACACCCAGGTCGATCGGAAGCGAGGCGAAGAGCACAAAGCCGTGCAGGAAACCGGAGAGGTTCGCCGCGCTGAACGAACCGACGGCAGACGCGGAGAGCCAGTCCGGCGCGGCCGGGCCGACCACCCGGTACACCCAGAGCAGCACCGGGGTGAGCACCAGCCACACGACCAGGAACGACAACACCACACCGAACGCGCCGAACCAGCCACCCCGCCGGACCAACCCGGTGGTGGCCGGCAGGGCCGACAGGACGGCCAGCAGCAGCGCCGGAGCGCACGCGAACAGCGGCAGGAGCAGCAGCCGTCCACGCCAACCGACAAGCGTCTCGTCGGTGTGCGACCGGGCGACCGACACGAACGCCCGACGCAGCCCCTCACCGTAGAGCGAGGCCGGCAGCACCGAGGCGAGCGCCAGCAACGGGGTCAACGTCACCCCGGCCTCGACCAGCGCGGCCACCGCGTCGGGCGTACCGATCTCGTCCGGCAGGGTCCGCACCGCGTACGCGGCGAGCCGGCGTACCCGGTCCCCGCCGGCCACCAGCGTGGTCAACCAGATCGCCAGCAGCGCCACGGGCACCACGGCGATCGCCCCGTAGAACGTGATGGCGGCGGCGTGCAGGGAGAGGTCACGCCCGCGTACCGGTCGGAACGCGGCAGCCACGACCCGCCTCGTCCGCCGCCAGCCGCCCACCCTGTCCCTGTTCCCCGTACCGTTCGCGCTCAGTCCTGGCCCCCGCCGGATGTCCGCGTCCCGTCGGCCGCGACACGCGAACGGGTGTCCGGGGCGACGGAGCAATCCGCTGGTCGACCGGACCGGTCGGCGGCTAGCATCCGGCGCCATGGCGACGATCTACTCGACGGACCGGCTGGTGATCCGGGACTGGACGCTGGAGCAGGCCGACCTGGACCGGGTCTTCGAGATCTACTCGCGGGCCGAGGTGGCCCGTTTCCTGGCCGCTTCGGGGCTTCCGCTGCGGGAGCCGGCCGGTGCCGCGGAGACGGTCCGCCGCTGGCACGCTCGTAACGCCACCTTCGGCGAGGGGTTCGGTATCTGGGCGGTGCAGCGTCGGGACGACGGGCTGGTGGTCGGCACGGTGATGCTGAAGCCGCTGCCCGGGGTCGACGAGGCGAAGCTGACCGACGACATCGAGGTCGGTTGGCACCTGGACCCGGAGTGCTGGGGGCACGGTTACGCCACCGAGGCGGCCCGGGGTGCGGTCGCGCGCGGCTTCGCGCTCGGGGTCGAGGAACTCTACGCGGTGGTCGCGCCCGAGAACGAGGCGTCGATGCGGGTCGCCCGCCGGCTTGGCATGACCTCGGTCGGCCGTCGCCGTGACTGGTACGGCGGAGTCGAGGTGGAGACGTTCCACCTCGGCCGACCCTGACCGTCCTGAACGGGGTGGTACGCCGTATCGAACCGTGACTTGAGGGCCGGGGTATCCCGAGGTGTGCACAGGCTGGAGGCGGCTGCATTGACCGAGGTGTTTTCAGTCGACTGTGACGTCTGCGGCGGCCGAATGGAGAGGTGGCCTATCCCGCCAACGAGGTGGGTCACTGAAACGTGGTCGTGTACGTGGTGCTACGCGGATACGTTCCTCGGGGGTGAGTACTTCGTGGTCGCCCGCCCTCCCTACCACTCTGCCGATATCCGCTGGGAGGTGGCATCGGTGGAGGACTCGCTGGTACGTCATGCGTACGGGTCGTTTGACAAAACTCTGTGCGGTGTGGGCGCTTCGGGGGTGGAGGGTCCCGGATTGCCATGGTTTCTGAACTCTCGTGACAGTTGCCAATCCTGTCGGGAGGCGGCTCTGGTGATTGACGGTCGCTGGCCGTCGGATCGTCGGGGTTACGAGGTTCGAGTCAGCATCAGGGTGGGGGAGACGGTTGACTCTCCATGTCGCGCGCCTCAGACCGGAAGCTAAGGCTGCTCTCGATCAGGCGGGGTGGGCGCCGGGCAGAAGGACGTCGCCTTGGCGTTGGTTGGGCCCGTTGCTCGCCGAAGGGTACCCCCGGTTTCCGGCGGCCCTCGACGCCCTGGCGGAGCTTGGCGGACTTACGGTAAACCCGCTGCGCTTCATCGGGCCCAACTTCCCGAACTCCGAGGTCATCTTCGATCCGTTGCTGGGAGGTTCAGGCCAGACCGAGCTTGCCGGAAAGGTTGTCGAGGTCGTCGCTGAGAAGGTCTTCCCTCTCGGCGAATGGCGGAACGACATGCTCCTGCTCATCGGGGAGACAGGAGCGGTGTTCGCCGTGGGTCCATACGGCATGTGGCGGGTGGCCAACGGACTTGAGGAGGCGCTCAACCGCATCGTGTGCTCCGATACGGAGCTAGAGGTGTTGAGGCATCCGTCGCAGTTCTAGCTTGCGATCGGACGGTACGTGCGCATCCGGTCGAACGGGCGGCCGGAGTCCGCGTACGAAGACTCCGGCCGCCTGCCCTTTCCGACGGGTCGGACCGCCCGCTCAGTTCGCCGGGAAGGTGATCGTCACCGTGCCCGAGCGGGGGATCCACACCGGCGTCGCGCTGGCGGGGTCGGTCCCGCCGTACCAGCGGGTGGTGGTGCCGTCGGCGTACTCGACCGTGACCCGTTGTGCCCCGATGACCGGGACGGTCACCTCTGCCGAGCCGTCCCAGTTGCCTGCCACGGCCATCGGGTCGGCGGTGACCGCATTGCGGACGACGACCCGGCCCGGCCCCGGCAACCCGATCCGTAGTTTCGCGCCGGCCTTCATCCGATAGTCGAAGTCGGTGGTCCCACCAGCCTGAACCGGTACCAACCTCGCGGTCAGCCGGTTACCGACACCACCGCTCCACTGCAGCGGGTGGTTGTCGGCGGCGAAGAGGAGTGGCCACCGATATGGGCCGAGTTGGTCAACCGTGTAGCTGCCGTCCTCGGCGACCGGCCAGTGGTACGTGTCGCTGCCGAGGAGCACGCTCGGGCCCACAAGGCTCACGATTCCGTGCCGCACCGGAACCCCGCTCGTGCCGGTCACCGTGCCGCTGATGCGGCCGGCCGGGTCCAGGCGGACCGGGGCCAGGGAGGTGGTGGCGCCGGGGGCCACCGTGACCCGGGTCGCCGCGGCCTGCGTACCGGTGCCGCCGGTGGGACCGACCCACTGCCCGCCGTACGGACTACCGCGCTCCGGCATGACGAAGACGTTGTAGCTGCCGGAATCCCTTACCCGCAGCGTCACCGCGCCCGTCGAGTCGCTCTGTCCCCCGCAACCCAGTTCGACGACGAAGGTGTGCACCTTCTGCGCATAGACGCAGGCGTCGCCGACCGGGGCGCCGGTGGCCCGGTCGACGACCGTGGTGGAGATCTTCCCGTATGGCTGAAGGGCCAGTTCGACGTCAGCCTGCTGCCCGGCGGTGACGGTCACCGTCGGGCCGTTGCCGGGAAGAAAGTGATCGTCGCCGCCGCCCCGCACGGTGTGCGTTCCGATCGCGACGTCGGACAGCAGGACAGCGCCGGTTGTCGTACTGACGATCTGTTCCCCGACCTGGACGTAGAAGTTGTCGACAGCGGCACCGGTGAGTCCGTCCTTCGCGGTGACCCGGATGGTGCCGGTCGGCAGCCGCTGGTCGTTGACCGTGGTGATCTGATCGGCCAGCACAGTGATCGGATCGGCGGCCGCTCGACTGAGCTTGCCGTGGGCGTACTGGTCGAGCTTCGTCTGCCAGTCGTAGAACCGGACCCGGTAGCTGGCCGACGGAATGCCGTCGATTCGGTACGCGCCCTCGGCGTCCGTCGTGGTGGTGATGTTGCCCTCGACGTCGTCGCTGTCCACCATCACCGAGACGTCCGCCAATGGTTCGCCGTCGGTGTCGGTGAACCGTCCGGCGATCGAGCCGAGTGGCACCAGCTGCTCGTCCAGCGTGACCGTCCCACCACCGGCCACGTCGAACGACTGCGCCTGGGTCCGGGTGAGCGCCTGCGGTGCCCACTGCTGAGCCCCGGACGGCAGTCGGAAGTACACCCGGTAGGCGCCCGGCACCAGGTCCTCGATCCGGTACGCGCCGGAGTCGTCGGTCGCGCCGAAGCCGTAGGAGGTGTCACCCTCGGCCTGTACGGAGATGCCGGCCGCCGGGGTGCCGTCGGCGTTGGTCAGCCGTCCGGCGATCGTCCCGGTCTCCAGCCGGACGTCGTTCACCGTCACGGTCTCACCGGCCGCCACCGCGAACAGCGAGGCCTGCGACCAGGAGAAGGTGCCGTACGCGTACTGCTGGGTGTTGCCGTAGTTGAAGCCGACCCGGTAGGTGCCCGGCAGTACGGAAATCGAGTAGTTGCCGTCCCCGTCCGCGGTGGCGCCGGTGGGTACCCCCTGGCTACCGTAGGCGCCCACCCAGGCCGACACGCCGTTGCCGGCCGGGTCGGTGAACCGTCCGATGATCGTCCCGGTCGGCAGCAGTGACTCGTCGACCGTGGTCACTCCGTCGGCGGTCACCGGGAACAGGGTCGCGGACTCAAGGTCGGCCTTGCCGTGGGCGTACTGCTTCGGGTGGCCGGGTGCCTCGACCGACACCCGATACGGCGAGCCGGCCACCGGCAGGTTCGACACCGTGTACCGGCCGATCCAGTCGGTCATGCCCGACTCACCGAACGACCCGTCGGCGGCGGAGACGAAGATCGACGCATCCGGTACCGGTATGCCGTTGTTGGT
This sequence comes from Plantactinospora sp. B5E13, assembly GCF_039871775.1. Classification (NCBI taxonomy): domain Bacteria; kingdom Bacillati; phylum Actinomycetota; class Actinomycetes; order Micromonosporales; family Micromonosporaceae; genus Plantactinospora; species Plantactinospora sp. B5E13. The sequence continues at coordinate 156,913 of NZ_JBDPLT010000013.1, forward strand.
GATCGTGCCGGCGATGGTGCCGGTCGGCTCGTCGGCCCGGGCCGACGACGCCGCCGCGAAGGTGGCGAGCAGCGCCGCCGCCAGCCCCGCCACGAGTCGGCGCAGTATTCTGCTGGTGTTTATCCGATTGGTCATGATGCCCCGGTCTGAGGAGTAGGGCGGAGAGACGTCGAATCCTCCCCGACGGTGGCACGATAGTCGACGGGACCACAGTGGACGGCCCTTCCGGCATGCGCGCGGCTCCCCGCGGCGAGCAACTCGATTCTGGAACCAATGAGGCGGAAACCTGTACGATTCGGCCAACCAGATAGGATTTGGGCATGTCGATACTCGGGCAGCTCAGCGCCTATTTTGGTGGGGGCGTGCTCTTCGTCGGGGACAACGAGAGTGACGCGGGCGAGGACCTCGGCGAGAGCGGGGACCACCCCCTGCTCGACGTGGGGAAAAGCCAAATGGTTGTCCAGGTTCAGAACGGTGCTGCGGAGGGTGCTACCACCGTCCGTGTTGCCGCCGTCGCCGTCGACGATCCGGTGGGGCCGGTTGTTTTCGACGGCACGATCCGCATCTCCAGCGGACTTCTACGGGTGGGTGACGGGCTGGATCTGGCGGTGCTCCGGTTCTACGTCCCTGTCGGCGACCTGCCGGTACAAATCCATGTGAACGCCGCCGATCAGGAGGATCTTCGTTCACCGGAGTTCGTCGACATCGTCCTGCCGAAGTATGGGCGGCTCGTCATGAGGCCGGATGGTTCGTTGAGCGGCTGAAACCGTGAACGTCACAGTCATTCCCCGCTTGTCTAACTGATGGAGCGGCCGTCACAGCGACCGGTGCGGCCGGAACGAGGTGGAAAAGGTTACCTCGGCCGGTCCCGACCGCTGATCGGGACGGCAGGAGAGCCGAACGGGCCCGAACAGGAGAGACTGTCCGGGCCCGTTCAGTATGGCGAGGGCCTCAGCCGAAGGCACGTACGCCCGCCAGGTTTTCCGGCAGCACCACCTGGACCGCCGGTCTCGTGTCGGTGGTCGTCGGGTGGTAGACCCGCAGCTGCCCGTCCACTCCGGACCGGACCCACAGGTCGGGCACCCGGTCCCCGTTCACGTCCGGGATGCCGATCACCGCGCTGATGTTGGTCTCGGTCCAACTGGTCCCGTACGAGACGTCGCCGCTGCGGGAGCCGGCGGCCGTCTTGAGCGAGTCCAGGTTCACGCTGCCCGCGACCGTGCCCGGCTTGCCGTGCCGGATGTACATGATGCCGGTGTCCAGGTTGCGCCAGAGCAGGTCAGGGGTGCCGTCCAGGTCCACGTCCGCCACGTTGACGATCTCCGCGCGGCCCCACGCGGTGCCCTGCATCAGGGTCGCCTCCTGGAAGCTCGCGCCGGTGTAGCCGCTCAGCACCCAGAACGCGGTTCCGGCCCGCAGCGCCAGGTCCGGGAGCTTGTCGCCGGTGATGTCACCGATTGCCTTGAGCTGGGTCCAGGTGGCCGGGTTCGGGGCGTTCGCCGGCAGCAGGACCCGTAGTCGCTGGTCGACGTCGAAGCTGCCGTACCCGTCGCCGGGGTAGAGCCAGAAGCCGCCGTCCGGGGTACGGGCGAACAGGTCGGTCGAGCCGTCCCCCGGGTAGACGTCGGTGTACTTGCTGATGAGGGCGGCCTTTCCGGTCGCCGGGTCGTACCAGTGTCCGGGCGGGTCGAGCTGCCGGTCTGCGGTGTACGAGGCGGTGAGTGAGGAGTGCAGCTCGCCGTTGACGTCGCCGGCGTAGGTGCGTAGCTTGCCGTCCGCGTCGATCAGCATCAGGTCGGGGAGGCCGTCCCCGCCGGTGTCGCCGGGACCGTCGGCGGCGTCCCTCGGCGGCACGTAGAAGGTGTACTTCTTCGGGTCGCTCTCGTTGCCGGCCGCGTCGAGGGCGTTCACCACGAGCGTGTTGGGACCGGCGTGCCGTGGTCGCAGGGCGGGTACGGTGGCGCTGCCGGCGCTGGCGGTCACCTCTACCGGGCTGAACCCGCCGAGGGAGTATCGGAACTTGACCGCGTCGGTGGCGGTGAAACTGACCGGGCCGGTCCCGCCGAACTTGACCGTCGACCAGGTGGCGCCGTCCGGGGTGGCTTCCAGCCAGACGTCGCTCCCGACCTCCGGAGTCCCGGGTTTCTGACCGTCGACGGTGAGTCGGCAGGGAGCGTCGCCGTTCGGGAACCAGTCGGAGACCTTGCCGGACTCGTCCTCGGCGCGTACGTCCCACGAGTAGCTGGCCTTGTCCTGCAGCGTGCTGGAGGGGATGAGCACGTCGCCTCGGCCGCTGCTGAGGGTGGTGTCCAGGGTGCCGGCCGGGACCGCGGCGCCGTCCTTCCAGAACCGGAAGCGCAGCGCCTTCAGGTTGCCGTCGGCGTCGGTGGCGGTGGCGGCCAGGGTGATGTCCCTCTTGCCGACCGTCACCCCCGGACCGGTGCCGGCTACACAGGCACCGCCCGGGTTGCTGGTGCCGTTGGTCGGCTGGTTGGGGGGTCGGTTGTATACGACGCTCAGCTCGGTGGAACTGACCAGGAACTTCCGCCAGGTCACCGTGTCGGACTCGGTCGTCGCGCGCATGCCGAAGGTGATGTTCGTCGAGCCGCTGTTGGCGGCACGCTGGGCGGCGTCGAGCACGTTGAAGGCCACGTATTCGTCGGCGCAGCTGCTGCCGTAGCCGTGTGCGAACGAGCGCCGCTGCTGCTCCCTGCTCCACGATGGCTGGGCGTTCCAGGTGGTGCCGGAGGAGATGGCGCCGGTGAGCCAGAGCTGCATCTCCCGGGCGCTGCAGTTCCAGGAGTGGTTGTTCAACATCCTGAGCGTGGCCGAGCTGACCGTGGCGCCCTTCAGGGCGGAGCTGAAGCCCATCCGCCAGAAGGAGCGGGCCCGCAGCGGGGTGTTCCGCTCGTAGCCCACCCGGGCGTCGGTGGTGCCCTTGTTGAAGTTGGTGCCGTTCCAGGTGTTGGTGTTGGGGTGCTGGGCGTAGACCGTCGCCCAGGCCTGCCGACCGCTGGTCAGGGTCGGGTCCAGGAAGACCGGGAAGAGCACGTCCTCGGCGCTGAGCAGGCCGGTGGTGGCGGCGTCGAGGTGCAGGCGGGCCTGCCCGCTGCCGTCGCCGTCCAGTCGGGTGGGGATCCGGGCGTGTCGGGAGCCGGGTTCGCTGCCGTTGAGGCCGGAGAGGCGGAGTACGTCGGAGGGGCTGGCCACGGCGGTGCGGGGAGCGACCTCGGGCGCCTCCGGGTCCTGGCCGGCGGAGTCCCAGGCGAACGGGGTGGGGATCGCGCTGATCTCCTGGCCGGCCCGGTCGAGGATCCGGACGCCGCCGGTGGTGGCGTCGTGCCGGAAGACCGCCGTGGCGGAGCGCAGGCCGTAGCCGACGCTGTGGACCGCTCCGGCCGCCGCGCGGTTCTTGACGATCAGCACCTGGGCGAGACCGCCGTCGTCGCGGGCGACGGCCAGCAGGTCCACCCCGGGGCGGACCTCGGGGTAGAGGGCGCGCGGTCCGTCGAGGACCGGTTCCGGCAGCGGACCCGGCCAGGTGTACGCGACAATGTGGCCGTCGAGGTCCACTTCGGCCAGCACGCTTTCGTCTCCGCTGGTGCCGCCGCCGGAGAGGCGGACCGGGACCGGCGGGTTGACCGGTCGGACGTCGAGGCCGCCGGAGGTCTTCTCGCCCCGGATCAGCGTGGTGTCGATCGGCGCCCACTGCCCGGTAGCGGTCCTCGCCCGCTGTGCCGTGGCGTGGAATGTGCTCCGGAGCTGGCCGTCCGGACGTGCCCAGGTCAGTGAGGTGGCGGTGGTGGCCGTCTCCACCAGCACCTCCTGGCCGGTCTGCCGGGCCTCGGTCATCGCGGCCGTCTCGTCCCGGGGGGCGGCCGGTGCCGGGGTGGCACCGAGGGCCTCCTTCCGGGGCTCGTCGGACCCGTACCACCACGGCAGCGGAGCGGCGACGAGGACCAGCACGACGCCCAGGCTGAGAGCCAGCCTGGTGCGCGTACGCACGAAGGGACTGAGCAGGCGAGGCGCGATCACGGCGGATCCACTCCTGTTGGGCCGGGCGGACATGGGGGAGACGCGGGTGAGGCAGCCCGTCCGGCGGGGCGCCGGGCAGAACGCGGCCACACGATCGCACACCGTGGGGGAGTTACGTCTATCCCTTGATAGTTATGGATACGTGACCTGGCTCCGCGGGCTATCGAGCGTTACGCCAGAGATCTGGCCTTCTGCGGGTATTTGCGGCTGCGATGTAACGGACATGCGGTGATTGGACCGTCAGGTGATGAGTCGTACCGTCCACAGTGACTGGTGCCGAATAATGCAGTGACAGGGATCACTCGATGTGCGCTGTGGTTACGTCCGGTGACCTTGAGCAACCGATTCTCTTGTCGCAGAGTGCTCACGCATGTGCCATGCGTGGCACATGCTCGCGGCCTGCCCGCAGTCCTCGTTCAATTCGCGCCTGGTGGGAGTCGACGCTCATGCGTGGTACCGGTTTGCTGTCCCGGCGGTGGCACGGCCGTCGGACTCCGGTGAAGCCAGGTCGGCACTGGCGGCGTCGTAGCCGTACGGCGATCGTGCTGGCGCTCTCCGCGACCCTGGTCGCGACGAGTCTGCCCGCCGCCGCCTGGGCGGTGCCCGGGACCGGGATGGACCGCGACGGGATCCAGGTCGACCTGCCGGACATTCCGCGCAGCGCGCGGATCGGGCAGGACGAGAGTGCCGATCCGAACCTGACCACCGCCGAGGCCACCCCGGTGGTCCCGTACGAGCCGCAGGCCCTCACCCCGTGGCAGCAGGACAGCGGCGTGGTGGACCTGACCGGCGTCGAGGCCGGTGCCAGTCTCCCCGTCGACGACCTGCCGGTCGCCCTCGGCGTACCGGAGGGCGGTGATCCGGCCGCGGTCGCCGGCACCTGGACGATCGACCTCGCCGCCCCGGAGGCGTCCCAGACCGCCGGGGTGTCCGGTCTGATCATGAAGATCACCCCGCCGGCCACCGCCGACCCAGCCGGCGAGGTCGTGCTGAGCGTCGACTACACCGCCTTCGCCGACGTGTACGGGCCGCAGGCCGCCGACCGGTTCGGCGTGATGGTGCTGCCCGACTGCGTCTACGACGCCCCGGAGACCGGCGACTGCGCCCCCGGCGACGGCACCGGAAGCCTGGACCTCGCCCCCGGTACGGCACCCATCCAGCCGCTGCGCAGCGAGGTGAAGCTGGTCCCGGCCGCGCAGGCACCGGCCCGCGCCGCCGTCATCGCCGACGACCCCGAGGAGAACGAGGGCGACGAGGGGGACGGCGACCCCGAGGGTGACGGCGACGGCACCGGCGAGGGTGAGGGCGAGGACACCGACGAGGGCGAGCCCGAGCCTGAGGAGCCGGAACTGCCGGTCCGCCGGGTCGTGACCGGTAGCGTGCCCATCGGCTCGCTGCTCGGCGCCTCGACCGCCCGCGCCTCCGCCGCCGGCCCCGCGATCTCCGCCGCCGACACGTCGAGCGGCTCGGGTGTGGTCGGTGTGCTGGACACCGGCGCCTCGGCGGCCGGTGACTTCACCGCCACCCCGCTGCTCTCCTCAGGCTCCTGGGCCGCCGGCTCCTCCTCCGGTGCGTTCACCTACTCCTACCAGGTGCAGGTGCCGGAGACGGCCGGCGGGCTGATGCCGAGGGTCGCGTTGTCGTACTCCTCGCAGTCGGTGGACGGCCGGACCTCGGCCACCAACAACCAGGCCTCCTGGATCGGTGACGGCTGGGACTACAGCGCCGGGGCGATCACCCGCAGCTACGCCAACTGCCGGCAGGACTCGAAGAAGTCGGGCTCGAACAACGCGAGCCACCGCACCGCAGACCTCTGCTGGGGCTCCGACAACGCCACCCTTTCCCTCGGCGGCCTGACCACCGAACTGGTCAGGGACAAGACCACCGGGGTCTGGCACACCGCGAACGGCGACGGTTCCCGGGTCCAGCTGGAGACGGACACCAGCCTGGCCAACGGGGACGCCGACGGCGAGTACTGGATCGTCACCACCCGGGACGGCACCCGCTACCACTTCGGTCGGCACCGCCTGCCCGGGTGGTCGGACCGGGGCAGTGCGGCCGACGACCCGGTGACCAACTCGGTGCTCACCGTGCCGGTGTACGGGAACCACCCGGACGAGCCCTGTTACAAGGCGGGCAACTGGGCCGGCTCCGCCTGCACCCAGGCCTGGCGCTGGGGTCTCGACTACGTCGAGGACGTCCACGGCAACGCGATGAGCCTGTGGTGGGCCAAGGAGACCAACCACTACGCCCGGAACTTCAACTTCAAGGACCCGGTCGGCTACGACCGGGGCGGCTACCTGACCCGGATCGACTACGGGCAGCGCGCCACCACGGTCTTCTCGGCGGCGCCCCTGGCCCGGGTGAACTTCACCGTGGCCGAGCGCTGTTTCGCCGAGGGCTCGACCACCTGCACCGACGCCAACTTCGGCAGCAAGGACCCGAACAAGTACCGGATCTGGTACGACACCCCGGCCGACCTGAACTGCGTCGCCGACAAGCAGTGCTGGAACGCCGGGCCGGCGTTCTTCTCCCGCAAGCGACTGGACAAGATCACCACCTCGGCGCAGCGCCTCCCCGGCAACACCGCGCTCCAGGCCGTGGACGACTACCAGCTCAAGCAGTCGTTCCCGATCCTGCGGACCGGCCCCAACACCGCGCTCTGGCTGGAGTCGATCACTCGTACCGGCTACGGCCGCAACGGCACGACCGACGCCAGTGTCCGGCTCAACCCGGTCCGGTTCATGGCCAACGCCGAGGACATGCCGAACCGGGTCAGAAAGGACCACCGGCCCGGCTTCTCCCGGCTGCGCATCGCCCGGGTGGTCAACGAGTACGGCGGCGAAACGGTTGTCACCTACAAGCAGCCGACCGGCGACTGCCGTACCGGCACAGGCCTGCCCGGCAAGGGCGACACCGCCGAACTGAAGGCGAACAACCGACTCTGCTACCCGTCGTTCTGGCACCCCGACCCGGCGGTCGAGGACATCGACTGGTTCCACAGGTACGTCGTCGAGAGCGTCGAGGAACTGCCCGCCGTCGACGGCGCGTTCGGCACCACCACCCGGTACGGGTACGCGAACCCGGGGTGGCGGCTCGCCGAGCAGGAGTTCACCAAGAAGAGCACCCGCACCTACTCCCAGTTCGCCGGCTTCGCCCAGGTCACCGTCCTCACCGGAGCGGACGACCCGGACATCGGCAGTCGGCGGACCAAGTCCGTCACCCGGTACTTCCGGGGCATGGGGGACAGCGTCTCCGTGGCGGACATCACCGGCGCCGAGATCGCCAAGGACCGGGAGCCGTTCGCCGGCCGGGTCGCCGAGGAACTCACCTACTCCAGCGCGGGCGACGCCGACGCCGACTGGCTGACCCGCAGCGTGACCTATCCGGAGGCCAGGGAACTCGCCCGGCGGGACCGGGACGACGGGCTGACCCCGCTGCGTTCCTGGCGGGTCACCGAGCCGCGCCAGGTGGCGTACGCCCGATCCTCCGGCACCGGCGACGACCCGCGCCTGCTGCGGATGGTCGAGACGAAGACCACCTTCGAGACCACCCACGGCCTGCCGACCCACGTCGAGGTCCTCGGCGACACCGGACGGACCGGCGACGAGTCCTGCACCCTCCTCGAGTACCACCACCACACCGACAAGAACATCATCGGGCTGACCAAGCAGACCCGGACCAGCCCGACGACCTGCGCCGCCGCCACCTTCGACAACCTGACCACACTGAGTGGCGCCAGCCAGGTCGCCTACGACGACCGGGCGTACGGGGTCGCCCCGTCCGGGGCGGACCGGGGGCTTGCCCGGCAGACCTGGTCGCTCAAGGCCGACGGCTCCGGGTTCCAGTCCGACGGCAGCAGGACCTTCGACAACATCGGCCGGGTCAAGTCGGCCACCGACCCGGACGGTCGGACCTCCAAAATCACCTACACCCCCGACGTCGGTCAGGCGTTCAGCGTGACCGAGGAGAACTCGCTGGGGCACAAGCAGACCCAGGAGTTGGATCCGGGCCGCGCCCACGCGGTCAAGACCACCGACCTCAACGACCGGGTCAGCGAGGCGAGGTTCGACCCACTGGGCCGGCTCGTCGAGGCGTGGGGTCCGGGTCGCACCCCGTCCGCCGCTGCCGTGCCGGACTTCCGGGCCGAGTACGCCGTACCGGCCGGGAAGCCGCCGTACATCACCACCTTCAGCCGCGGGCACGAGAACCGGGTCCAGACCTCCGTCACCATCTACGACGGTCTGGGCCGGGAGCGGCAGAGCCAGGTCGAGGCGGTCGGCGGCGGTCGGCTGATCACGGACACGCTGTACAACAGCTCCGGCGAGGTGTGGCAGACCAACAACGCGTACCTCGCCGACGGTTCCCCGGTCGGCACGTTGTTCACGCCGCTCGCCGACACGGCGGTGCCGAACGCCACCCGGTACACCTACGACGGCCTCGGCCGGGTCACCCGGGAACTGCCGATCCTGCGTGGCGAGGAGATGCCGGGACGGGCGACCAACTACAGCTACGGCGCCGACTTCTCCACGGTGTTGAACCCGACCGGGGCCGCCTCCTACCGGATCTTCACCGACGGGCTGGGCCGGACCAGCCGGGTGGACACCTTCACCGACGCCGCCCGTACCGAGTTCACCTCGATGGGCTACCAGTACGACACCCGGGGCCGGCTGGTCCGGGCAGCGCACTCCGCCGACCCGAACCGCCCGTGGACCTGGGCGTACGACCAGCGTGGCCGGCCGACCACCTCGACCGACCCGGACGCCGGGGCCACCCGGATGACATACGACCACCGGGACCGGCTGCTGACCACCACCAACGCCCGGGGTGTCACGGTCTGGAACGGCTACGACGAGCTGTCCCGGCCGAAGCAGCAGCGGCTCGGCGACAGCGGCGGCGCCCTGCTGGCCGAGTACACCTACGACACCGCCCCGGGCGGCAAGGGCCTGCCGGCGACCGCCACCCGGTACACCGACGGACTGCCGTACACCCAGACGGTCGGCGGCTACACCACCGACTACCAGCCGACGTCCACCACGCTGACCCTGCCGCCGGCGATCGCCACCACCTGGGGCCTCCAGACGTCGTACACGTACAACTACGCGTACACCGACACCGGGCTACCCGAGTCGACCTCGCTGCCCGCCGTCGGCGCCCTGCCCGCCGAGAAGATCGTCGCTCGGTACAGCAAGGACGGGCTGCCGCTGTCGGTCTCCGGCACGGACTGGTACGGCTCGGAGACGGTCTACTCCCCGTACGGTCAGTTGCTCCGGTCCACGCTCGGCGCTCAGCCGTACCGGGTCTGGGCGATGGCCAGCTACGACGAGGCCAGCGGGGCGCTGACCAGCCAGCAGGTGTACCGGGAGCAGGTCGGCGACACCGCCGTCGCCGCCGGCAACCTGGTCTCGCAGCGCTCCTACGCGTACGACGACGCGGGCAACGTCACCGCGATCCGCGAACACTCCACGAAGATCGCGGAACGCCAGTGCTTCACGTACGACCCGATCGGCCAACTGCGGACCGCCTGGACGGCCACGAACCAGGAATCCTGCGAGGGTGGCCCGGTCGGCTCGGGTGGTGCGGTCAACGTCGCTGCCGGCACCGACGGCTCCGGCTACTGGCAGGAGTACGAGTACGACCTGCTCGGCAACCGCACGAAGCTGGTGGAGCGGGATCTCACCGGTGACACCGCCAAGGACGCGGTGAGCACCTACGACTACGGCAAGGCCGACGGCAGCCAGCCGCGGACGCTGACCAAGGTGACCAAGAACTACCGCACCCCGCAGGGTGCGGAGGTCACCGCGGTGGCGGAGCGGCTGTACGAGCTGACCGGCGAGACCAAGTCGGTCACCTCGGTGGAGAACGGTGACCAGCAGACGTTCACCTGGACGTACGACGGCCAGATCGAGCGGATCACCGGCCAGGGTGGCAAGGGCATGTCGCCGTACGTCGGCCTGGCGAACAAGTGCATCGACCTTGCCGGCGGCACCCTGGCGGCGGGTGGGGAACTGCGGCTCTACCCGTGCAACGGCACTCCGGCGCAGAAGTACACGTTCACTCCGGCTCCGAACCAGAGCAACCCGAACCTGGGCACACTGCACGCGTACGACAAGACCTGGTGCGCGCAGCCGGCGGCGAACACCGCCGGGTCGGCGTTCGGGATCCAGAAGTGCGATGGCTCGGCGAACCAGCGGCTGGAGCGGACCGCGGCGGGGCAGCTCAAGCACACCGCCTCCAACCTCTGTGCCGCGGTCAAGGACGGCGCGACGGCCAACGCCACACCGATCGTGCTGGCCGCCTGCGACAACGCCGCGACGGCGCAGAAGTGGCAGGCACAGGACGAGACCCGGCACATCTACGGGCCGGGCGGCAGTCGTTTGCTGACCATCCAGGGGCGGCAGGCCACCCTGAACCTGGGCGAGGCCCAGGTAACCGTCCAGCAGGGCGGGACACTGGTCAACACCCAGCGTTCGTACCCCGCGCCGGGCGGCGTGATGATGCGCTACCGGCACCCCACCGCCGGATCCACCCTGGTCGCGGTCGCCGGTGACCACCAGGGCAGCCCGTACGCCGAGGTCTCCCTGACGACCGGGATGACGATCCGGCTGCGCAAGCAGGACCCGTTCGGCAACCAGCGTGGTCCGGCGTTCAACATGCAGGGCAACACCGGTTTCCTCGGTGCGCTGCGGGACGACTCGTCCGGCTACACCCCGCTCGGGGCCCGGCTGTACGACCCGCAGGTGGGCCGGTTCCTCTCCGCCGACCCGGTGCTGGACCTGACCGACCCGCAGCAGAACAACGGCTATGCGTACGCCCACAACAACCCGGTGACGCTGTCGGACCCGACCGGTCTGTCGGTGTCGCTGACCGCCTCAGAGATGGCGGCGGCGCTGGCCGGGGCAGGGCTGTCGGCGGCGCAGGTCGCCCAGGCGCAGGCCACCATGGGTCGCTCGCTGATGTCGGTGATCCTCGATTCGGCCTGGTACATGCTGAAGGAGTTCATCGGCATCAACGACGCCATGGCCTGCTTCGGCGGTGACATGTGGTCGTGCGGCAGCCTGATCCTGGACGCGATCCCGTGGGGCAAGATCGCCAAGATCCCGGGCGTGATCCGGGCCATCGACCGGACGATCAACGCGATCCAGGCGTGGCGGGCGGCGAAACGGGCCGCCGAGGCGGTGCTGGCTGCGGCTCGGGCAGCGGAGCAGGCGGCCTTGACCGCCAAGAAGCTCGCCATCGAGCGGGCGAAGCGGGCCGCGCAGTTGGCGAAGAAGAAGGCCGCAGAGAAGGCCAATACGACCAGTAACAAGGCCGTCAACAATACGAAGAAGACCGGTAACCCGGAGCAGAAACAGGCCCAGGCCAAGTCCAACCCGAGAGGATCCTCCGCCGGCAGCGGTGGGAAGTCCGGCGGTAGCGGATCGAAGCCGGGTGGTTCCTCAGGCGGCTCCTCGCGCGGCAGTGGTGGCGCCAGCGGCGGCGGTGGCACTGGCAAGGCTCGCGGAGGCTGCGACAGCAGTTTCGTACCCGGCACGACGGTCCTGATGGCGGACGGTTCGACGAAGCCGATCGAGGACGTGGAGCCGGGCGACAAGGTTATCGCCACCGATCCGAAGACGGGGCGACTCCAGGTGGAGACGGTCGCCGCCGCGATCAAGCGTGACAGTGCCAAGCACCTGGTGAGGCTCGTCGTCGACATCGACGGCGAGCGGGGAGCGGCGTCGGCCGAGATCACCGCCACCGACAACCACCCGTTCTGGGTGCCGGAGTTGCGTGAGTGGACCGAGGCCACCGACCTGCGATCTGGTCAATGGCTCCGGACCAGCGCCGGCACCGAGGTCCAGATCACCGCGATCGAACGCCGGATGGTCGCGGAGGCCACGGTCCACAACCTCACCATCGCGAACATCCACACGTACTACGTGGTCGCTGGCGACCGGTCAGTCCTGGTGCACAATTGCCCGAGCGATCCGATCCAGCCTCGGAAGGTGTTCCGGATGGGTGAGAACGGCGCGGACGACAGCAAACAGCCGGAGATTCCGGTGGGCTCCTGGCAATCGGACGGATCGAATCTGGCCGATGGTGATCACTTGTTCGTCGTCATGCGCGACGGAACCGTCCGATCCATGCCTCACGACCGGGCGGACACCTACGGCAGTTGGGGTGCCGGGCATTCTAGCCTCGCAGAGAAGCAGCCGGTGTTCATGGCAGGGAACCTCAAAGTCAGCGGTGGCCAGATCGTCGGATACGACAATCAATCGGGTCACTATTGGCCAAACAACTTCGCCGGCTATATGCCGGTCAAGGACGTGGCCTCCGAGGCCCTGACGGCCAACGGCTATTCACTTGCACCAGGAGCAGTTTGGCGCGACGCGAGAATGGGGCAAGGAAGGAACTAGTCCAGTTGCTTCCGGTCGTTGTAGCCTGCCATCCGTCGCACGGGACAGGGCGACGGGTGGCAGATCAACGATCTGCTGAACAACGAGCAGGGGAGGTCGCATGGAGTTCGAGGTCCTCCTTCGCCGGCTGACGGATGTGCGCGGCTGGAAGGCCGCAGCCGTGGTCCGGGATGTCGGCGGCGACATCGCGGCGCCCGAAGCGTTGCGGCGTCTCGCCCCCATGTTGGGCTGGCACGCCGCAGATCTGTTCGTGTTGGCGGGCCAGGACCTACCCGCCGATCTTGCTCCCACGGATCCCAAGGCTGACCCGGGCAGGATCGCCTGGGACTACGTCGCCGTGCCGCCGGCGCGGCCGGTCCTGCTCGCCACTGCCCGTGCCATGCCGCAGCAGCCACTGGTAGGAATGCTCCCCCCGCCGCGTTGGCCCGTCCCCGACGACAGGGCAAGGGCAATCATCGGCCGGCTGTTGCACTATCGCAACTTGAAGGGCACGTCCCCTGCCGAGTTGCTGCTCTACTCGGGCGGCCCGTACCTCTCGCGACCCACGGTCAACCAGATCGCCTTCGGAGGCAGGGCGCTTGACCCGCAGCTCGTCAGCGCGTTCGCCCGCTTTCTCGGAATACCTGTCGGTGACCTTGCCGCGTTGTGTGCGGTCGATATGACCGAGGAAATCCCCGCGCCCGCGTACTCAGCCGGTCTTGCCGAGCTGATGTGGGAAGGCCGGCGGCTGACCTCCCAACAGCTTCAAGAGCTCGTGGCGCTGGGGCACGATCTACGCCACCGCTTCGACGCCGAACTTGACGAAGGAGTCCGCTGTCATTGCGGCCGGGACCACTAATAGTTCGCCTTAGGGTGACTGGATAGGTCTCTGAATCGAGGCGCGTGGGAGCCGGTGGCCAGGCTGGACGTGGCCGGCATGGATTCGAAGGTGCGACTCCCGAACGGATTTGGGGGCGTCAGTTGTCGGACAAAACGTGCGACGCTGTGCGTACGGCGCTGCGCGGCTAGGCTGGTCTGAGCAGAATGTCCCGCTGAGGGGGTGAGCCGGATGGCCCAGGCCCCTTTCGCGTCCGAGCCGTCGTTCGACGTGCTGCGGTGGCGTGACGAGCCGTGGACCGCTCAGCTCGCCCTCGACCTGTTGCCGGAGACCAACGGCCCCAAGGTTGAGGTCTTGAGCGGAAGCGTGATCGTGACCCCCCACGCCGGAATCGATCATCAGTCTGTCGAACGTGAACTGCCCTACCTGGTGCACCGCGCGGCGCGGCGGGCCGGGTTCTGGGCCTATCCCGAGATCAACGTCGTCTCCGGCGACGATCTGTTCATTCCGGATCTTGTTGTTCTCCGTCGATCTGGCGGCGGCCGAAGCGCGGTGCCGATCGCGGAGGCGGTGCTGCTCGGCGAGATCGTCTCGCCCGGCAACCGGCGTAAGGACATCATCGACCGGCCCCGCGAGTACGTCGCCGCCGGCGTGCCGTTCTTCCTCCGCGTCGACCTGCGTAATCGGGTGCCCTCGATCGCCCTGTTCGAGTTGGCCGACGGCGAGTACCGCCCGGTCGCCGCCGCTGCCGCCGGCAGCGTCTTCGAAATGCGGCAGCCGTTCCCGTTCTCGGTCGACCCGGCCGACCTTCTCGACGAGGAGGCCCCGCCGGACGAGGGCGAGCAGGCCCCGCCGGACGAGGGCGAGCAGGCCCCGCCGGACGAGGGCGAGCAGGCCCCGCCGGACGAGGGCGAGCAGGCCCCGCCGGAGGGTGCGGAGGAAGTCGGGCGCGAGGGCTGAGGCTCTCAGCGGGCGTTCAGGGGCGATCGGGGAGAATGTCCGGGTGAGTTCCCCGCGCGAGATCGTCCTGCTCGGTTCGACCGGCTCGGTCGGCACCCAGGCCATCGACATCGTCCGGCGCAACCCCGACCGGTTCCGGGTGGTCGCCCTCGGTGCCGGCGGCGGCAACGTCGCCCTGCTCGCCGCCCAGGCCCTGGAGCTGGAGGTCGAGGCGGTCGGGGTGGCCAAGGCCTCCGCCGCCCAGGACCTGCAGCTCGCCTTCTACGCCGAGGCGGCGAAGCGGGGCTGGTCCAGCGGCGACTTCAAACTCCCCAAGATCATCGCCGGTCCGGACGCGATGACCGAGCTGGCCGAGTGGCCCTGCGACATCGTGCTCAACGGCGTGGTCGGCTCGCTCGGCCTGCCGCCGACCCTGGCCGCGCTGCGCGCCGGGCGTACCCTCGCGCTGGCCAACAAGGAGTCGCTGGTGGCGGGCGGGCCGGTGGTCCGGGCCGCGATGCGCCGACCGGACCAGATCGTCCCGGTCGACTCCGAGCATTCCGCGCTGGCGCAGTGTCTGCGCGGCGGCACCCGGTCCGAGGTACGTCGTCTGCTGCTCACCGCCAGCGGCGGGCCGTTCCGGGGCCGGCGTCGGGACGAGCTGGCCCAGGTCACCCCGGAGCAGGCGCTCGCCCACCCCACCTGGAACATGGGTCCGGTCATCACGATCAACTGCGCGACCCTGGTGAACAAGGCGCTCGAGGTGATCGAGACGCACGAACTCTTCGGGGTGCCGTACGACGATATCGACGTGGTGGTCCACCCGCAGTCGATGATCCACTCGATGGTCGAGTTCACCGACGGCTCGACGCTGGCCCAGGTCAGCCCGCCGGACATGCGGTTGCCGATCGCCCTCGCCCTCGGCTGGCCGGAGCGGGTCGCCGAGGCCGCCCCGGCGGTCGACTGGACCACCGCCCAGAGCTGGCAGTTCCTGGCCCTGGACGACGACGCCTTCCCCGCCGTACGGCTGGCGAAGCAGGCCGGGACGTTCGGGCGCTGCCGTCCGGCGATCTACAACGCGGCGAACGAGGAGTGTGTGGCCGCCTTCCTCGCCGGCCGGCTGCCGTTCCTCGGCATCGTCGACACGCTCGAGCGGGTCCTCGACGCCGCACCGGATTTCGCCCAACCGGGTACCGTCGAAGAGGTGCTCGCCGCCGAATCCTGGGCGCGGGCCCGTGCCCAGGAGATCATCGCGATGGCGGTGGAAGGAGCCTGATGCTGTACCTGCTCGGGGTGGTGGCGTTTGCCCTGGGAATCCTGATCTCGGTGAGCCTGCACGAGGCCGGGCACATGCTCGTCGCCAAGCGGTTCGGGATGAAGGTGACCCGCTATTTTGTCGGTTTCGGGCCCACCGTCTGGTCGTTCCGCCGGGGTGAGACCGAGTACGGGATCAAGGCGATCCCGCTCGGCGGCTTCTGCAAGATCGTCGGGATGACTCCGCAGGACGACGACGTCGACCCGGCGGACGAGCCCCGGGCCATGTGGCGGCAGCCGCTCTGGA
The DNA here is from genome assembly GCF_039871775.1 of Plantactinospora sp. B5E13. Taxonomy (NCBI): domain Bacteria; kingdom Bacillati; phylum Actinomycetota; class Actinomycetes; order Micromonosporales; family Micromonosporaceae; genus Plantactinospora; species Plantactinospora sp. B5E13. The sequence goes on from NZ_JBDPLT010000013.1 coordinate 172,664, forward strand.
AGCGGACCGCGGTGATGGCGGCCGGTTCGGTGGCGCACTTCTGTCTCGCGATCGTCACGCTCTGGTTCGCCGCGATCTTCATGGGCCTGCCGAACCCCGACTACCCGACGACAAGCGAGCAGATCCGTAGCGAGCCGGCCCGGATCGAACTGGCCCCCTGTGTGGTCCCGGAGAACGTCGCCCGGGCCTGCCAGCCCGGCGACCCGGCCAGCCCGGCCGCCCAGGCCAGCCTCCGCAACGGCGACGTGATCACCGCGGTCGGCACCCGCCCGGTGGCCAACTGGGGCGACATGCTCGACGCGATCCGGGCCACCCCGCCCGGACCGGTCCAGGTGACGTACGTCCGGGACGGCGTCTCCCAGACCTCCGAGGTCAACCTCGCCTCGGTGCAGCGGCCGTCGCCGGACAAGCCGGACGGCCCGGCCGCCCCGGTCGCCGCGCTCGGGGTCGGACTCGGCACCCCGTCAATGATCAAGTACAGCCCGGTCGGGGCGTTCGGCGCGACCGCCGACTTCACCGGCACCATGGCCGTGAACACCGCAAAGGCGCTGCAGCGGATCCCGCAGAAGATCCCCGCCCTCTGGAACGCGATCACCGGCGGTGAGCGGGACGTCGACACCCCGATCAGCGTCGTCGGGGCCAGCCGGCTCGGCGGCGAGGCTGTCCAGCACGGCCTCTGGGAAGTGTTCGTCCTGCTCTTCGTCTCGCTGAACTTCTTCATCGGTGTCTTCAACCTGCTGCCGCTGCTGCCGCTGGACGGCGGGCACATCGCCATCGCCTGGTTCGAGCGGGCCCGGTCGTGGATCTTCGCTCGACTGGGTAAACCCGACCCGGGGCGGGTCGACTACTTCAAGCTGATGCCCGTAACGTATGCGTTGATCCTGATCGGTGGCGCTTTCACGCTGCTGACCATCACCGCCGACGTGGTGAACCCGATTACGCTGATCCAAAGGTGAGTGCAGAGTGACCGCAGTCAGCCTCGGCATGCCCGCCGTACCTCCGCCGCCGCTGGCGCCGCGGCGGTCGAGCCGGCAGATCATGGTCGGCTCCGTACCGGTGGGTGGCGGCGCACCGGTTTCGGTCCAGTCGATGACCACCACCCTGACCGCCGACGTCAACACCACGCTGCAGCAGATCGCCGAGCTGACCGCCAGCGGCTGCCAGATCGTCCGGGTGGCGGTGCCGTCCCAGGACGACGTGGAGGCGCTGCCGGCGATCGCGAAGAAGTCGCAGATCCCGGTCATCGCCGACATCCACTTCCAGCCGAAGTACGTCTTCGCCGCGATCGACGCCGGCTGTGCCGCCGTCCGGGTCAACCCGGGCAACATCCGGCAGTTCGACGACAAGGTCAAGGAGATCGCCAAGGCGGCGGGCGACGCCGGGGTGCCGATCCGGATCGGGGTGAACGCCGGCTCGCTCGACAAGCGGCTGCTCGCCAAGTACGGCAAGGCGACCGCCGAAGCGCTTGTCGAGTCGGCGCTCTGGGAGTGCTCGCTCTTCGAGGAGCACGGCTTCCGGGACATCAAGATCTCGGTCAAGCACAACGACCCGGTGGTGATGATCCGGGCGTACCGGCAGCTCGCCGAGCAGTGCGACTATCCGCTGCACCTCGGGGTGACCGAGGCCGGTCCCGCCTTCCAGGGCACCATCAAGTCGGCGGTCGCCTTCGGGGCGCTGCTCGCCGAGGGGATCGGCGACACGATCCGGGTCTCGCTCTCCGCGCCGCCGGTCGAGGAGATCAAGGTCGGCAACCAGATCCTGGAGTCGCTCGGGCTGCGCGAACGCGGCCTGGAGATCGTCTCCTGCCCGTCCTGCGGCCGGGCCCAGGTCGACGTCTACAAGCTCGCCGAGGAGGTCACCGCCGGCCTGGAGGGGCTGCCGGTGCCGCTGCGGGTCGCCGTGATGGGCTGCGTGGTGAACGGACCGGGCGAGGCCCGGGAGGCGGACCTCGGGGTCGCCTCCGGCAACGGCAAGGGCCAGATCTTCGTCAAGGGTCAGGTGATCAAGACCGTGCCCGAGGGGCAGATCGTCGAGACCCTGATCGAGGAGGCGGTCCGGCTCGCCGACGAGATGGGCGCCGAACTGCCCGAGGAACTGCGCGACCTGGTGGCCAAGCCGGTCGTCACCGTGCACTGAACGCACTGGGTCAGCTAGCGAACGGATCGGCGCCGCCCCCCACCCGGGGGGCGCCGCCGATCCGTTTCCGCTCGTCAGGAGGCGGTGCAGGTCAGCGTGGGCAGGCTGTTGGTGCCGGTCCAGGAGCCGATGAAACCGAAGGTCGTGCTGGCCGACGCGCCGAGCGCCCCGTTGTGTGCCGCGTTCGTCGCGGTCACCGCCGAACCGCTGGAGGTGACGGTGGCGTTCCACGCCTGGCTGACCGTCTGGCCGTTGCCGAACGTCCAGGCCACCCGCCAGCCGTTGATCGCGGCCGGGCCGGCGGTGACCCGTACGTCGCCCTGGAAGCCACCCTGCCACTGGCTGGTGACGCTGTAGGTCGCCGTACACGATCGGCCGGAGGCCGGGGGTGTGGTCACCGGGGGTGTGGTCGGCGGCGCGGTGGTTGTTGGCGGCGTGGTCGGGGGAGCGGTCGGCGGGGGAGTGGTGGCGCCGCCCCAGCCGGCGGTGGAGTCCAGCCAGGCGGCCCGCTGGAACATCCAGTCCCGCATGTACTGCACCTGACCGGCCCAGGTGGGGTTGGTCGGGGTGATGAACGGGCCGACCATCCGGGTGGCCAGGATCGGCCACTTCTGGAAGTTGCGGGCTGCGGCGGCGGTCAGCGGGGTGGCCAGGCTGTTGATCCGGGCCTCGAGTTGGGCGTTGGAGAGCAGCCCCTGACGCAGCTGCTGCCAGCGGACCTTGACCCGGTTGACGAACGCCGGATCCTGGACCAGCCGGTTGTACCAGTTGTTCGCCACCGGGTTCCGGGTCTGCTGGTACTGCCAGCCGCTGACCTGGTCGTTGCCGAAGTAGCCGCCGACCCCGAACGACAGGTCGAAGTCCCAGAGCGGTCCGGCGACGATCTTGCCGTCCCGGTCCTTGTGGAAGTACGCGCTGCGCAGGTACGAGTCCATCTCCCGGGTGAACTCGTTGATGATCATGTTGTCGACCCAGGAGTCCACGTCTATCCAGGCCGGATAACCCGTGGTCGGATCAGCGAACCCGGCCGAGTTGAGCATGGTGTTGAACTGTTGGATGTGTTGGCTGAGCCAGTCCCGCTGCTGCGGCTGCAGCGGATCCGGGTCGACCACCTCCAGATAGTTCCAGCAGTTCGGGCCGCCGCCCGGGCAGGGCAGGATCGGCTCCTCGGCGGCCAGCCACTCGAACTTGAAGATGTAGCCGCCGGTGATCTTCGGCAGGGTGATGTCGTCCTCGTCGAGCTGCTTGAGGTCCAGCCGGTTCTTCGAGTTCTTGATCGTCTCGACGATCATGTAGACGCCCTGGTAGTCGTCCGCGCCCACCGGCTGGTTGTCCAGGTTGACGTACACCTCGGCGAAGGCGAACCGGGGGGCGTGCAGCCGGCCCATCTCCCGGCCCAGGCCGTAGACGAAGGCGTCCCGGATCAGCGCCTTGTCGCTGTACGGCCCACGCATCACCCAGTCGGAGTCCTCCGGCAACCCGAGCAGCGGCAGGTCGAGGTCGTCGTCGGTGTTGTCCCGCAACTCCAGCCGGTACGGCACCTTCGGGAACATCGCGCTGGAGTTGCCGCGCAGGTGGAAACCGGCCCGGCTGACCAGGCTCGGGGTGGCACCCAGCGAGGTGGAGCCGTTCGTCGGCCGGAACTCCATCACGGCGGTGTCGACGTACTCCCGGCCGGGGGCACCCTGCCCGTACGCGTCGAGCAGCAGGACCGGCAGGTCGTGGTTGGTGGCGACGGCGCCCCGGGCCACGTAGATCGCGGTGCCGGGTTCGCCGGTGGCGGCGCCGTTCACGTACGCCTGCGCGCGCAACTGGGTGGTCCGGGTGAACCGCAGCGGCGTACCGGAGTAGGCCGGCGAGGCCTCGGTCGGCGGCTGGTTGTCCGTGCTGTACCGGATCGTCGCGCCGGCGATCGTGGTGCTGAGCGAGATCGACACCTCGTTCTGGAAGGTGCCGCTCGGCACCGAGAAGGTGATGTCCCCGGCCAGTTCGGCGGCTGCGGCGGCGACCTGTTCGGCGCTCGGCTCGGTGACCTGCTGCGCGGGCCGGCCGCCACCGACCCCGGTGTCGACGACGGCTGCCGGATTCAGACTGGCGGCGGCCGGCTTCAGACTGGCGGCGGCCGGGGCCGACGGTGGCTCGAGGTCCACGCCGATGGCGGCGACGGTGAGGACGCCGACCAGGTAGTACGAGATTCTGCGCACGGTCACTCCGTTTCCGGTTCGAGGGGACGGGCCGGGCCTGCCACGCTCGGGTGGCAGACGGCCGACGGCGGTACGGAGGCGGCGTGGCGACCGTCGGACGGCGGTGGGGATGGCGGTGGGGACGCGGATGGGGACGGGGACGGGGACGGGCGGGGGTGCCGGTGGTCGGCGGTGAACGGCACGAAGTGCCGGCGCAGGGTGCGCCGCCACGGGGCCGCCGGCAGTTCCGGCCGGAGCGCGGCGAGCCCGGTGGCGTACTTGGAGATCCGGATCGGACGGTGGCCGCGCGCCCAGAGCAGCCGGTCGACGGCGGACGCGGTGGAGCCGGTCTTGGTCTCGACCACCGCCAGGCCGGGCAGCCGCAGCGCGGCGGAGCCGGTGTCCTGCCAGACCAGTTCGGTGTCCACGGTGACCCGGCTGGTGGTGGCCGGCAGGAACAGGGTGCTGCGCCGGTACCGGGTGACCAGGGTCGGTACGAACTCCGCCGGTCCGGCCAGCGGGATCGACTCCCGGGCGAGCACGTCCTCGACGAACTCCAGCCCGGGAGTGAGGACGTGTTCGTGGTCGGGCTGGTACGGCAGCCGGTTCTTGACCGTGTTGCCCCGGCCGCCCTGGGTCTTGACCTCGAGCCAGCAGAGCGCCGAGTCGAGGTACGTCCGCGTCCTGATCTTGAACCGTCGGCGTCGGCGCTGGGCGGTCAGCAGGTAGCTGGTCAGGTCCGGGGTGTCGAAGTACGTCGACTGGTAGGCGAACGACCGTGCCCCGTCGATCTCCAGCACCCGGGTGGTCGGGTCGACCTGGTCCAGGACGGCCCACATCACGTCGACGGGCAGCAGGTACTTGCGGTCCACCCGAGTCTGCAGGGCAGCCCGTTCGACGAGTTCCGCCAACCCGATCGACTCGAGGCCGGCCAGCGGCGCGCAGGTCACCGAGGTGGTCAACGGCGTGCTCCTCCCGTCGTGGTGGCGGCGACCCGCAGTCCCGCGCCGGACCTGCCCGGCAGCGAGTAGCGGACGTCGACAAGCGTGGTGTCGTTGACCAGGTCGATCCGCTGGATGGCGGCGGAGTGCACCCGGGCGCCGAGGAGTTGCTCCAGGTGGGCGACGAGCGCGACCTGGTCGGTGATGGCCGAGTCGAGCAGCAAACTCTGTCGGCGGTAGCTGCGGAACAGTCGGGGGTGGTCGCCGATGAACATGACCAGGAGGATCAGCGCCATCATCGCCGGGATGTGCCACGCGGCCCCGCCGCCGAGGGCGGAGAGGATGCCGAGCGCGAGGGCGCAGAAGTAGTACGCGACCTCGTGCTGGTCGAGTTCGGTGGAGCGCAGCCGGATGATGGAGAGCACGCCGAACAGGGCCAGCCCGAGGCCGAGCCCGGTGCCGGCGCTGCTGGTGCTGAGCGAACTCGCGACCGCCATCACCCCGACGTTGACGCCGAGGTACGCGGCGACCAGGTCGCGCCGGCGGTGCCGGGGGAAGTAGAGCCCGAACACGAGCAGGATCACGGCGACGATGTCGATCGCGAACAGGGCGGGCTGCGGCATGTGCGGGTCCTCCTGGATATCATCCGGTGGCCGCTGGGTGAACGGCTACCGACGTCCAGGTTACATCGAAGACTGTGAATGTGTTCCCCTGTCCCGTGCTAACAGTTCGTTTCGTGTCTGATTTACCACGATCAATGCAGGGTTGGGCGTTCCGGTGGTGTCGCGCCTCGGGGCCCGACGGCGTCGACGGCACGGGCCCGACCTGGTCTTCCAGGTCGGGCCCGTGGTGTTTCGTGATCCGTCTGCTCGGGGACAGGAACCGGTCAGACGGGCTCAGGCAGTGCCGAGGACGGACAGGCCGGGCAGCGCCCGGTCGGCGTAGTCGAAGAGCGCCTGGTTCTCCCAGCCGTTGCCCGACGACGGATTATCCGGATCCCAGCCGTTGCCCGGGACCGCCGTCCAGGTCGGCTCCCAGTAGAAGACACCCAGACCACGCCCGTTCGGCACCGACTTGACCACGCTGAAGACCGCCCGCAGCGCGTCGGCCTGCCCCTGCGGGGTGGCCGGATAACCACCGGCCTGCTGCAGGGAGGAGTTGAAGATGTTCGGCTCGGCGTCGTCGGCGTTCAGCGTGAAGCCGTACGCGGTCTCGGCGACCACCACCGGCCGGCCGTACCGGGACGCCAGGTCGTTGAGGTTGTTCTGCAGACTGCCGAGCGACCCGTGCCAGTAGAGGTAGTGCGACACCCCGATCACGTCGAACGGCACCCCGCGCGAGGTCGCCTGGTCGAACCACCACCGGTGCTGACTGTTGTTGCCGCCCTCGGCCAGGTGCAGCATCACCAGGGTCGAACTGTTCACCGCCTTCACCGCGTTGCTGCCGGCGGTGAGCAGGGCGGCCAGGTTGGCCCAGTTGGAGCTGCGGCCGTCCGGCCAGAGCATCCCGTCGTTGATCTCGTTGCCGACCTGCACCATGTCGGCCGTCGTACCCTGCGCCTTCAGGGCGTTGAGCACGTCGTACGTGTGGTGGTAGACCGCGTCGCGCAGCTGGGTGAAGCTGTAGCCGTTCCACGCGGCCGGCTTGTACTGCTTGCCGGGATCGGCCCAGGTGTCGGAGTAGTGGAAGTCGACAAGCAGCTTCATCCCCTGCGCCTTGATCCGGGTGGCCATCTGCAGCACCCGGGCCCGGTTGTTGTAGCCGTCGGCCGGGTTGACCCAGACCTTCAGCCGGGCGTAGTTGGCGCCGGCGGAGCGGAGCAGTTGCAGGGCGTCACGTTGGTTGCCGGCGGCGTCCCGGTAGACCCCGCCCCGGTCCTCACTCTTCTTCAACGTCGAGATGTCCACGCCCCGGATCAGGTTCGGGCTGGGGTTGGGATTGCCGCCGCCGTTGCCGACGAACTCCACGTCGTCCACGTTGATCCAGTTTCCGGCCTGGGCGTTGGAGACGATGCCGGCGGTACAGACCCCCGCCGTGACCTGGCTGGTCACCGAAACCTGCGTCCAGGTCGAGGTGGTCGGGATGCTGGCCCGCTGCTCGGCGCCACCGCAGCCGCGCAGCACCAGGTACGTGGCGACCTGGCCGCCGCCGGAGCGGACCCAGGCCCGGAACGTGTACGACCCGGCGCTCAGCCCGGTCAACTGCTGGTACGTCTCCACCTGGTACGCCGACGAGGCCCAGTGCGACAGCCGGTAGTTGCCGGAGCGTCCGCCGGCCTCGGTGAAGCTGGCGCTCTGCTGCCCGGTGTTGGACGACTCGGACCAGCCGGTCGGACTCTGGGGGCCGCCGGAGGACTCGAAGCCCGGGTTGGTGATGGTGGTGGCGGCGGACGCGGGAACGCCGGTCCCGGTGAGCAGGCCGGCGGCGAGCAGCATGATCGTGCCGGTGACGGCGGCGATGCTGCGCAGCGGTCGGGACGAACCGCTCATGGTTCTTCCTTCCGTCGGAGGGGTTGGAGCGCCGGACGCTGCCTGCCTACCGTCTCGGGTTCGCGGCGTCGCCGAGCACCCGCAGGGCGGGCAGGGCCCGACCGGAGTAGTCGAAGAGGGCCTGGTTCTCCCAGCCGTCGCCGGAGGTCGGGTCGGCCGGATCCCAGCCGGCGCCGTCCACCGCCGTCCAGGTGGGTTCCCAGTAGAAGATCCCGAGCGCGCCGGGTACGGCCGACACGGTGGTGATCATGTCCCGGACCGCCTCGGCCTGCCCGGCGGGTGTCGCCGGATAGCCGCCGACCTGCTGGAGTGCGGCGTTGAAGATGTTCGTCTCGTGATCGGATTCGGCGAGGGTGAAGCCGTACGCGGTCTCGGTGACCACCACCGGCTTGCCGTACCGGGAGGTGAGGTCGAGCAGGTTGGCCTGCAGCGCGCCGAGCGGTCCGTGCCAGTACGTGTAGTGCGAGACGGCGATGACGTCGAACGGCACACCCCGGGCGACCGCGTTGTCGAACCACCAGCGGTGGCCGCCGTTGTCGCCGCCCTCGGCCAGGTGCAGCACGACCCTGGTACGCGGCGAGGCGTCGGTGACGGCGGTACTGCCGGCGGTGAGCAGGGTGGCCAGCCGGTCCCAGTTGTCCCACCGCCCGTCGGGCCAGAGCATGCCGCCGTTGATCTCGTTGCCGACCTGCACCATGTCGGCCGGAGTGCCCTGTCGGCGCAGTGCGGAGACGACGTCGTGGGTGTGGTCGTACACCGCCTGCCGGAGCTGGTCGAACGGCAGGTCCGCCCAGGCGGCCGGCTTGAACTGCTTGCCGGGGTCGGCCCAGGTGTCGGAGTAGTGGAAGTCGATCAGCAGGCCCATTCCGAGGGCGTGCGCCCGGCGTGCCTTGGCCAGCACGTCCGCTGTGTCGCTGAACCCGTCGGCCGGGTCGACCCACACTTTGAGCCGGGCGTAGTTGACGTCGTTGGCACGCAGGATCCGCAGCGCGTCCCGGGGCGGGCCGGTCCGGTCCCGGTACACCGCGCCGTGGTGTTCGTTCTTCGTCAGGTGCGAGACGTCGGCGCCGGCGATCGCCAGTGCCGGCCCGGATTCCCCGGTGGTCGGGGTGAGGGTCACGTCGTCGAAGTGCGCCCACTGGCCGGCGTCACCGTCGGAGGCGAGCACGATCGTGCAGCGTCCGGTGCTGACCCGGGTGGTGACGGCGACCTCGACCCACCACTCGGCCCCGGTCCGGGGCAGGTCGACCCGACGCTCCGGCCCGCCGCAGTCGGTGAGCGCGACGTACGCCTTTCGCTGGCCGCCGCTGGCCCGGACCGCGACCCGCAGCGTGTGCCCGCCCCGGCCCAGGCCGGTGACCCGCTGCCGGGTCTGGACCTGGTACGGCTGCTCGGCGGCGTGGGTGAGCCGGTTCGCGTCGGACCGTCCGCCCGGCTCGACGTAGCTCGCCGCCGTCTGACCGCGTTCGGACCAGCCGGTCGGTGAACCGTCCGAACCGGCGGCCTCGAAGCCCGGGTTGGCCAGGGCTGCGGCACCGCCGGCCCCCGACCGCCCGCTTCCGGCGGCCGCCGGTCCAGCGAGACCGGGTACGACGGCCACGGCGGCGACCGCAGCCAGCACGACCGCTGCGAACCTGACCATCCTGTGCCGCATCGGGAACATTCCTCCTTTACCTGGGAGCGCTTACAGCCCACAGAAATCGATATCTAGCTGCGGTGATATACGTTCATGGCTTCCGGTCTGGAAACTACTGCTGTGAGCGCTCACAGAATCATCCACGTACGGCGATGTCAAGGGGGTCGCGCCGGGTGCCCGCGCGTTCCGAACGTTCGCCCGAGGTCCCGCCGCTTGTCGGCGGTGCACCCATGCTCGGCTTGAATGACGTGCCTGAGAGTCACCGTGGTGACTCTCAGGCACCAGGCGCTACCGACGTCATCGTCCAGTCCCGACCATGCTCACGGTTCGACCACTCGGGCCAGTACGTCGACCCGCACCATCAGCTGCAGACAGGGTGGGTGCGACTCGACATGTGGCCAGGTGCACGATGGATGTTCGTGGCCGACGATCCAGACCCACAAATCGGCCCCGTCCTGCCGGGTCACGTTGCGGTGCACCCGGCACACGGTCACGTTCAGCGGGCTGCCGTCCGGCACCGTACGACAGTGCGACCATTCGCCCGGCGCGAGGCGTAGCAGCGTGCCGTCCGGCAGGTCCGGGATCGACGGGCTGACCAGATGCGGTGGTCGTTCGTTCATCGCCGCCCCGCCCGGTGCCAGCGCCAGTCGTTGCGCCGACGGTCCGCCACCCGGCTGGCCTGGCGGCGCCGACGCAACCATCTCCAGATCCGGATCACCACGGCTCGACCCGCCCGGTCCCGTACTGCCACTGTTGGCCGTACGTCAGCATCGGCAGGCCGTCGATCCGGGTCGGGCCGTTCCAGTTCCGGTCGACCTGTTCGGTGTCGACGTCTCGACGTTGTCGACGCGCCAGTTCCAGTACGCGCTGTCGTGCGGCCTCCGCCTCAGCGGCGTCAGCGGCTCGGGCCGCCGCCAGCACGTCGGCGGCATGCCGCCGGAACAACGACGTCAGCCGCCGTCGCCGCCATCGAGCCCACAAACCCATGCCTCACCTCGCGGTTGTCGGGTGACGACCGCCGGCGCCGGCCAAAACGACCGGAGGTATCCGGCGGTGCGCCGAACTGGTGACAGTGGCAGTGCGGGGCCTGGCCAGGCTTTCCATCAGCAAACCCGAGCGGGTCGTTGTCGGACAGCCAGCGCGCGTATACCGCCCAGGTATGCGGGTGCTCGGTAGGGTCTGGACATGAAGCCGTGGACGCCACCCGTCGTTCCGCCCGGGCTCTGGGATCGGCCCGAAATGGTCCACGCGCTTGCGGAGCGGGACATGGGTGCCGTGTCCCGCATATTCCGCCGGTGGACCGGCGCGAGCCAGAATGACGTGGGGATGCTTGTCGGTATGCCTCAGCCACACATCAGCGAGTTGGAACGGGGTGGGCGGAGGGTCCTTACGCTCGGCCTCTTTCGAGCGCTTCGCTGACGGTCTGGGTATCCCCCGTCAGATGCTCGGCTTGATGGGAAGCAACGACGGCGCTGGCAGCAACGACGGCGCTGGCAGGGACGAACCGGACTCGGCGATCGGCAGGAGCCGACGGAGCTGGTTGAGGACGCGGCGGTTCCTCGGGAGCCACCGCGCTGAGCTGACCCGCCAGGTCAGTCGGCTCTACCCGGAACCGATCCGCCTCGGGCAAACCGGTGTGCTCATGCCGCCGGAGTGGCGGCTCACCAGACCGATTGATCTGGGCGAGGTGGAACTGAACTGGCGGGACGACGCCGACCGTCCGAGGGCGACCGGTGGCGAACGGGAGACGCGGCGGCTGCGGCCGATCGCCGACTCCGGCCGAGAATACGATCGATACCACCGGGCGATGCGTGACCTTGCCAGGCCACGACTGTTCGAGAACCGGCTCTGTTATCGACTACTCGACGTCCTGCCAGGTGAACCGGCGAGTCCGTCCGCCATGGTCGGGACACTCGGCGAGATGTGTTACTTCGACATGATCGATGTCGGGGAGTCGCTCGCCCACGAGGCGGCGCTTGTCGGCGTCGATCATCATGGGAACCTGACGCCCGATCGGATCGTGTGGCAGAACCTGCCCTTCCGTCGACTTCTCAGGGGCCCGTTCGCGCTCACCGACTATCCGTTGCTGACCTCCGTGAGTACCCTGACGATCCGACGTAGCGATTCCGGGGCGAGTTTCTTCCTGTTGCGGAGAGATCCCGGAAAGGTCGCGATCGCCGGTGGCATGCTCAGCGTCTTCCCCACCGGCGTATTCCAGCCCGCCTCGGTCCTGCGCGCCCCCCACTCCCCGGACTTCGATTTGTGGCGCAACGTGATGCGGGAGTACAGCGAGGAGTTTCTCGGCAACCCGGAACACGACGGGGGAGGGGCACCAGTCGACTACGAGAACGAGGAGCCGTTTCGGTCACTGAGGTGATCTCAGCAAGGATCCGGGGGCGGTTCGGGATGACACGGGCGTACCGTCCATAGCGGACAGCTTTTGATAAGGACGTGGAGCCATCGGTAGACAGGTTCTTGCGACGGAATCGGTCTCCG